>JAJUJD010000090.1 GCA_029267315.1 Alcaligenaceae bacterium
CCACCTTCGCAACGGAAATATCCGGAGCACACGCCGCCATCGCCACCTCACGCTTGTAGGCAAGAGGATAGTTGGGCCGACCCTTGCGGTTCGATACTCGCACTTCACTTGTAGACATAGTGATCCCCACTACTTTTTGATGGGCACCACTTTGGACTGGTTCGGCGGCCGTGACTAGGCGGCCTTCACATGACGCTTACCCACGGCTCAGGGACCAGCGGCTTTCAGTCAGGCGTGCATTTGCCAGCGCCTTGGACCAGGTTCTGCACAAAGCGTCGCGCGCACAGGTAAGCAGGATGAAATGATTGCGAGGCTCCACTCGCATGTTTCAGCTCTATCTGATTTCTGTCCGAGGCGCTTCTCAAGCGGTATAGTGATGTTTGGCAAACACATTGAGCTACTGTCAATATAGGGAGCGCATTATGGTTTCAGATGCACACGGATTATCCTCTAACGACATCCAAAAATATTTGCAACGCATCTGCGATGAGGCCGGAGGATTGATGCGTGACTATGACCCCGGTGCGCTGCTTGAATGGACAGACACCAACATTGCAGACGGCACATGTTTTCAGGTTGATATCCGCATCCAGAAAGACGGTGTCCATACAGGCAGTATCGCCATGACCCTCAAGAAAGAAGATGCGCTTCAACTGGGCGGCCTCTTCGGCGCCTCAGTCAACAAGAAAAATATCGTTGATTACTCCCTCGACGTGACGGTGCGCGACGTTACGATACATGGCACCGACGCAGCGACCGTCAAAGTAACGTGGCGCGAGCAACTGATCGTGCAAGGCCCTGCACGCGAAGGCCACGAAGAACGTGGCCGCTTCACTCTTGATGCCGAGGCGGACTGCGTCCATCTGATCGTGCGTGAAAATGGACGCTTGGCACTGGGGATGGCGTTATGTTCAGGTATGGCACGCCTGGATGTTTCAGGGGTTTGATGTCTGAACGACCCGGCTGGGTTTTTTATATTTCTGCGCTGATTTTATGCGGGTTTGTGTTTTATGGGGCTGTGAACCCCGTAGAACTGGCCGCTGGTGCGGCCCGGGCCCTGTACTTCACTACCTCTCATTTTGGCTGGCTGTATCTGGTCATCACCACCGGTTTTCTTGTGTTTTGTCTGGGGGTGGCCTTAAGTCGCTACGGCACGATCCGTCTGGGTGTCGAGGGCGAAGCCCCCGAGTTCTCATATCTTTCCTGGCTGGGCATGATCTTTTCGGCGGGCATGGGGGTGGGCCTGGTGTTCTGGGGCGTGGCCGAGCCTATGACCCACTTCATCACGCCGCCTTTGGGGCAGGCTGAACCCGCCACCCCGAAATCGGCCAGCCTGGCGATGCAATATTCCCTGTTCCACTGGGGCTTCCATCAATGGGCCAACTTTGCGGTGGTTGGCCTGACCATCGCGTACGTGCGCTTTCGTCTGCAACGTGGCGGTCTGATCAGCGAAGGGTTCCGTGCCACGCTGGGTGATCGCGTCGACGGCGGTCTGGGGCATGCCATCAATATCCTGGCGGTGGTGTCTACCGTGTTTGGTGTCGCCACGACGCTGGGTCTGGGCATGATTCAGCTGAATAGTGGGGCTGAGGCCATTTTTGGCTTGTCTTTTGGGTTCGAATCACAGCTGCTGATTCTTGCCGGGATCAGTCTGGTTTTCCTGTTGGCATCATTAACGTCCCTTGAAAGTGGTATCCGCTATGTCAGTGACGTGAACATGGTGCTGGCGGCCCTATTGCTTGTTTTTGTTTTCTTTGCCGGCCCTACCGACTTTATTACAGCAGCCATGACGAACGCCGTTGGCGATTACTTCAATAACATGTTTGGCATGAGCTTTGTCATGTCGCCGTACACCGGCGAAGACTGGGTCCAGCGCTGGACGATCTTCTACTGGGCCTGGGGGCTGTCGTGGGCGCCATTCGTTGGTTCATTTATTGCGCGTATTTCACGTGGGCGCACGATACGCGAGTTCCTGCTGGGCGTCATAGGCGTTCCCGTTTTGTTGAGCGCGCTCTGGTTTTCGACGTTTGGCGGGTCGGCGCTATATTTTGAAATGTTCGAGGATGCCGGCTTGGCGCAGTTAGTAAGCGCAGAAGTTAGTGCCGGTTTGTTTGGTGTGCTTGAACTACTGCCCGCGTATGACATTAGCAGCATTCTTATTCTGATTTTGATTGCGCTGTTTGTGATCACGTCCGCCAACTCGGCGACGTTTGTATTGGGCATGTTTACCGCGAAGGGGGTGCTGGTGCCAAGCCGCACGTTGCGTTTTGTCTGGGGGGTTATCCAGGCCAGTGTGGCGGGCGTACTATTGCTGACGGGCGGGCTTGAAGCCCTGCAAACCATTTCTATCATCGCCGCCTTCCCGTTCATGGTGTTGATGGTGTTCATGGCCGCATCGCTGTTGAAGTCACTGCGCGACGAGTTGCGTCAAGCCGAACTGCATGACGCGATGATCCGAGAACGCGTTCTGCGTATGCTGGAAGACCATGAGGCACAATCTCGGGTTGCTACTGCCTCAGGACTGGTCTCGCAGGCGATGGCCCAAGGGGAAGATGCCGAGGCGGTTCAATCGTTAGATGTCGAGTCCCGTCAGGTAAGTCGGTAATCACTCCGGCGGTGGCCGCGACCAAAGAGACCGGCTCCGTGGATGTTGTTTAGCTTGTCGGGCGTTCGGACTTTTTCAACGCCGCCCGGACAGCTCTTTGATTTCATATAGAGCATGGTGTGCTGCGCGCTCGCCTTCCTCGATTGCCTGGGCGGCGCGGTGGTAGTCCATCAGTGCAAAGTCTGCCAGACGCGGGCGAATTAGCACGTCGGCGGGTTCGCCGGCCAGGCGGCTACGAGTAATCCGCACCTGCATGATGTTCAGACTGATGCTCAGTACGTCGAAAATAGACGGCATTTGGGGCGAGGATGCGGGTCCACTCCTTAAGCGCCCGAGTTTCATCGAGAGCTTATCCAATACGGTTGCATAAGTGCTGGGCGGTTCGGGCGCTTTCGGTTCTTCGGTTGCGTCGCTTAGATCGAAATGGCGTCCTATAAGATCGGAATTCAAATCCACTGCGATAACCAGGTCAGCGCCCATGGCGCGGCATAGCGATACGGGAACAGGGTTGACCAGTGCGCCATCCACTAGCAAGCGCCCTTTGATTTGATACGGCTTGAACAGGCCTGGCAAAGCTGCTGAAGCACGCAAAGCGTCGATGACGGACCCCTCGCGCAGCCATACCTCGCGGCCCGTGATAAGTTCGGTGGCGACGGCGCCAAAGGCTTTTGGCAATGCGGCAACGTCTTTGTCGTTAAAGTGGGAGCGAAGAAAGGCAAAGAGTCTTTCTCCATGAATCAGGCCTCCGTTCATCGATAGATCGAGCAGACCTATAACGCTTTGCCAGGTCAAGGCGCGGACCCACCGCTCAAGAGAATCCAACTGGCCATCGGCATAGGCAGCCCCGACCAGCGAACCGATCGACGTTCCGCAGACGATATCCGGGACGATGCCCGCTTCTTCAAGGACTCGAATGATGCCGATGTGCGACCAGCCACGGGCTGATCCACTGCCAAGCGCCAGGCCGATTTTAAGTTTGGTGCGTTGCATATTGCTTTCGTTATTGTAGAGCGCGTTTTCCACTTCGATGGTTCGTCCGGAGTGTTGAGCGACGACTCACGCAGCCTTTTTTCTGTTGACCACGCCACAATATACTAAAACTTTAAAAAAGAAATGTTGTCACCTGAGGCTATTGCGGGGGGCTTCTTATGGAGATGAATGGATGGGTATCGAAGCCGTCCGGGTCGAGGAAATGATCATCGTGTTGCGTCTAGGGATGCGCCGGTGAGTGGATAGGTTTCTGTCAACGTGGCTGTCGAGTCCGACGGACTTTCGTTCAATTTATTGACCCGTTCGAATGAGAAGCCCTTGCATCGACAAACTTTAAATCAGTTTTCCTAAGAATCTGTGCATAGGGCAAAACTCGACAGACTTTATTTCCACACTTCAAGCATGAAGAGTGGGAATAAAGTCTGTCGAAAGGGAATAAAGTCTGTCGACGGTTAGATAGCTATAACTACTTATAAGATCGGTCAAAAACGCCTAAAATCTCAATGATATGGTGGTGCCAGTGACGGCGCCGTAGTGCAACACTACCAGTTTTATATTTGAGACAGGTCGTAGGACTAGAGACTACGGCCCTTGGGTGCAAGGGGTCGCGAGTTCGAATCCCGCCGTCCCGATCAAATATTCCCAGGAAATTTAAAGGCTTACGGGCGATATGTTCGTAAGCATTTTTCCTTTCCTGACGAGATCGGGATTCGTCCCTATTTTGTCCCTATGTCGGACCACACTGTGGGATGACAACTCTAGGCGGAAGGGCTTACAAAAAGCCCTCTTACATGTCCCAGCTGCGTCGTGTTTGCCTCTTTTCATCAGTTCCCCGGACCGCCTCACCTGTATTCCCACCAGGCAATCGGCTCCGTCCGAATTCTGAGGGCCGACCAAGGACCGTGTCACTCTTGAGCGGGCATTGCGACGGGCCGGCGCAGGCCAGTATGGCTACATAATCCACTTCACCTACGGACTGAATCCTGCAGCGCGGCTGGCTGGCGCGTCCTTTATCGAGGACGCCCGTGAGTTGGGGAATAACGCCGTCGGCATGGGGATGCCATGGTGGGTTCCGGGCGGGGGCGAGAATCATCCCGACGGCGTTCTAAGGCGCCAATCCATCTGGATTGAGAACGAGCAGATAGTGGAAGACGGTCTCGTCATCGGCCCGACGGCGTTGCGCGAGGCCGCCGACCGACTGCTGCCTCTGGTTTGAAAGGAGCGTGACATGGAACAACAATTGCGCGTCGGCTTTGTCGACGTTGGCGGGATAAATACCCGCTACCTGCATGCGGGGTCTGGCCCCGCGCTGGTGCTGCTGCACGGGGTAGGCATGTCGGCAGATATCTGGTTCAAGAATATTCCCTATCTTGCGCGAAGTCACAGAGTCATCGCGCTGGACATGCTGAACCATGGTTTTACCGACCTGGCACCATACGAGGGCGTTGCCCCTCAGCAAAAGATCACCGAACACATACTGGCCAGCCTCGACGCCTTGGGCATAGATAAGTTCAGTGTGGCAGGCAGCTCTTTCGGTGGTCAGGTGGCTGCGCTTGTTTATTTCGCCGCGCCGCAGCGCGTCGAGAATCTGATCATTATCGGAAGTGGCACATCATTCAACCCCGAAGCAGAGTTCGCCGCCTCGCTGGCCCGAGTACTGCAAACTGCTCTGCAAGCCTTCGACGATCCGACTTGGGAGTCGTGTCGCAAACGCATGGAAAGCGTGGTGTACACGCCATCCAGCGTACCCGATGAGCTGTTGCTGAGCCAGCTGACTTCTTACGCGAGATCCGGCATGGCCGATGCCTATAAGGCGACTTTGGCGGGCATGATGGACCTCGATCTGGTGCGGCCTTTCAGACTGCTGGAGCGCTTGGACCAGCTGAGGGCTCGAACTCTTATAGTCTGGGGCCGGCAAGATATACGTGGTGCTGTGGAGCGTGCCCTGGCAGCCTCTGAAGTCATTCCCGACTGCACTATCGAAGTATTCGAAGAGTGTGGTCATTTCCCACATCTGGAGCATCCGAGGCGATTCAATCAAGTTGTGTCGGACTTCCTTAACTCCTGAGCGCTTCCATAATTCTTCAGGTATGTGACTTGCTCCCCGAAGTGAACTTCGGGGAGTCACATGAAATCATTCGTCTTCACAACCATCTTTAGCGCGTCTTTGTTGCTTGCAACAACCGGCGTGGCGTCAAGTCAGTCAGCACCTGCGGCTCAAGAGTCTGGCGGGGCTTCCAACTCTCATTCGCAAGACGACCACCAGCGCACTGAACAGAGGGACGCAGGTGGCCACGCATCGCAGTCTTCCCAACCCGAATCTGACGCCCACGGCAAGCGCTCCAACAGCCGCAGTACGACAAACGACAGTCGAGACGAGCAGATAGAGGGCGCATCCAGCGGCAGCACCGCCACCTCCTCGCGCGAGGCAGGCGCCAGTTCCAACAGATCGCAAGACGGCTCGGCAGCGCCAGGGGAAGGTGCTGGGGTTGCCCATCCGAATGAGCCGTAACTCGATGGCCAGACCCGATGGTGCTTCAGCAGCCCACGGTTTCTAATCCCGCGTAGCGCTGCTCTCAATCTTTTCATTTTCCTTAAAGCGGTGACCCAACGTCTCGTTTAGCTTATGACCTCAAATAAATTCACGCTGAATGTAAATGGTGCCGATCACACGGTGGAAGTAAGGCCTGATGCGCCCTTGCTTTATATCCTGCGCAATGACCTGGAGCTGAACGGTCCGAAGTATGGCTGTGGCCTGGGTGAATGTGGTGCCTGTTCTGTCCTGATTGATGGCGTCGCTGCCCGGTCCTGTCTCATACCGGTCTCTGGGGTGGTCGGCCGCAAGATTACAACGTTAGAGGGTCTGGGCAGCATTGAGAAGCCAGACCCGGTGCAACAGGCCTTTATCGATAAACAGGCCGCACAGTGCGGCTACTGCATCAACGGCATGGTAATGGCCGCACGCGCCTTGCTTGATCGGAACCCGGCTCCCACCGATGAAGAAATTCGTCGCGAACTGGCGTTCAACCTTTGCCGCTGCGGCACGCATATCGAGATCATGCAAGCGGTGCGCCAGGCGGCCGACAACCGTGGCAAGAGCGCATCCGCTCCGCAAGCCGGGGAAAACAGTGTTATTCGGGGAAATGCCAATGCATGACTCGTCAGAGCGTATGGAATTGTCGCGCCGATCCTTCCTCAAGGGTGCCGGCTGTCTGCTGGTTTCATTTGCGGTGCCCGTGTCCTTGAAAAGAGCGTGGGCGGCGGGAGCCGGCCCGGCGATGGACGCAGGCTCTCAGCTCGTTCCCAAGGATTTGGTTGAGTCGTTTATCGCAATCACGGCCGACGGCAACGTAGTGGCTTGCAATGGGCACGTGGATTTGGGAACCGGTATTCGCACGGCGTTCACCCAGATAGTTGCCGACGAACTTTATGTGCCACTTGAGCGGGTCATAATGGTTTTGGGAGACACCGATCGAACACCGAACCAGGGTCCGACCATCGCCAGTGCGTCAATCCAGTCAGCATCGGTTCCCATGCGACGCGCAGCGGCGCAGGCACGTCAGTTTCTGGTAACGCGTGCCTCTCAGCATCTGAATGTGCCCATCGACCGGCTTAGGGTAAAGGATGGTGTTGTTGAGACGGCCGAAGGCCAAGGCTTGTCGTACGCAGAGCTGATCAGCGGTGAAACGTTTTCAATGCAGTTGAACGAGGACGTGCCACTCAAGGATCCTGAAGACTATGCATACGTGGGCAAGTCGGTTGCGCGGGTGGATATCCCAGCGAAACTTACAGGTGGGCTCATTTATGTGCATGACATGCGCCTGCCGGGCATGCTTCATGCGCGCGTGGTACGGCCTCCTTATCCCGGGCGTGACGCGGGTGACATGGTCGGAACGAGCTTTGAATCCCTTGATAAGGATTCAGTCGCGCACATTTCCACCTTGGTAGACATCGTCGTGATCAAGGATTTCGTAGCGGTTGTGGCCGAGCGTGAAGAAGACGCCATCGATGCCGCCCGTGCATTGAAAATCGACTGGAAAGCCCCGCCATCACTGGAAGACCTGTCAGACCTGAATCACGCACTGACCAGTATTCCCCATGAGGTGCGCCCGCTCGAGAGCAAAGGTGATGTAGAGGCCGCCCTGAAGGAAGACGAAGCCGGCACACTCCGAGCCACTTACGTTTGGCCGTTTCAGATGCATGGGTCGATCGGGCCGTCTTGCGGTGTGGCAGAGTGGAAAGATGATGTGATGACAGTGTGGTCTGGCTCGCAGAACCCGCATAATCTGCACTCGGACATTGCCAACCTGCTGGACCTGCCGGAAGAACAGATTCGCGTCGTTCGGATGGAAGCCTCGGGTTGTTACGGGCGCAACTGCGCCGACGACGCTGCGGCCGAGGCTGCGCTGCTGGCCAAGCATCTTGGGCGTCCGGTCCGTGTGCAGCTGATGCGCGAAGAGGAACATGCGTGGGAGCCAAAGGGCACGGCACAGCTGATGGAGGTGGCCGGTCGCATCACCGGCGACGACACGCTCGCATATCAGTTCACGACACGATACCCCTCCAACGGGTCTCCGACACTGCCACTGATTTTGGTGGGGAAGGAATCGAACCAGCCGACGACGTTCGAGATGGGTGACAGGACCGCCATACCGCAGTACCGCTGTTCAGACACCCGTATCGAGGCGCTCGACATGGCGCCGGTGGTGCGCGCCTCGTGGATACGCGGCGTTGCGGCTTTGCCGAATGTTTTTGCGCATGAGTCATTCATGGATGAACTGGCTGCTGCACAGCAGGCGGATCCTGTCGAGTTCAGGCTGCGCTTCATGGACGACCCGCGGCCAATTGCCCTGGTGAAGGCCGTAGCAGAGCGGGCGGGTTGGGATCCCCGTCCTTCGCCTGGGAACCAGTCGAGCGCCCGGAACGGGCTACTTCGCGGACGCGGCTTCTCTCAACATCGATATGTGCATGGAAAGTTTCCGGGGGTGGGTGCTTCCTGGTGCTGCTGGGCGGTTGATGTAGAGGTGGATGTCGCAAGCGGCCACGTCCGCATTGTGAAAGTCACCGTTGGACAAGACAGTGGACTGATCGTCAATCCCGCAGGGGTGATACACCAGCTTCACGGCAATGTGATTCAGGCTATCAGCCGTACCTTGAAGGAGTCCGTTTCATTTGACGAGCGAGGGGTGGTTGACCTTGAGTGGGGCGCGTATCCCATCCTGAAATTCCCGGAGGTGCCCGAAATCGACGTCATATTGATGCCTGCCAACGGCAATCCGCCGCTTGGGGCAGGTGAATCGGCTTCGGTGCCCGGTCCGGCGGCTATTGCCAATGCCATATTCGATGCAACGGGCGTTCGGCTCAGGGAAGTGCCGTTTACTCCTGAACGAGTAAAGGCAGCCATGGAAGCACGAGGTGAGGACAAGACATGACGGCTCGACATCACAAAACCTGGATCGGGATACTGATTGCCTTGCTGGTCGTCATGCTGGCGCTTTTCGCCTATGTATGGCAACCCGAGATAGATCCCGTCGAAGGACCTCCGGCCAGCGCCGGCGAGGAGCAATTGCTGCGCGGAAGAAACGTTGCAGCGACCGGGAACTGCGTGGTGTGTCATACAGCCCCCGGGGGCGCCCCGAACGCTGGCGGGCTGGCCATGAAAACGCCGTTTGGCACTGTGTATTCAACCAATATCACGCCGCATCCGGAGACCGGAATCGGCAGCTGGTCGTTCGAAGCGTTTGATCGCTCCATGCGACGCGGAATCGCTCGTGACGGCACCTACCTGTACCCCGCGTTCCCCTACACCCACTTTACACATTTGACAGCGCAAGACATGGAGGCCCTTTACGCCTACCTTATGTCGACGGAGCCCGTCAATTCGGTACCCCCTGAAACGAAACTGCCGTTTCCATTGAATATCCGTCCCTTGATGGCCGGATGGAACCTGTTGTTTCTGGATCGCGACCCGATCGAGCCTGCAGCCGAAAAGTCCGATGACTGGAACCGTGGTCTGTATCTGACGCGAGCGGCCGGGCACTGCGCCGCGTGCCACTCGCCACGCAATGCGTTGGGAGCGGAAAAAAAGGGCGACAACTTTTTGGCAGGTGGCGAAGCGCAGGGCTGGATTGCACCGGCTTTGAACGAGGATGCCCCAGCGCCAGTGCCGTGGTCGGAAAAAGCCTTGTTTGACTATCTACGCCATGGTTTCGTCGATTCGCACGGGGCCGCGGGCGGGCCTATGGCTCCGGTGGTCCGGGAAGGCACGTCCCGGATACCTGAATCGGACACCCGAGCCATGGCTGTGTATCTGGCTTCCCTTGCGGCTAATCAGGACGCCGGTTCGACGCGCTCCACATCCGATCAGACCGGACCGGCGCAATCAGTCCTTGCCCAGGTGTCGACCGCGGACGCCCGGCTGTTTGCGTCTGCATGCCTTGGCTGCCATCACGCCGGCGATGGACCGGCAGTCTTTGGCGAGCGGTTCGAGCTGCGGTTCAGCACTTCGCTGTACCTGGATGACCCGGATAACGCGGTGCGCTACGTGCTGGATGGTGTACAGGAGCCAGCCAGCAGCAGTGTAGGGTACATGCCCGGCTTCAGACACAGCTTGAACGACCACCAGGTGTCAGGGGTGGTCAACTACATGCGTACGGTCTTGGCCGGTCAAGATGAGTGGTCAGACCTGGCAGACGTGGTGAGTCGAATAAGAAATGAAGCAGCGGGTGACTGAGCTTCCCGCGCCTGGACGATAAATACTGAATTTGTTCATCCATTCAATGAGGGGTTTTACTGATTTTCTGTTGACGCAGAAGCTGTGATTCTTTATTTATCGAGCGTAGGGTGTGGAGGCTCTATCGCTCTAACTAAAGTTTGAAGGCTCTCTTTTCAGCGTTCCTGTGCCGTACAAGGTGCGCGATCAACACTTAAAAAAGCAACCCAATCAGGGAGAGGACGACAATGAAGGACAGAGCAGAATTCGACGCAGCGCTTTTCAAGCTCGTCATACTGGTGACGGCTATCGTTGTGGCAATGTTTTTAACGACCGGCTTGGTCGGGCTGGCATTCATGCCGAATCATCTCATACTCGGCTTGCCCACCGAAGACATGACCTTTCTTATGCCCATGGCTTTTGCCACGCTGGTCAGCGCCATAGTATTAGGGTGGTATACGCGGTCGTTTATTTCCAGAACCAAACGGTAAGACGACATCTGTCGAATCACGAGGGGCCAAGCTTGCGTTTGGTGGTAGCCTTACGCCATGAACGCAAGCTCTATGTATACCCCGTGCAGGGCCCCCCTTGTTGAACAAATCCAGATTCGTACCGGCGTCTCGTATCGTCTACGACGTTGGCCGGCCCAAGAAGCCGCGCAGCCGAACTCACCGCCGCTGCTCATCGCTCATGGCTGGATGGACGTGGGCGCATCGTTTCAACAGTTCGTCGACTCCCTGAGCCTTACGCGTAATATCGTCGCGCTGGATTGGCGCGGCTTCGGAGGCAGCAAGGCACCCCCCGGCGACAGTTATTGGTTTTACGATTATTACGCCGACCTGGACGCGATAATCGATCATATTTCTCCCGACGTGCAGATCGATCTGCTGGGTCATAGCATGGGAGGCAATATCGCCATGATCTATGCCGGTTCCTGCCCTGAACGCATCCGGCGACTGATCAATGTGGAAGGCTTTGGACTGGCTCGAACAGACCCCGCGCAAGCTCCTGCTCGCTTGGCAAAATGGCTCAAGCAACTGAAGACGCCAGTTTCCATGCGAACCTTCGCCAGTCAGGAGGAAGTCGCCATTCATTTGATGAAACTTAGCCGCCACATGGACAAGGGTTTTGCGCTTTGGCTGGCCGGGCAGTGGGCCGAACTCAAGGCTGATGGGCGGTGGCATGTGATGGCTGATGCGCAGCATAAACGCGTGAACCCCATACTGTATCGCTGTGATGAGGTGCTGGCGGCGTGGCAGAATATCGAAGCAAGAGTGCTTTGGGTAGAGGGGGATACCCCCGAACAGACTCCCATCGACCCTGAACGCTTCTCGCGTCAGGAATTCGAGTCACGGTTGAACCTGGTAAGGTCACTTGAACGCGTTCGTATCAAGCAGTGCGGGCATATGGTTCATCTTGACCAGCCACTGCTGCTGGCCCAGGCAGTCGAACGGTTTCTTGGTAACTGATTCGTTCGCCCAGCTCTCATGTGCTGAAGCAATCCGTCCAGGAACTGTCCCATCCATGTCTATTTTGGTCGATTCAGGCAATGAAACCTAAAGGCCGCCGCTCGCCAGCAGCA
>JAJUJD010000196.1 GCA_029267315.1 Alcaligenaceae bacterium
GCCACCAAGGCATGAATGCATGCGGCCGCCGGTCGGCGGCCCGATACCGAAGGAGTAGGAATGACAAGCTACATGAACTTCATCGATAACGAGTGGTCGGCTGCCTATGATGGCCGCACCGTGGACGTTGTCGACCCATCTGCCGGTGAAGTAATAGCGCAGATCGCTCGCTCGGGCGGCTCGGAAATCGGTCGCGCGGTGCAGGCAGCCCGCCATGCCTTCGAAGGCGATTGGGGCCGCATGGCGCCCGCCGCCCGCAGCCGTCTGATGTTGCGCCTGTCGCAAGCGTTGCTTGACCACACCGATGAACTGGCTGCCCTGGAGCAGAAGGACACCGGCAAGCCGACTCGTCAGGCTCGTGCTGACGCCTTGGCGATCGCCCGGTACTTCGAGTTCTACGCAGGTGCCATCGACAAACTACATGGCCAGACCATTCCGTATCCGCAGGATTTCACCGTACTCACATTGCGCGAACCGCATGGGGTTACCGGGCATATCGTGCCTTGGAACTACCCGCTGCAGATTTTTGGTCGCAGTGTTGCCGCCGCTCTGGCTGCAGGCAATGCCTGCGTGGTGAAACCCGCCGAGGACGCCTGCTTGTCGCTGTTGCGCGTGGCAAGCATTCTGGCGGAAAACGGTTTGCCGCCTGGTGCCCTGAATATCGTCACGGGCTTGGGCTCGGAAGCCGGCGCTGCGCTGGCCGCTCATCCGGGGATCGACCATATCTCCTTCACTGGCTCACCACAAACCGGGCAGGCCGTGCAACAGGCTGCGGCAGCCAACTTTGTTCCCGTCACCCTGGAACTGGGCGGCAAGTCGCCGCAAATTGTCTTTTCGGATGCGGATATTGACTCGGCTCTGCCAGTGCTGCTCAATGCCATCATCCAGAACGCCGGCCAGACCTGCTCCGCGGGCAGCCGCGTCCTGATCCAACGTGCCATTTATTCCGACGTGGTTAACCGTCTGGCAGAACTCTTCCGCGCCACCCGCACCGGAGCCGCAACTGATGATCCCGACTGCGGTCCGCTCATCAGTGCGCGCCAATTGGGCCGCGTGCAGGAATACCTGACCGAAGCGGATTCCGGTGGTATCTCCATTGCCGCCAAGGGGCAACTCGATGCCAGCGCACCGTCGGGCGGTTTCTATCAAGTGCCGGTGTTGCTCAGCGATGTTCCACCCGAGCACCGTCTGGCACAGGAAGAGATCTTTGGGCCTGTGCTGTGCGCGATCCCCTTCGACACAGAAGAAGAGGCGGTGCGTATCGCCAACGGCACACCTTATGGCCTGGTCGCCGGCGTATGGACTCAAGACGGCAGCCGTCAGTTCCGCCTGGCCAGACGACTGCGCGCGGGTCAGGTTTTCATCAACAATTACGGGGCAGCGGGCGGCGTTGAACTACCATTTGGTGGCTCCGGGCAATCTGGCTACGGGCGCGAAAAAGGCTTTGAGGCGCTATACGGTTTCACGCAGCTCAAGACGGTTGCCATCCGACATGGTTGATGCGGAAATGGCAAAGAGTTTGGAACGTATGCAGCGGCGCCATCCCGACGACCTCATTGTCGGCTTGGTGTCGGTGTCTGACCGGGCGTCTTCAGGGGAGTACGAGGACGCCGGCATTCCTGCTTTGCGTAGCTGGCTAGAGTCTGCCCTGGAGCAGGCTCCCCAGTTCGTCACTCGGCTGGTGCCTGACGAACGAGAAACGGTGTCGCGCACCTTGGTGGAACTGGTCGACGATTTGGGTTGCGACCTCGTCCTTACAACGGGGGGCACAGGCCCGGCGCGGCGCGACATAACGCCGGAAGCCACCCTGGATATTGCCACGCGAGAGATGCCAGGCTTCGGAGAACAGATGCGCCAGGTCAGCCTGGCCTTCGTGCCGACAGCCATATTGTCACGGCAAGTTGCCGTATTGCGGGAAACGGCAGATCATGCCGCGCTCATCATCAACCTGCCGGGTCAGCCTAAGGCGATTCGCGAAACCCTGGAAGGTTTGCGCGATGACTCCGGCAAAGTTGTGGTGAACGGTGTGTTTGCCGCAGTCCCGTATTGTCTCGACTTGATCGGCGGGCCCTACATCGAGACGCGCGGCGAAGTCGTCAAGGCCTTCCGGCCGAAGAACGCCATACGCCGACCGGCCGGGGCCTGAAACACGGGGCAGTCCGTGGCATGGCAGATGCCGGTCCAAGCAAACATTCGTGATCACCCTTAAAATTCACCTGGTTTAGCATTCAACCCATTTATTTCAGGAGGTCAAGACATGGCCCTAGTTTCCATGCGTCAGCTACTGGATCACGCAGCCGAGAATGGCTACGGCATCCCGGCTTTCAACGTCAACAACCTTGAACAGGTGCAAGCCATCATGGAAGCGGCGGCCGAGACCGACAGCCCCGTAATCATGCAGGCTTCCGCCGGTGCCCGCAAATATGCTGGCGAAGGCTTCCTGAAGTATCTGATCCAGGCCGCGGTGGAAAGCTATCCGCACATTCCTGTGGTCATGCACCAGGATCATGGCCAATCGCCGGCAGTTTGTAAGGGTGCCATTGATCTGGGCTTCTCCAGCGTGATGATGGATGGCTCGCTGAAAGAAGACGGCAAGACCATTGCCGACTACGAATACAACGTCGACGTCACGCGCCAGGTGGTGGAAATGGCCCACAAGCTGGGCGTCACTGTGGAAGGTGAGCTTGGTTGTCTGGGCTCATTGGAAACCATGATGGGTGACAAGGAAGACGGCCATGGCGCTGAAGGCACCATGACCCGTGAACAGCTGCTCACCGATCCCGAACAGGCTGCCGACTTCGTGCGCCGCACGCAGCTGGATGCCCTGGCCATCGCCATTGGGACCAGCCACGGTGCTTACAAGTTCACCCGCAAGCCCACGGGCGACATTCTCTCCATTCAGCGCGTCAAGGAAATCCATGCTCGCCTGCCCAACACCCACCTGGTGATGCACGGCAGCTCCAGCGTTCCTCAGGAACTTCTGGCAGAAATCCGCGAATTTGGCGGCGACATGAAGGAAACCTATGGCGTGCCCGTCGAAGAAATCCAGGAAGCCATCAAGTACGGCGTGCGCAAGGTCAATATCGATACCGATATCCGTCTTGCCATGACGGGCGCCATTCGTCGCTTCATGGCCGAGAACCCCTCGAAGTTCGACCCGCGCGAATATCTGAAGCCGGCCCGTGAAGCCGCGAAGAAGATCTGCGTGGCTCGCTACCAGCAGTTCGGCACCGCCGGCAACGCAAGCAAGATCAAGCCGATTGCGCTTGAGGAAATGGCTCGCCGCTACGCTGCCGGCGAACTCAAGCAGGTCGTGCAGTAAGCATTGCACGTCTAAACGGAATCGTTAATCAAGGATGACATCGTGGTTCAGGCCCTCCATCAATCAACCATAAAGTCGCTGCCGTTGTTGGGGCGCGGCAAGGTGCGTGACATGTACGCGGTGGGAGACGACAAGCTCCTCATCGTGGCGACTGACCGCATTTCCGCGTTCGATGTCATTCTTGATGATCCCGTGCCGGGCAAGGGTGAAGTGCTCACCCGCCTGACCGATTTCTGGCTGGAAAAACTGGCGCACATCATCCCCAACCATGCCACCGGCGTGGACCCTCAAGACGTTGTGGCGCCGGAAGAGCGCGACCAGGTGGTCGGGCGAGCCGTTGTGGTGAAGCGTCTAAAGCCCATTCTGGTGGAATGTGTGGCCCGTGGGTATCTGATTGGTTCCGGGTGGAATGATTATCGGGCAAGCGGCAGCGTCTGCGGTATTGCGCTGCCTCCCGGTCTGCGCCAGGCTGGCAAACTTCCGCAACCCATTTTCACGCCTGCGGCGAAGGCCGAATTTGGCCTGCACGACGAGAACGTCGATTTCGACTATGTGGTGAAGGAAGTGGGCCCGGCCTTGGCCGAGCAGCTGCGTGCTACCACGCTGAAGCTGTATACAGAAGCGGCAGAATTCGCTGCTGGCAAAGGCATCATCATTGCCGACACCAAGTTCGAGTTCGGCCTCGACGACGCGGGTCAGCTCCATCTGATGGATGAAGTCCTTACACCAGACTCCTCTCGGTTCTGGCCGGCCGATAGCTACGCCGAAGGAATCAGCCCGCCATCTTTTGACAAACAGTTTGTGCGCGATTGGCTGGAAACTCAGGATTGGGACAAAACCCCGCCTGCACCCCGTCTTCCCGCTGATGTCATTGAAAAGACGGCGGCCAAATATCGCGAGGCGCTTGAGCGTCTGGCCGGCTGAACCTCCGACTCCATTTTCGAACGGGGAGGCCCGCTATGAGCAATACTGAAGCAAACGCGCCCTTGGTCGGCGTGATCATGGGCTCTTCCAGCGATTGGGACGTCATGAAGAATGCCGTCGCCATCCTCGAAGAGTTCGGCATTCCTTACGAAGCCCGGGTGGTTTCCGCCCACCGCATGCCGCTGGACATGGTCGAATACGGCGAATCCGCTACGCAACGCGGCCTGCGCGCAATTATTGCGGGCGCGGGCGGCGCCGCCCATCTTCCGGGCATGATGGCGGCATTGACGCCCGTACCGGTCTTTGGCGTCCCAGTGCCATCCCGTTATCTCAAGGGTGAGGACTCCCTGCTTTCCATTGTGCAGATGCCCAAGGGCGTGCCGGTGGCCACCTTCGCCATCGGCGAGGCGGGTGCAGCCAATGCCGCCCTGCACGTGGTCGCGACCCTGGCAACCACGGATTCCGACCTTCGCAGCCAGCTGGTGGAATTCCGCAAGCGGCAGACGGAAGCGGCCCGCGCCATGGTCGTACCGCCCCATGTGCTGATGTAGGGTTTTAATCTACTAGGTATATACATACATGAATGACTCTGGCAATCAGCCCGCCCTCATGCCTGGCCAGTGGCTGGGCATGTTGGGCGGTGGCCAGCTGGGCCGCATGTTCTGTCATGCGGCGCAAAGCCTTGGCTATAAGGTAGCCGTACTTGACCCGGACCCTCTCAGCCCGGCGGGTGCCGTGGCAGAAATGCATATCCAGGCGGCCTACGACGACGCTTCCGCGCTGGAACAACTGGCCGCCCGCTGCAAGGCAGTCACGACTGAATTCGAGAACGTTCCCGCTCGCAGCCTTGAGATTCTTGCGGCTGCCACGCAGGTGCGCCCGTGCGCCAAGGCCGTCGCCATTGTTCAGGACCGTATTACGGAAAAGGCCTTTCTGGACGCCAGTGGCGTTCCGGTTGCCCCGTATCGCCC
>JAJUJD010000144.1 GCA_029267315.1 Alcaligenaceae bacterium
CAGATAGACCAGGAGCTGTGGCACAGTAAGGTTGCGGTACTGTGGCCGCCTCTTTGAAGCTGTTTCGGACATGTTGGCCTCGGAGTGATTGCGGAAAATCTATATATTGCAAAGCGCAACCGGCATTTTCGCCGATTTGCCCCGTGGGCATCAAATCGGCAGGCCGGAAAGCCTCAGTTCAAGCTGTTTCTATAGTGGAACCTTTCCGTAAGGTATGCCCCCCTTCGCAACTCCATGGGTCTGTCACCATAGGTAAACGACACACGCTCTACCAGTAGCAATGGGTGGCCGGTCGGGACTTCCAACAACTCGGCCTGAGCGTCGTTCGCGGCCACCGCCTTGATCTTTTCCTCTGCGCGGACCATGCTCACACCGAATTCCGATTCGAACAGTGCATACAGGGGACTGCGGTTCGCGGCCAGCAGTTCGGCCGTCAAGCCTTTGAAGGATGCTCCCGGCAGCCAGATGTCGTCAAGAATGGTGGGA
Organism: Alcaligenaceae bacterium; assembly: GCA_029267315.1. Taxonomy (GTDB): domain Bacteria; phylum Pseudomonadota; class Gammaproteobacteria; order Burkholderiales; family Burkholderiaceae_B; genus Yanghanlia. The sequence continues at coordinate 487 of JAJUJD010000144.1, forward strand.
GACTCATCGAAAGAAAGAACGCGGCGCAGGTTGATCACCGTGTCGCCGGCACGCAGGTCAAGCAGCGCGGCGATATCGGCAGGCGCGCGCAGTCGCTTGCATTCCAGGATGCGGCTTCCTGAGGTAGTCGGATGGGCGTCATCGGGCGTGAGCCGCAAGAAACGGAACCGTACCTTAGCCTCATGGTGTGTGGCCACAAAGGTTCCTTTGCCCTGGCGCCGCAGAAGCAAGTTCTCGGCAGCGAGTTCGTCGATCGCCTTGCGCACTGTGCCTTGGCTGACCTGGAAGCGGGCGGCCAGTTCAAGTTCACTGGGAATAGCCTCGCCCGGCTTCCATTCGCCACGGTCAAGCCCCTGCAGCAGCAGACTTTTAATCTGCTGATACAGTGGGCTGAATGCCGCACTGCCGGCACCGCGTTCGGTATCGGCAGGACGTTCAACGAGTGGCTGATCGGACATGTTTCGTAACGGCAAAACCCCACGCATGGATGTGCCAAAGCACGCCCCACGCCTTGGAGCTCTGATGTTGAATTTGGGTAATCCGGCGATTGTCGCACGCCAGACGATTTCTGTCTAATCCTATATCTTATATAAGACATAAGAGACCTTGACCCGCTACACTCGATTCGCTAGTCTGGATCGGTTTTGCCGGCACTCTTTCGCTGGGTAGCGTAAGGGCAAATTCGAGACGCGCGCCGGCCAAAAGTTTTACACTGTCGCACACCGAATTCTTTCATCGACCCATTATCGGAGATTTGTTCATGTCCAAGCCCGCCATGCGCGTCGCCGTCACAGGCGCCGCCGGCCAGATCGGCTACGCCCTTCTGTTCCGTATCGCCTCCGGCGAAATGCTCGGCAAAGATCAGCCTGTCATCCTGCAATTGCTCGAGATCCCTGACGAGAAGGCCCAAAAAGCGCTGAAAGGCGTGATGATGGAACTGGAAGACTGCGCCTTCCCTCTGCTCCAGGGCATGACCGCACACAGCGACCCGCGCGAAGCCTTCAAGGACGCCGACGTTGCCCTTCTGGTAGGTGCCCGCCCCCGCGGCCCTGGCATGGAGCGCAAGGACCTGCTGCAGGTCAACGCACAGATCTTCACCGCCCAGGGCCGTGCCCTGAACGAAGTGGCCAGCCGCGACGTCAAGGTGCTGGTGGTTGGCAATCCGGCCAACACTAATGCCTACATCGCCATGAAGTCGGCACCGGACCTTCCCGCAAAGAACTTCACCGCCATGCTGCGTCTGGACCACAACCGTGCGCTTTCGCAACTGGCTTCCAAGTCCGGCAAAGCCGTTGCCGACATTGAGAAACTCATCGTCTGGGGCAATCACTCCCCTACGATGTACCCCGACATCCGCTTCGCGACTGTTGGTGGCCAAAGCCTGGCTCAGCTGATCAACGACGACGCCTGGAACCGTGACGTCTTCATCCCGACGGTTGGCAAGCGTGGCGCTGCCATCATCGAAGCACGCGGCCTATCTTCCGCCGCCTCTGCTGCCAATGCAGCTATCGACCACGTCCGCGATTGGGTCCTGGGCTCCAATGGCAAATGGGTCACCATGGGTATTCCGTCCGATGGTTCCTATGGCATTCCGGAAGGCATCATCTACGGCTTCCCCGTCACTACCGAGAACGGCGAGTACAAGATGGTCCGCGACCTCGAAATTGATGCATTCTCGCGTGAGCGCATGGACTTCACCCTGAATGAACTGCTCGAAGAGCGTGATGGCGTGAAGGATCTCCTGGGCTGATCAGCCTTCACGTTTGCCCAAAGGCGCACCTTATGGTGCGCCTTTTTTATGCGTCTGCCTGTAGATCGCGCAGACGGCGCCACAGGGTAGTGCGGCTAATTCCCAATAGGCGCGCGGCTTCATCGCGCCGGCCACCCGCCCGTTGCAGCGCCTGCTCGAGGCTGCGACGTTCGAGCGCTCGGATATCGTTGATCTGCTCAGCAGGCGTCACATTGACATCACTGTTTGCGAATAGCTCGGGAGCAATCTCCCGCAGCTCCTCGTCTGTCATCGGCCCCGGTTCACATTCGTGCTCCCGAAACACCAGAATGCGCTCAATGAGGTTTTCCAGTTCGCGAATGTTCCCGGGCCAGTGATAATGGCGGCCCGCGTCAACTAACGCCTGTATCCAGGACTCCTCCATGCGGCGCGGCGCCGCCAGTCGCAAGGTCATTTTTTCCGCGAGATGCCGTACGAGCAGAGGCAGGTCGCCATGACGTTCCCGTAGCGGCGGCAACCGTATGCCCAGAATATTGAGGCGGTAATAAAGGTCTTGACGAAACAGGCCGTCTTTTACCTGCCTGGGAAGGTCTCGATGCGTTGCCGCAATGACACGGAGGTCGACTGGTGTGGGTACCGTGGCACCTATCCGCAGCACCTCGCGCTCCTGCAGCACCCGCAGCAGACGGGTTTGCAGCGAAAGTGGCATTTCGCCGATCTCGTCAAGAAAGATGGTGCCGGTATGGGCGGCCTCGAACAAACCCATTTTGCCGCCCCGACTTGAGCCAGTGAATGCCCCTTCGACATAGCCAAAGAGCTCGCTCTCCAGAAGCGACTCCGGGAAGGCGGCGCAATTAATGGCGACAAACGGTTGGGCCCGGCGCTCGCTGGCATTGTGTATACCTTGAGCCAAAAGCTCCTTACCCGTGCCACTTTCACCCACGATCAACACGGTTGCCGTGCTTTGTGCACAGCTCAGCGCCCGGCGCTTCACATTGCGCAGCGCCGCGCTTTCCCCCACGAGATTGCTCAGCCCATATTTCGCGTGACGTAATGGCGGCACACTCCGGGTACGCAAGCTGCGGTCCAGCCGCTGGATCACCAAAGGGTCCTGGCAGACCAGCACGGCGCCTGTGCGCCGGCCCTGCTCCACAATAGGAAGCCGAGTCACTACGGAAGTGCGCCCGCTCACTTGTTGAACCTGCTCTACCTCGGCAAGACCGGTACGCAAGGTATGAGCAAGGCTCAGTTCCCCTTGCACTGCACTCAGCCGCCGCCCCAACAGCTGTTCGGCGGGGAGCCCGATAAAGCTCTCCATGGCCGGGTTAACTGCTTCGATGCGCTCTTCGTGGTCGACCGCCACTACGCCATCCTTAAGTTGACCCAATATGGTGTTGAGCTTTTCTCTGCGGGCTGACTCCTGCCGCGCGACGCGAGCAATATCGATGGCGGCACTGATGGCTTCACGTACTGCGCCCTGTGAATACAACAGCAAGCCCTCAAGCCCCCGAGCTCGTGCCAGATCCACCACCAGACCAGGCGCCACGACAGTTTCCACCCCCATGGCCGATAGTTCATCCACGCAGCGCTCAGCCTGCGCCTCGTTGCTATATGACCGTATCTCCAGGCCCAGTTCAAAACGCTGATTGAAGGCCAGCAGCTCAGCTGGAGGCGGCCCATAGCTGACCAACGCAATTCGCCCTGGTCGAGAGGCCGCGCCCACCAAGCTTTGCATGAGATCAAAGCCATCTGGTTTGATGAGCACGACAGGCAGGTCGAGATGCTCGCGCAGGAACTGACCATTGGAACCGGCAGCAACGACGGCATCCACACTGCCACCAGAACGCAGTTCGGCAATGCCACGCACGGCGTCGTCGTAAATGCGGTCCAGCACCACGACTTCAGCGACACCCGCATAGCTGGGTGCCACGGCCTCCAGCAAATTGCGCAAGCCGTGAAAGCCAACTGCCACGATACGCAGTGGTGCAGCGGTAAGTGGACCTGAGGGCGATGATGCAAGGGACATTTGTGCCTGCCTGACGTTTCAGGCGTGAAACGCTTATGAATCACTGAAACATACCATGAAACGTGGAGGCCTTTTATCGCTGGTAAATAACGGGAAAACCTGGCATGGTTTCTGCGTTAAGCAAACCAACCAAACATTTGCACCTGATATAAGGAATGCTCGTGACACAAACACTTCAATCCGCCGGCGCACGATTCCGCCAAGCCCTCAAACAAGAGCAGCCTCTGCAGATCATCGGCGCTATCAATGCCAATCATGCTTTGTTGGCAAAACGTGCCGGTTACCGGGCCATTTACCTTTCAGGCGGTGGCGTGGCAGCTGGCTCGCTGGGCTTGCCCGATTTGGGCATCAATACCCTTGACGACGTTCTAATAGACGTCCGTCGCATCACCGATGTCTGCGACGTGCCCCTGATTGTGGATATCGACACGGGCTTTGGCCCCTCCGCCTTCAATATTGCGCGCACCATCAAGAGCCTCACCAAATTCGGTGCGGCCGGCTGTCATATTGAAGACCAGGTTGGCGCCAAGCGCTGTGGCCATCGCCCTGGCAAGGAAATCGTCAGCACGCAGGAAATGGCGGACCGAGTGAAAGCGGCGGTGGATGCTCGCACCGACGACCAGTTCTACATCATCGCCCGTACCGACGCCATTGCCGTGGAAGGTGAAGACGCTGCCATTGAACGCGCCCATGCTTGTGTTGAGGCGGGTGCCGACGCCATCTTCGCCGAGGCCGCCTATGACCTGGACACTTTCAAGCGTTTCAGTCAGGCTGTTTCAGTACCGGTGCTGGCTAACATCACCGAATTTGGCCGCACCCCGCTGTTCAGCGTTCCTGAACTCGGCAGTGCCGGGGTGAGCATGGTACTGTACCCGCTGTCTGCTTTCCGCGCGATGAACCGCGCCGCCGAAACGGTATATCAGGCCATCCGCCGTGACGGCCACCAGCGCAATGTGGTCGATATGATGCAGACGCGCGAAGAGCTTTACGACCGCATTGGCTATCACGAATTCGAAGCCCGCCTGGACGCTTTGTTCCAGCAGGGCAAGGCCAAATAGCTTGGTCGCATGAAATTTCCCCGGGTCACCCGGCCCGGTCCCAGCTTAGACACGAACAGGAGCGAGGCATGACATCTGAAACCTCCACAGAAAACAAGCCCAAGGGTAAGAAATCGGTGGCGCTATCCGGCGTGGTCGCCGGCAACACGGCGCTGTGTACAGTAGGCCGCAGCGGCAACGATCTGCACTACCGCGGTTATGACATCCTGGACATTGCCGACACTTGTGAATTTGAAGAAGTTGCCCACTTGCTGATTCATGGCAAGTTTCCGAACCGCGCAGAATTGGCCGCATACAAGAACAAACTGCGCCGCCTGCGCGGCTTGCCCGTCCAGCTGCAGGCCGTGCTGGAAACGCTGCCGCCCGCCAGCCACCCCATGGATGTGATGCGCACTGCGGTTTCCGTACTCGGCTGCCTGCTCCCCGAGAAAGACGATCACAACACGCCCGACGCGCGCGACATTGCTGACCGCCTGATGGCCTGCCTGGGCCCCGCCCTGCTGTACTGGTACCACTATAGCCACAACGGTCGCATGATCGACGTGGAAACCGAAGATGATTCCATCGGTGGCAACTTCCTGCGTTTGCTCCACGGCGAGGAGCCGAGTGAATCGTGGGTGCGTGCCATGCACACATCTCTCATCCTCTATGCAGAGCATGAGTTCAACGCATCAACCTTCACCGGGCGGGTGGTTGCCGGTACGGGCTCCGACATGTATTCCGCCATCACCGGTGCCATTGGTGCCTTGCGTGGCCCGAAGCACGGTGGTGCCAACGAAGTGGCCTTCGAAGTTCAGAAGCGTTATGAAAGCCCCGACGAAGCCGAAGAAGACATCCGCCGCCGCGTTGAAAACAAGGAAGTGATCATTGGTTTCGGCCACCCGGTCTACACCGTTTCCGACCCGCGCAACAAGGTCATCAAGGAAGTGGCCCGCCGTCTGTCGGAGGAAGCAGGCAATACCAAGATGTACGACATTGCCGAGCGCCTGGAAACCGTGATGTGGGACATCAAGAAGATGTTCCCCAACCTGGACTGGTTCTCTGCCGTTTCGTATCACATGATGGGCGTGCCTACCGCCATGTTCACACCGCTGTTCGTGATCGCCCGTACGGCAGGCTGGTCTGCACACATCATTGAGCAACGCATCGACAACAAGATCATTCGCCCGACGGCCAACTATGTTGGCCCCGAAGATCAGAAGTTCGTTCCCATCGACGAACGCTGAGCCCACTAGGGCGTGAGAACGCCGGCCCCGCGCCGGCGTTCTTATTACTGGAAGACTAGACGCAATGAACACCGATTATCGGAAACCCCTTCCGGGCACCGATCTCGACTACTTCGACACCCGTGCGGCTGTCGAGGAAATCAAGCCCGGCGCTTACGACACCCTGCCTTACACATCGCGCGTGCACGCCGAAAACCTCGTGCGACGCTGTGATCCTTCCATACTGCGCGAATCGCTTCTGCAGCTGATAGAACGCCGGCGCGACCGCGATTTCCCCTGGTTTCCCGCGCGCGTGGTCTGTCACGACATTCTGGGCCAGACCGCGCTGGTCGACCTCGCCGGCCTGCGTGATGCCATTGCCGCCAAGGGTGGGGACCCGTCCCTGGTCAACCCCGTTGTGCCCACCCAGCTGATCGTCGACCATTCACTGGCCGTCGAACATGCGGGCTTCGAAAAGGATGCCTTTGACAAGAATCGCGCCATCGAGGACCGCCGCAATGACGACCGCTTTCACTTCATTAACTGGACCAAGAAAGCGTTCAAGAATGTCGACGTCATTCCTCCGGGCAACGGCATCATGCACCAGATCAATCTGGAACGCATGTCGCCCGTCATCCACGCCATAGACGGCGTCGCATTTCCGGACACCTTGGTCGGAACGGACAGCCATACGCCCCATGTCGACGCACTTGGTGTAATTGCCATCGGCGTGGGCGGGCTCGAGGCGGAAAGCGTCATGCTGGGCCGGGCCTCCTGGATGCGCCTGCCGGATATCGTAGGCGTTGAGCTTACGGGGGAACTTGCCCCTGGAACCACGGCGACTGACCTGGTTCTCGCGCTGACCGAATTCCTGCGTAATGCCCGCGTGGTGTCCAGCTACCTTGAATTCTTCGGCGAAGGCGTTGCAGGCCTTACTCTGGGTGATCGCGCAACCATCTCGAACATGACCCCTGAATATGGCGCCACGGCCGCCATGTTCTATATTGACCAGCAGACCATCGACTATCTGCGTCTGACAGGGCGCGACGAAGAACAGGTCAAGCTGGTGGAAACGTACGCCAAGACGGCAGGCCTGTGGGCTGACAGCCTGTCGGGCGCGCAATATGAACGCGTGCTACGTTTCGACCTGTCTTCGGTAGTGCGCAATATTGCAGGGCCATCCAACCCTCACAGGCGTGTAGCCACAACGGAATTGGCGGCCCAAGGCATTAGCGGTGAAGTACAGGATCAGCCCGGCCTCATGCCTGACGGCGCAGTGATTATCGCGGCCATTACAAGCTGTACCAATACCAGCAACCCGCGCAACGTGATCGCTGCAGGGCTGATCGCCCGCAACGCCAACCGTCACGGCTTGGTACGCAAACCTTGGGTGAAGAC
>JAJUJD010000088.1 GCA_029267315.1 Alcaligenaceae bacterium
ACGATATAGCGTGAAACTCTCATGGCTGCGCGCCGGCCCTGCGGCTCAATGCCCGGTCGCCCCAGCGAATTGCCGTTCCAATGTTGATCAACAGCCAGGCCAGAGGGCGCAAGAGAACATGAAGAACAAACAACAGGGGCAACAGTATTAGGGTCCAGCCAAGCACTTGCATCAGAAAGGCGGGCACCCCCAGCGCATCGGCGGTGCTCACGAAAAACGAGTTGATCAGGCTCGGATGCCTGACCACCATGTAGGCAAGCACAGCCGGGGCGCCGTACTTCACCAGACGCGCACCAATCGTACTGCCGCGCCACAGGCCCGCCCCCATTGCCGCCGACCTCTGCGAAAAAGTAAGCGTTCGGCCACCTGCTGCAGTGGCCTTGCCCATGCGCAGCAACTTGAAGGCGCTTACGCCAATGGCGACATCCACAGCCGCCCAACCAATATCTCCGGCGCCAACTGATTGTTCTTGACGCAACCTGGTTTCCAGCCCTTTGATGCCGCTGGCAAAGAATTGATTCACGCCTTCAAGAAATCGTTCGGTTTGCACCCAGGCCACCTGCCCGCCAGGAGTCATGACGAACTGGCCCAGAAAGTCGTAGCCTTCATCCAGAAGAAATTGAATGGCGTAGAATCCTCGCTCTTCGGCCGACAAGGGCCCGTTGTTTGGGCTGGCCTGGGGCTCGTTGCCCGGCCATAACTCCTTAATGGCCCCCAGCGCGGCTTGTGCGGCATCACTAAGCTGCTGCATCAGTTGCAGAGTGACGACCTCATTCGTGTAGAAGTAGTGGATGGGAAGGACAACATCCTCTCCGTACTTGCGAAGCACTTCCTGAAATTGCGCTGTATCGCCGTACGTCAAAAGAACTGGCCGCGCTATGTGGGGATAGCGCAGCAATGCCAACCTTGCTTTGGCCAGCAATATGTCATCGTCGGCATATATCAGCAAAAGCGCCTGCAGGGTCGCCGGCTCGTCGGAGACGCTTTGGGCATACTCAGGCATGGCCTGAGCCACCTGCAGGTGTAGAAGCTGCTGCTCAAAAGTTCTCGGACGCGAAATGCCGATTACCAACAAGGCGCCCAACACGGCCAACAACAAAGTCAACAGCAAGCGCCTCATTCCTTGCTGCTCCGCTGAGGAACCTCTGTGCAAACGAACGCAGTCCTGGCTATTTCTGGTGGATAAAATATCGGCGCTCTCCGGGTTCGACTGCGGCCTCGCCACAAATCGATACCCGGATAATGCATATACAAGTTCACTGGCGAATGGCCTCGATCTGTATCAATAGCCGGACATCATCGGGGATACCCATTTCGATACCCCAGTTCATGCCCCATTGGCTGCGCTTTATAACCGTCTCGAAGTCGCCACCGCATACCGGTGCCTTTAGCACAGGCTGATCGTAGCAATTGAACCGTTTGCCCTCCAGCGTTACCGGCTTGGTTTCGCCAAGCAGGGTCAAGTCTCCTTCGATTGACTTCAATGCGTCGCCATCGAAGTTGAACTTCTGGGCCACAAATTTAGCCTCGGGCCACTTATCTACATCGAAAAAATCAGGGCTCTTGAGGTGCTTGTCGAAATCAGGCACCCCAGAGTCGATCGACGCCATGTCTATCGTCATTTCGGCCGCGCCGGTTTTCGCCTCGCGATCGAGTTCAATGAAGCCCTCTGTGCTGTCAAAGCGGGCGCGCACGGTGGAGGTATTGAAGTGTGTCACTTCAAAGTAGATAAAAGTATGAGTGGGCTCAACTTCATAACGCTCTGGAGCCGCGTATGCCGTAGAGGCAAGAGCGAGGGTGGCGGCGGCAATAACAGCGGACACGCAGTTCATGGCTTTCTCCTTGGTATTAAGGACTAGGGTTTCGGGGTACGCTACTGCCCAAAAAGGCATTCGTCAATCCGGATTCCGCCCGGCACGCTTCAGCAGCCTGATCGAACCGGCCAGTTGACCCTGCACTGGACTTTACGCAAATGATGCCTGAATATGAGTTGTTGCCCGGTGTCATACATGAGCTGCACATGAGCTATCGATACATAGAAAGTCTGGATGGGAAATTACCTGAAGTTGACAAGGAATCCGTCCTGATCAAACTGAAACAGCACCTGCCCCAACTTCGGATTCTCCACACCGAGGAAGAAATGCGGCCCTATGAATGCGACGGCCTGTCTGCATACCGGGTGACTCCAATGCTGGTGGTACTGCCCGAAACTACCGAGCAAGTTCGTCAACTGCTGCAGTTTGCGTCGCAACATCAGGTTCCGGTGGTTGCGCGTGGGGCCGGAACAGGACTTTCCGGTGGAGCCATGCCGCTCGAAAAAGGGATTCTGCTCGTGATGTCGCGCTTCAATCAGGTCTTGTCAATAGATCCGGATGCGTGCGTGGCCCGAGTTCAGCCCGGAGTTCGAAACCTTGCCATTTCCGAAGCGGCAGCGGCGTATGGCTTGTACTATGCCCCTGACCCGTCATCGCAAATTGCCTGCTCAATTGGTGGAAATGTGGCAGAGAATGCCGGCGGCGTCCACTGCCTGAAGTACGGGCTGACCCTGCACAACATACTGCAGCTCAAAGTGCTGACAATAGACGGAGAAGAGCTTGTATTGGGATCGGAAGCCTTCGACGCTCCGGGGTTCGACCTGCTTGCCCTTTTCACGGGTTCCGAAGGCTTATTGGGCGTCATCACCGAAGTCACAGTGCGTCTGCTGGCAAAACCGGCCTACACCAAAGTTCTGCTCGCAAGCTTCGACAACATCGAGAAGGCAGGCGCAACCGTTGCGAACATCATCGGTGCAGGCATAATCCCGGCCGGCCTCGAGATGATGGACAACCTCGCAATCCGGGCGGCCGAAGATTTCATCCGGGCAGGTTACCCCACTGATGCCCAGGCGATTCTCTTGTGTGAGCTGGACGGAGAACCGCTGGACGTAGAAGAAGACATTACGACAGTCGAACAGATTTTGCAGGAATCCGGCGCCGTCGAGATACGAATCGCCCGTAACGAAACCGAACGTCAACAGTTCTGGGCCGGCAGAAAAAATGCCTTTCCGGCAGTTGGCCGAATTTCGCCCGATTACTACTGCATGGATGGCACCATCCCTCGCCATGCCTTGCCCCATGTACTCACACGAATCCGGGAGCTTTCCGAGACTTACAGGCTGCGTGTCGCCAACGTGTTTCATGCCGGCGACGGCAACTTGCACCCGCTGATCCTGTTCGACGCCAACACGCCGGGTGAGCTCGACAGGGCCGAAGCCATCGGGGCCCGAATCCTTGAATTATGTGTAGAGGTAGGCGGCACGATCACAGGCGAACATGGTGTCGGGCGCGAGAAAATCAATCAGATGTGCACACAGTTCAATAGCGACGAATTGCAATTTTTTCACGCGATCAAGTCCGCCTGGGACTCTAAAAGCTTATTGAACCCGGGCAAAAACATTCCAACCTTGAACCGCTGCGCCGAATTCGGGGCCATGCATGTCCACGCAGGCCAGCTTCCTCATCCGGAACTGGAGCGCTTCTGATGACGGAACTCCCCGATAACGACTACACCGGGCAGTTGTTGGAGCAAGTCCACAAGGCCATGAACCGACGTACCGCATTGCGGATTCGAGGCGGTGACACTAAACGGCATCTGGGGCGAAACGTCGACGCCGACGAATTGGACACCCGCAACCATACAGGCATTATCCGGTACGACCCTGCCGAGCTTGTGGTCACGGTACGAGCAGGCACTCGCCTGCACGACCTGAACCAACTATTGCGTAAGCATGGTCAACATCTCCCGCCCGAGGCGCCCGATTATTCTGGAATGGCGACCGTCGGTGGTATGGTCGCCTCCGCCGTGGCAGGTCCCCGGCGCCCGTGGTCGGGATCAGTGCGCGACTTTGTATTGGGATGCCGCGTCATCAGCGCCAAAGGCAAGCACTTGCGCTTTGGTGGTGAAGTCATGAAGAACGTCGCCGGATACGATGTCTCTCGCCTGCTTGCGGGCAGTTACGGATGTCTGGGTGTGCTAACCGAAATTTCGCTCAAGGTGTTGCCACTGCCACGCGCTTCACAAAGCTTGCAAATGACGGCTGACGCTGAATCTGCACTGACGCTGCTTGCACAATGGAAGCGCGAGAATCTTCCGATCAGTGGTGCCTGCCATTGGGACAACGTACTTCACATACGCCTTGAGGGCGGTCGCGCCAGCGTGGAAGCAGCCTGTGCACGCATCGACGCAACACCGGTTTCCGACAAAATCTGGGAAGACCTTCGTGAGCATCGCCTGCCATTTTTTCAGACCGCAGCGCCGCTATGGCGATTGTCCGTACCCGCGAATGCGCCTTTGGTCTGCCTGCCAGGTGATGCGCTTCTGGATTGGGGCGGCGCTCAGCGCTGGCTGAAAACAGACGCGTCCGCTGGCGAAATCCGCGATCTTGCGAGGTCTCTGCGCGGCCATGCCACCTGCTATACACCGGGAATCACTGACGATCCGTTTGAGCCGCTTCAACCCGAAATCCTGCGTCTGCATCAACGTTTGAAAGCCAATTTAGACCCTGCGGGCATGTTCAACCCGGGGCGCATGTACGCGGAAATTTAGATATCACCATGCAAACCAAGCTGAGCGACTACGCCCGAAGCCTCCCACGCGCAGACCAAGCCGAAAGCATACTTCGCAGCTGCGTGCACTGCGGGTTCTGCAATGCCACCTGCCCTACCTACCAAATACTGGGGGATGAGCTGGATGGCCCTCGCGGACGCATCTACCTGATAAAGTCGTTGCTGGAAGGTGCCGATGCCAGCGAAAAAACGCAACAACACCTGGACCGATGCCTGACATGTCGAAATTGTGAAACAACCTGCCCCTCCGGGGTTGAGTATCACACGCTTCTGGACATCGGCCGTCAGGAAATTGAACAAAGGGTAAGGCGCCCTTTGTTGCAAAGGCTGCTACGGAGAACCCTTCGCCTTGTACTTCCACGGCGCAGACTTTTCGCCGGCCTGCTGCAAATCGGGCAAATGGTTCGACCGTTCATGCCTCTTAAGCTCAGGTCCCTTATACCCGCGGTCAGGGCCAACTCCGGCAAGCGACCCAAACCGCAACATGCGCGCCGTATGCTGATGCTCGAAGGGTGCGTCCAGCCCTCGCTGTCGCCAAACACTAATGCCGCAGCTGCACGCGTATTGGACAGGCTGGGCATAAGCGTGATCAATACACCGACCGCGGGCTGTTGCGGCGCCATCGAATATCACCTCAATGATCCGGAAGCGGGGCTGGCAAGGGCGCGGAAAAACATCGATTCGTGGTGGCCTGCTATCGAAGCGGGAGCCGAAGCCATCATCCAGACCGCAAGCGGTTGCGGTGCCTTCGTCAAGGAATATGGCCAACTGTTAAGCGGCGACCCTCACTACGCAGACAGGGCCAAAAGAGTTAGCAATATGACGCTGGACATATCGGAGGCACTTCAATCTGAGTCTTTGGATGAACTGCAATTGCGCCCTCTTCCAAAGGCCGCATTCCACTGTCCGTGCACGTTGCAGCATGCCCAGCGGCTGGGTGGTCAAGTGGAAAAGCTGCTGATCCGGCTGGGAATGACCTTGTCTTTCGTGCCCGAATCCCACTTATGTTGCGGATCGGCAGGCACGTACTCCATTACGGAGCCTCAACTTGCCAGAACATTGCGTGACAATAAAATACGCGCACTGGAAAGCAGCCGCCCCGATATTATCCTGACTGCAAATATGGGCTGCCAAACACATCTGGCCGGAGGCACACGGACGCCCGTGCGGCACTGGATAGAAATAATCGACGAACACATGCAAAACCAAGGAGAACCAAGTGAACACCAAGCCCATACTTAGCCTAAGCGATGTACAACAGATCCTCGAAGCTGCAAGAATCGAAGCAGAAAAAAACAACTGGCCGGTAACGATCGCGGTTGTGGACGATGGGGGACACGCCTTGGGTCTGATTCGCCTGGATGGTGCTGCGCCTCTGACCCCTTATATCGCCACCGAGAAGGCACGAACCTCTGCGCTGGGACGACGCGAAACCAAATCGTTCGAGGAAATGATCAACGGCGGACGCACCGCTTTTCTTAGCGCGCCCATTCAAGGAGCCCTGGAAGGTGGTGTTCCCGTTATTGTTGATGGTCAGGTTGTCGGAGCAGTAGGCGTCTCCGGCGTTAAATCTGATCAGGACGCCCAAATTGCGAGAGCAGGTATCGAAGCGCTGGGCATCAAATAACTGAAAGAGTTTTTCCAGGCCGCCCGGGAATCGGCGCGGTCTGCACTAGAACGTGACGCGAGTCGCCGACAAACGAAAGTTCGTACGGCGACTCGCATTTTTCTACCCATACGGGGACGCCCTATGGTCGCTTGCGACTGAAGATTTCTCCCAACGCCGCATAAAATGGCCCGCCCAAACGGGCAATCGGATCCATGGCGACGCTGTCTATATGACGCCCGTTGTAAATGTCGCGGCTCAAATGGAACATAACGACCTCGCCGATATACAACGTATTGACGCCGGTACCCAGTGGCACGATCTGCGACAACTTGCATTCCATCTGGATCGGTGAAACCGCCAATCTTGGAACGGATACTTGTTGACCTGGAACCAGGGCGATTCCAAGTTCTTCGGCTTCGCTGACGTCACCGGAGTATTCGGCGCTGCTTTCATGCATGACGTCCAGCGTGGCACGCGTGGCGATGTTGACCACGAACTCACCGGTGTCGCGTATGTTGCGCGCGGTGTCCTTGATGCCGCCCGAATCGGTCAGGGTGATATTCACCGCCAGCATCGGTGGCGAATGCGCAACGTAATTGAATGAACTGAACGGGGCCACGTTCACAATCTTGTCGTCGGATTGCGTACTGATCCACGCGATAGGACGGGGCACAACAGAGCCGGTAAGCAGTTTGTAGGCGTCCGACGCGGACATGCCTTCGCACGACAATGAGATCATAGATTTTTCCATACTGTGCAGCCATGAACATGGCCACTATTCCTCAAACCAGCTATCGACCCTGGCACATGACCAAAAGATCTCGTGCTTTGCAAAGCTGTCGATACGCAACGTGATTCCCATTTTACGAAACCCATTTTCACCATAGGCTTATTCTGCTGCTGACGCATTTAAAGATGTATAAATAATTCGGGTTATAGATTGTCCTGAACGTTCCGCCCGGCTCCGCCATGAATACCGTCACCGTACTGCTCCTGACCTTCGTCCTTTCGGTAACCGGATTAGGTATTTTCATCTGGTCGCTGCGGCGAAATATGTTCGATGAAAACCCGGAAGCTGCCAGTGTCATATTTTCGGCAGGCGAAATCGGGCGCGTTGAAGACCCGTCCGCCACGTCGACGCAACGCGCAGGCCTGCAGAAGGTCATGGTCGAGGGTGGCAAAGTCGCGATTGATCACTCGCTGGAGACCAGACTTCAGCAGGAGCTTCGGGATCGAATTGTCGCAGACCAGTCTACGGCCTACGTCTGCTTTGTGTTTCTCACCTGCGCAATAGTATGGCTCATACTCGCATCGGCATTCGGCCTGATCAGTTCAGTCAAGCTGCATGACCCCGGGTTTCTGTCGCAATACGCCTGGCTTACTTTTGGTCGCACCCGTACCTTGCATCTGAACATCGTGGCGTATGGCTGGTGCCCCATGGCGGCATTCGGCATCGCCATCTGGATGCTTCCACGTCTGTTGAAGACGCCGCTTTACGGCGGCAGGTTTGCCCTGCTGGGCTGCATGCTTTGGAATGCGGGCCTTATTGCGGGTCTTGGCAGTATTGCAGTCGGCATTAACGACGGCCTGGAATGGCTCGAGATTCCGTGGCAGATCAGCATTTTGCTGGTGGCGGGTGGTGCGCTGATTGCATTGCCATTGGTCTTTACCTTGGCCAACCGAAAAACAAGCCATCTTTACGTATCCATCTGGTACATGGGCGCCGCCTTGTTCTGGTTTCCGGTGCTTTATCTGGTGGGCAAACTGCCGGCCGTTCACTTTGGTGTAGAGCAAGCCACCATGAACTGGTGGTTCGGACACAATGTGCTGGGGCTTTACTACACACCCATTGCGCTGGCATCGGTGTATTACTTCTTGCCCAAGATCATCGGACGCCCCATTCAGTCGTACAACCTGTCGCTGATAGGCTTCTGGGCGCTCGCGTTTTTTTACGGCCAGGTCGGGGGACATCACCTCGTGGGCGGGCCGGTACCGCACTGGCTTATTACCCTGTCCATCGTGCAGTCGATGATGATGATCATTCCTGTACTGGCCTTTTCAGTCAATCAGCACCTGACCATGCGCGGTCATTTCAAAACCATGTATTACTCGCCCACCCTGCGATTCATCGTGCTGGGCGCCATGATGTATACGGTGAGTTCGATAGAAGGATCGTTCGAAGCCTTGCGCAGTGTCAGCACAGTCGCACACTTCACGCATTTCACCGTGGCACACGCACATATTGGCCTGTACGCCTTCTTCTCGATTGTGATGTTCGGCGCCATTTATTTTGTGATGCCACGGATCATGAACTGGGAATGGCCGCATCCCAGGCTCATCGCCGTGCATTTCTGGTTGGTTGTCAGCGGCATCTCCATATACGCCATCAGTCTCAGCATTGGCGGATGGCTGCAGGGCCTGGCCATGCTCGACATCACAAAGCCCTTCATGGAATCAGTTCTGGTCACGCTTCCTTATCTTCAGGCGCGCAGCGTGGGCGGCACATTGATGACCCTGGGTCATCTGGTCTTTGCATTGCACTTTTCGCAGATGGCCCTGCGCTACGGGCGACACCGCGTTGGACCTGCTTTGCTCCACGAGCGCGGCAGAACGCCAGAACTTCAGGCCGCGACGGGGGTTTAGCATGGAGAACGAACGCAAGCTTCTTAGCGGCGCCATGGTCACTCTTGCCCTGGCCACGGCAACTCTCGTCATGCTGCCCCATATCCAACTGTCCGACGTTCCTCCGCCGGAAGGGTTAAAGCCTTACACCGAACAACAGCTGCGTGGCCGCGAGGTCTATATCTCGATGGGATGCGTCTATTGCCATTCTCAGCAACCGCGCAGCCAATCCCAGGCACCCGACTTTCAACGTGGATGGGGACGCGCGTCGGTCGCGGGCGATTATTACTACGACAGCCCACATTTGCTGGGCACCATGCGTACTGGTCCCGACCTGTTCAACATCGGCGCGCGACAACCCAGCGTCGACTGGAACCTGGGCCATCTCTATGACCCGCGCGCCTACACTCCAGGCAGCACGATGCCCGCCTTTCAGTTTCTGTTTACGCTGAAAGACCAGGCCGACGAAGGTGACGTCGTCGTCAAGTTGCCGCCTAGTCATCAACCGTTGGACAAAGTGGTGGTTGCCAAGCCCGAGGCCATCGATCTGGTCCAGTACCTTATCAGCTTGAATCACACGTATCCGGTTCATCCCGGCGTCGAACTTCCTGCACCTGCCGAAGCGCAAGTGCAAACCGCATCAACACAAAAGGCAAGCCCATGACAGAGTCGCGATTTACGCAACAGCAGCGCGAATTGCCAGAGCCCGCTGAAGGTAGTCGCCCGGTGCCCAAACTGGTACTGACCATCATCTTCGGCCTGCTCGTCTGGGCAGCCTACTATCTGTACGCCGCGTACAACCCCATGCCGTCAGCCTTGGGAGACAACCGGATCGCTGCAGACTTTGCCATATCCACGCAGGTCGACGGCGCTCAGCTGTACGCCGCAAACTGCGTTGCCTGTCATCAGGCAAACGGCAAGGGCCTGCCAGGCGTTTTTCCGCCTCTGGCAGGCGCGGAATGGGTAAATGCTGACAAGCCAGACGTGCTTATTGCGATTATCTTGCATGGAATACAAGGCCCGCTCACAGTCGACGGTACTCAGTACAACGGCATGATGCCGCATTTTGGCGACAAGTTCTCGGACGACGAAATCACCGCCCTCGCCAACTATCTGCGAAGCAGCTTCGGAAACGCCGCGCCATCCACGGATGCGGCGCACGTGGCCACAATCCGCAAGGCAGGGGCGACACGCCTGGCGCCCTGGAACGGCGATGAAGACCTTCGCCCGATGCTTGATTAAGACAACCGTCATGCGATGGATTCTAGGACTCGCGCTCGCACTCCTGGCTGGACTCATATCGATCTACACGGTGACAGACGGGTTCACTGTCGTCACAGCCGAGGCCGCCCGAAGACGAGACGTAGAACGTGACCCTCCCGTCTTGCTTGGAGCGCGAGTCGTCAACGAAGCCGATAACGAAGTTTCCTTGCGTCACGCCTTGCACGGCGATGGGCGCGTCGCCATTGTCAACTTTTTCTATACGCGCTGCGTTTCCTTGTGCCTGGCCCAGGGATACGTCACTCAACGCCTGCAGACAGCGATCGCGGCACAGGGTCTGCAAGATGACATTCGCCTCATCAGCATCAGTTTCGACCAGAGGGATCGCGCTGTTGAACTAAACCGATACGCGTCGACCATGAGAGCCCAGCCAGAAATCTGGGAGTTCTGGGCGCTCCAGATACCGGGTCAGCGCGACGCGCTGCTGCGTCAATTCGGGATCACAGTGGTACCCGCGCCGTACGGTGACTATGAGCACAATGCCGCGCTGCATGTCGTGACACCCGATGGCAGGCTGGCAGGCATTTTTGATATTGAGCAACCCGGCCTCGCTTTCGGGTTGGCTACAGTTCTGTCTTCGGCCGGGCAATGAGTGCGCGCTGGAATTCATCGATGCGTTGGTTGGCCGCCACCTTGTTGCTGCTTCTGGCCGTGGGTGCCGCTCCTGTGCTCACGCAGCAGATGAGCTTGCACATGCTGGTGCAGATTCCCTTGCTGCTTGCGGCTGGTGTACTGGCAGAACAGGCAAACCGGCATCGTCAAGCCAACGCCGATATCCACGTTCTGGACAACAGCCGATGGACGATGAATGAGTATGGCGTACCCGGCCTCATTCTGGTGAGCCTGGCCGCTGCGACCTGGATGATTCCCAAAGCTTTGGACGATGCGCTCGTCGACTGGCGCGTTGCTGCATTAAAGTACATTGGCATGCCGCTAGTCGGTTGGTTGTTGGGCACCTCGATGCGCCGCGCACCGACCATCGTGAAGGTGTTCTTTGTCGGCAACTTTTGCTGGATGAGCGCCGTCGCCGGAATCATCTACCTTGAGCAGCCGGTACGCCTGTGCAATGCCTACCTGCTGAACGATCAGGATTGGACGGGGCGAGGCCTGATTGCCGTGGCAATTCTCATTCCATTGGGCTGGCTGGCATCTCGCGCGCGGGCGCTCGGCGCGCGAGCAAACTCTTGCACTAATTCAGAAACACTATTGAAATAACAGCTTGCCTAGCGCCTTGCGAAAATGTGCACACGGCTCCCATATCGCCTGCACCCACCATGAAACAAGTCTTGCTCATCATTGACGTTCAGCACGCATTCAGCCCGCCCGCATGGCTTATTACCGGGCTGCAAAGCATCACCCATCTGATGCCGTCCATTGCCACAATCGAACTGCATGACGAAGAAAAAACACCCTTCCTGCGGCAGCTCGGGTGGGCTCCTCCCGCTCACGACGAATGCCTCGTGAATGTCGATAGGGTCTTCGCCAAGCATGGTTATGGTCCGCCTTCGGCCGTCATGCAATACCTGAATGACGCTCAGCCCGACAGGGTGCTGGTGGCAGGCATCCAGACGGAAACCTGTTGTCTGGCCGCCGGATTTGCCCTGTTTGACGCTGGAATGAATCCTGCGTTGATCACCAACCTGACGGTCGGCTCTTCTTTGGACCGCTCGGGACAACTGGGCATACGGTTATGGAAGCACCATTTTGGCAATGTCGTCACGCTTCAGACGATACTGCAGGAATACGGCAATTCCCCATCCGCCAACCACCCGCCCAATTGACGCCGGCCACGTACATGTGTGCGGAGTCATCGAGTTCCGCCGGGCTCAATGAGCGGTGTTAACATAAATTCCAACGTCGGCTTGCAGGCCGATGCGTCTGTCAATTTCCACAAACAAGGGTCCAGCTTGAAATACCGAAAACTCGCCAATAC
>JAJUJD010000145.1 GCA_029267315.1 Alcaligenaceae bacterium
AGATAGTGCGGGTTGGCGTAAAGATGGTTGTACTGAGTGGTAATTCTTCGGGCAACCAGTGCGCTGTCGTCGGGGAGTTGGCCGGCAGCGCGCACGGCGACATCAAAGCGTTCGGCAATCAGGTCGACGCGACGCGGCGAGAGGTCGAGTTCCAGGCGCACATTGGGGTAGCGCCGGGTGAACTCCGTCACGACCTGCACGAAGGCTAGTTCCCGAAATTCGGGTGGAAGGGAAACGCGCAAAGTGCCGTAAGGCGTGGCTTGACGATGTTGGGCCAGCGAGGCTGCAGCTTCCGCCTCATCAGACAAGCGCCGCGCGTGTTCCAGTATGCTCTCACCAAAGTCCGTGAGAACAAGGCGGCGCGTGCTGCGCTGCATTAACCGTTCCCCCAGCTCATCTTCCAGGTCGGACAGCCTTCGCGACAGGGTGGACTTAGGCAGACCGGTCAGCTCTGAAGCGCGCGTAAAGCTACCGGCGTCTATGACATGAGCGAAAAGAATGAGGTCATTGGCATGCAGTTTCAGTGAAGACATACCGGCTCCTTGTTCCAAATATGGAATTAGTTTAGCCGTCATTGCCTGTTTTTCCTCATATTTCTTTTCAATAAAATACCAACATACTTTGCTGCCAAGTGGCTTCGCTCATTTCAGAGCCTTGCCCTTACGGCCTATAGGACCTCGGTACATGATTCAACGCTACACCCTTACAGCGATACTCCTTCACTGGCTGATGGCCCTTGGCCTGGTGGCGACTTTCGCACTGGGCTTCTATATGGAAGGGTTGCCGTTCTCACCCAACAAGCTCAAGTTGATCGCCTGGCATAAGTGGGCGGGCATCGCTTTATTGGCCTTAGCGTTGCTGCGCGTGATCTGGCGGCTGATTCACCGCGCGCCGGGCCTGCCGGCCGGAACGAAGCCGCTCGCGAAGCTGGCAGCGCTTGCGGGCCATTTCGGTCTATATGTATTGATGGTCGCGGTTCCTCTGACCGGCTGGCTTGCCAGCTCGGCGCAAGGGGTACCGGTGGTATGGCTGGGTATCTGGCAGCTGCCAGACCTCATCGCCAAAAATCAGGAGCTGGGAACGCGCCTTCAAGATGCGCACATGGTGTTGAATTATGTGTTGGCTGCTACTGTGCTGGGGCATATTGCCGCAGCGTTGTACCACCACTGTATAAAAAAGGACGGACTATTGGCCCGTATGTGGCCCGGGCGTCCCAATCATTCATCAAACTGAGGAGAAAAAATGAAATTGCTGCGCTATGGCCCCGCTGGAGAAGAATTGCCCGGCATGATGGACGCTCAGGGTCGCATACGTGCGCTCAGCCCCGTAGTCCGGGAGCTGGACGCCAGCATGCTCTCGCTGGACGGCCTGCGAGTTCTCGCGGCAATCGATGTGGAGAAACTGCCGCTGGTGGAAGGCTCACCCCGTATCGGGTCACCGCTGTCGCGTTTTCACGAAGTCATCGGTATCGGGCTGAATTACCGCGACCACGCTTTGGAAGCGAATTTGCCCATTCCCACCGAACCCATTGTTTTTGATGTAGCCGTGGCCTCGGTCTGCGGGCCCAATGACCCAATCATCGTGCCACCCGGTAGCACGCACACTGATTGGGAAGTGGAAGTGGGTATCGTCATCGGCAGCCGCGTCACGCGCGTTGATGAACAGGGCGCCCTGGCGGCTATCGCCGGCTACTGCGGCGTGAACGATGTTTCGGAACGCGATTGGCAAATGAATCGTGGCGGACAGTGGGGCAAGGGTAAGAGCTTCGATAGTTTCACTCCGGTCGGCCCGTGGATCGCCACGGCCGATGAAATCGCCGACCCCTCCAATCTGGAGTTGCGGCTGACGGTCAATGGTGAGCTGCGTCAGCACGGCAATACACGCGACATGATTTTTTCAGCCGCTTTCCTGGTCAGCCACCTAAGCCAATTCATGACCTTGCACCCCGGCACGCTGATCATCACCGGCACGCCTGCAGGTGTAGGGCTTGGCATGAAGCCGCAGCAGTTTCTGAAAGCGGGCGATGTCGTGGAGCAAAGCGTAACTGGGTTGGGCAGTCAACGGCACGAGATTGTCGCCGCTTGAGTCGGTCTGCGCCGTGAATGGAACTCCTAAGGCCGCAGGAGGTCTTTATTTGATTGTCAGCGTGGCGGGTTCTATGCGTCCTCCACCGTATTTGTATCACTGAGGAATTTTTAATGAGAACATCGTTTTTTGCACCGCTGGCCTTGGTTGCTGCCGTGGGGTTTGCAGGGGCCACACAAGCGGCCACCTATACGACTCTGGATCCCGAGGCCAGTTCACTGGCGTTTGGCTACAGCCAGATGAACGTCAAGATGGATGGCAGTTTCGGTGAATTGCAGGCCCCAGAACTTCAGTTCGACCCGGCTGCGCCTGAATCGGCAAAGGTGCGTATCGAAGTGGCCTTGGCCAGCATCGACGCCGGCTATCCCGATGCCAATGCGGAACTGAAGAAAGATGAATGGCTGGCCATGAATCAGCATCCCGTGGCGACCTTCACCTCGTCGGCCGTCAAGTCGATTGGCGACGGCCGTTACGAAGTTACCGGCGAGCTCAGCGTCAAGGGGAACAGCCGTCCGGTGACCGTGCCTTTCAGCTTCAAGGAAGAAGCGGGCAAGGGCGTCTTTGAGGGCAGTTTCCCCCTTCAACGTGCGGATTTCGGCATCGGCGAAGGGCAATGGAAGGATTTCAGCATTGTTGCCAATGAAATTGAAGTTAGCTTCAAGTTTGTCGCCACACCCTGAGCAGCATCCCCAATTTCCCTTTCACATTCCCAACTAGGAACAGAACATGAAGAAAACACTGATTGCCGCTGCATTTGCAGCATTCTTTGCCAGCTCGGCCATGGCGGCTCCCCAAACATACGTGGTGGACTCCACCCACACCTTCCCTCGCTTTTCGTACAACCACATGGGTTTGTCTAAGCAGATCCTGCGTTTTGACAAAACCACTGGTACGGTGGTGCTGGATAAGGACGCCAAGGAGGCAAAGGTTGATATCACTATCGACATGAAGTCGATCAGCACCGGTAGCGACATCTTCAACGACCATATTCAGGGCGAAGACTTCCTGAACACCGCCAAGTACCCCACCGCCACCTTTAAATCGACGAAGGTCGTATTCGAAGGCGACAAGCCGGTCAGCATAGAAGGTGAGCTGACTATCAAAGACGTCACCAAGCCTGTAACGCTTACCATCACTTCCTTCTTCAACGGCCCTCATCCCATGCTGAAGAAGGATGCCATCGGAGCCAACGCCACGGCAGTGATTTCGCGCACCGAGTTCAACGCCGGCAAGTACGCGCCGGGTGTGGGTGATGAAGTCACTCTCGATATCGCACTGGAAGCCGTCGCTCAGTAAGCGAACTCAAGCTTTGGCTGGTATCGGCCGCCTAACCCTGCACGCTTGGGCTTATGCCTGGCGGCAGGGTTTTTTCTTGCAGTTTAGCGCCGGGTTCCCACCCTGCAGGGCGCAGCGAACCGGAAGTTCTTTAACCCAGCAGTCTGCCCGGCCGAATGTCCAGCCGCATGGAGTCTTTCACTTCTTCCATCACGGCAAAAGTGCGTGTTTCCCGTACACCGGGTAATTCCCACAGCACCCGTCCGGCAAATTCGCGGTACGCCTCCATATCGGCGTGGCGAGTCTTAAGCAGATAATCGAAGCCGCCCGCCACCATATGGCATTCCATGATCTCAGGGCGCACCTGTACAGCCGCCTTGAATTCATCAAAGACATTCAAACCACTGCGATCCAGCAAGACCTGCACGAACACGAGCAGGCCCGCTTGTAGTTTCTTGGGATTCAACCTGGCTTCATAGCCCAGAATGTACTGGTCGCGGGTCAGGCGTTGCACGCGGGCCAGTACGGCAGTGGGCGAGAGGGAGACAGCTTCGGCCAACCGAGTGTTCGGCATGCGGCCATCCCGTTGCAGCAGGTTGAGAATGTCTATGTCGACCCTGTCCAGGCTCGAGTCATCGTTCTTCATCGATTATTTATCTACGCAATGGCAAAAATATAGAGAATAATTAACCTTATAAAGCCATACCATTATATGAATATTGGTCCACTTTCTGATTCCGTATTCATGTGGGAGCAGCTTCATGTCAGCAGTAACTTCAGGTCCGGCAGTTCCACCCGTTCAGCGCGCTTCGCGCGCCTTTGCCGAGATCACCCCTTTGGCGCAGCGAACTCCGCTGCGCAAGGCGATCACCGCAGCATGGCGGCGGCCCGAACCTGAGCTCGTTCCGCAAATGGTCAATGCCGCCCGGCTGCCGCCCGAAATGGCCGCACGCAGCCATGCCTTGGCACTGGAAATCACGCACAAGCTCCGCCATCGCAAGAACGGCCTGGGCCGGTCCGGCTTGGTACAGGGGCTGTTGCAGGAGTTCTCGCTTTCTTCTCAGGAAGGCGTTGCACTTATGTGTCTTGCCGAAGCGCTGCTGCGCATTCCGGATCAGGCTACGCGCGACGCCCTTATCCGAGACAAGATTCGCGATGGCAATTGGAAAGAGCATTTGGGGCGCGCGCCATCGCTGTTCGTCAATGCCGCTGCATGGGGCCTGATGCTGACGGGAAAACTGGTGTCTACGCACAGCGAAGCGGGTATGTCAGCGGCACTGGGGCGGCTGGTGGCCAAAGGCGGGGAACCGCTGATCCGAAAGGGCGTGGATATGGCCATGCGCATGATGGGCGAGCAGTTCGTCACGGGCCAGACCATCGATGAAGCGCTGGAAAATGCCCGCGCGATGGAAGCCAAGGGCTTTCGGTATTCCTACGACATGCTGGGCGAAGCGGCCATGACTGCTGCCGACGCACGGCGCTACCTGCGCGATTACGAAACGGCCATACACGCAATCGGCAAGGCTTCAGCCGGTCGAGGTGTTTACGAAGGGCCGGGTATTTCCATCAAATTGTCAGCGCTGCACCCGCGCTATACCCGTGCTCAGGTCGATAGGGTCATGAATGAGCTTTACCCCGTTGTGCTGGGGCTGGCGCGCTTGGCCAAGCAGTATGACATCGGTCTCAATATTGATGCCGAAGAGGCTGATCGTCTGGAACTGTCGTTGGATCTCCTCGAGCGTCTGTGTTTTGAGCCGGAGCTCCAGGGGTGGCAGGGGGTAGGTTTTGTTATTCAGGCCTATCAGAAACGCTGCCCGCAGGTTGTGGATTACCTCATTGACCTCGCCGGCCGCAGCAAGCGTCGGCTGATGATTCGTCTAGTGAAGGGGGCTTACTGGGATACGGAAATCAAGCGCGCCCAAGTAGACGGCATGGATGGATACCCCGTGTACACACGGAAGGTATATACCGATGTGTCCTACATTGCCTGCGCCCGCAAGTTGCTCGCGGCACCCGAACAGATCTACCCCCAATTTGCCACTCACAATGCGCAGACCCTCGCGACAATATATGAACTGGCGCGACCGGAAAGCTGGCATCCGGGGCAATATGAGTTCCAGTGCTTGCACGGTATGGGAGAAGCCCTTTACGAGCAGGTGGTAGGTTCTATTCGCGGTGGGGCCGGGCGGCCCTGCCGCATCTATGCCCCTGTTGGCACGCATGAAACCTTGCTGGCCTATCTGGTACGCCGGCTTCTGGAAAATGGCGCCAACACGTCTTTCGTGAACCGTGTGGCCGACACTTCGGTGCCCATTGAGTCTCTGGTGGAAGATCCCGTCGAGCTTATTGAAGCGCAGGCACGCCAAGAGGGCGCCATGGGGCTGCCGCATCCTGCCATTCCACTGCCAAGGGCCCTGTATGGAGCATGGCGCCAGAATTCGTCAGGGCTGGACTTGGCCAACGACGACGTGCTCGAGACATTGTCCTCTACCTTACAGGACAACCCGGAATTTCTGGAGGCTGGCCCCCTGCTGGCGGTGGATAGCCAAGGTGGGGAACAGTTTGACGTACTTAATCCGGCCGACCATAGCGACATTGTCGGGCGGCTGCGTTTTGCCACAGAGGCTGATGCCCATCGGGCGGTCGCTGCAGCGGCTGATTACGCAGGGCAGTGGGCTGCGGTACCCCCCGCGGACCGTGCCGCCATGCTGCTGCGAGCGGCCGATGCCATGGAAACCGACTTAATGCGCCTGATGGGCATATTGGTGCGCGAAGCCGGAAAAACGTACGCCAACGCTGTCGCTGAAGTGCGTGAGGCCGTGGACTTCCTGCGTTTTTACGCTGCTCAGGTCACAAACAGCTTTGATAATTCCACGCATCGTCCTTTGGGCGTTGTTACGTGCATCAGCCCATGGAATTTCCCCCTGGCCATTTTCACGGGTCAGGTTGCCGCGGCGCTGGCTGCTGGCAATGTTGTTCTCGCCAAGCCGGCTGAACAGACCACCCTGATCGCGGCTGAAGGAATCAAACTGCTGTGGGCTGCGGGCATCCCCAAGCAAGCCGTGCAGCTGGTGCCAGGACGGGGTAAGGAAGTCGGCCCCTGGCTTACAGATGACGAACGGATTCACGGTGTAATGTTCACCGGCTCCACCGAAGTGGCGCGTGAGCTTCAGCGCATTCTGGCCCGACGCCTGGGGCCCGACGGGCGGCCGGTACCTTTGGTGGCTGAAACCGGTGGCCAGAATGCCATGATTGTGGATTCCTCGGCGCTGGCCGAGCAGGTTGTACGCGACGTTCTGATTTCCGCTTTTGACAGCGCTGGCCAACGTTGTTCCGCCCTGCGTGTTCTGTGCGTGCAGGAAGATGTCGCGGCGCATCTGACCACCATGCTTAAAGGTGCGATGGCCGAGCTACGTGTGGGGCCACCTTCGCAGTTGCAAAATGATGTTGGCCCGGTCATTGACGCCCGTGCTCGGGAAGGTATCAACCGGCATATCCAGGCAATGGCGGATAAGGGGCGTAAGGTGCATCAGCTTTGCCGCGAAGCTGATACTCCGCCGGAGTTCACTATGAAGCTTGGCACCTATGTTCCTCCCACTCTTATCGAAATTGAAGCGCTCAGTGAACTCAAGCGCGAAGTGTTTGGTCCGGTACTGCACTTGATGCGCTATCGTCGGCAAGACCTCGACCAGTTGCTCGCTCAGGTTAATGCCACAGGCTATGGTCTGACCATGGGTCTGCATACCCGCATTGATGAAACCATCCGCCAGGTCAGCACCCAGGCGGAAGTGGGCAATCTGTATGTGAACCGAAACATGGTGGGAGCAGTTGTCGGCGTGCAGCCGTTCGGTGGTGAAGGCCTCTCAGGTACCGGCCCCAAGGCGGGCGGCCCGCTTTACCTGTATCGGCTGCTATCGGCACGCCCGGACTCTGCCCTGGAAGTCCCGTTCGGCATTCAGGCTTCCGAACCTTTCATGCCGCCTACAGCAGTGGGGGCGACCCGAGCCTTGGCAGAGCTGGAAGCGTGGGGTTCAGGTGGGGAGGGTATTTCGCTGGCGGCTCGCATGCCGTTCTTCGGCCTGTCCGCACATAGCCTGAAGGGGCCCACCGGCGAGCGCAACATCTATCAGATTCACCCCCGTGCCGCTGTTCTTTGCTTGGCCCCCGATGCTGCAGGCCTGGCGGGGCAGCTTGCCGCAGTGCTGGCCGTTGGGGCGCGTGCGGTCTGGGACGGGACCCAGCAGGCCGCAGCGGAGTTGTATCGGCAGCTGCCACCAGGTGTGCAGGCCCACGTCACGCTTTCGCATGAGTGGCAAAGAGAAGAGGTCGACGCTGCTCTGCATCAAGGTGACTCGGCCTCTTTGTTAGCGCTCCAGCAGGTGCTGGC
>JAJUJD010000113.1 GCA_029267315.1 Alcaligenaceae bacterium
CCCAATAACACCATCAACGCCTATCCTGGCAATAACACGCTGATCATTACCGACTACGCCGACAATCTCGAACGCATCGCCCGCGTAATCGATGAAGTCGACACTCCCGACGCGTTCAGCACAGATGTCATTCCCATCCGTTATGGTGTCGCGCTGGACGTGGCAGCGCTGGCAACCCAGCTGCTCAACGGCAACAGTCGCAATGATCCAAGCGGACAAGTTGTTGTCGTGGCAGACCCGCGCAGCAATTCGGTCCTGCTTCGTGCCGGAACGCCAGATAAACTCACACTGGCTCGGGATCTCATCCGCCGCATAGACAGGCCGGAGACCGGCACGGGTAATCTGCATGTCGTCTACTTGCGTAACGCGCAAGCCACACATCTGGCCGAAGTCTTGCGTGGGGCTCTGAGTGCATCCGGCAATACCGGCTCGGCCGGCCTGAGTGAAGACTTGATGAGCGACTCGCTCGGACCGAGTGCATTCGACGAGGGCAGTAATTCTTCACCGCAAGGTAGCCGCAGTTTTGAAACTCCGGCGACCGCTTCCATGAGCGGCTTCACCCAACCCCTCGCATCTGGCCGCGGCATGCAGCCCACTGCTTTCTCTGCTGGTGGCGCATCCATTCAGGCAGACCCCACCACCAACACACTCATCATCGCCGCCCCGCCGCCCTTATACCGCAGCCTGCGCGAGATCATTGACCAACTTGACCAACGTCGAGCCCAGGTCCTGGTGGAGAGTCTGATTGTGGAAGTCAGTGCAGATGACGCCGCCGAGTTCGGCATTCAGTGGATGGCAGGCGGTTCCGACATTGCCAGCGGCCGCTCCTCATTTTTTGGAGGCGCAAACTACGGTGGCTCGGGCATTGATCTACGCGGCGCCACGGGCTTGGACGGACTGCCCGCCGGGATGAGTCTGGGCGTGGTCAAGGGAACAGTGAACATTCTCGGCAATGAATTGCTTAACTTGAGCGTACTGGCCAGGGCCATGGAAAGTCGCGGCAAAGCTAATGTGCTCTCCACGCCGAATCTCATGACGTTGGACAACGAGGAAGCAAGCATCATGGTGGGCCAGACCTTGCCCGTAGTGACTGGCCGCTACACAACAGCGGCAGACGGCGCAAGCAACCCATTCCAAACCGTATCGCGCGAGGATGTGGGATTGACGTTGCGCATCCGACCGCAGATATCGGAAGGAAACACGGTCAAGATGCGGCTTTACCAGGAAGTCAGCAGTATCGACGAAGTAGCTACAGAGATTCATCAAGGTCTGGTCACACGCAAGCGCGCTCTGGAAACGGACGTATTGGTGGACGACGGCCAGATCATCGTGCTGGGCGGGCTCTTGGAAGAGAACATCTCGCAAAGCCGTAGTGCCGTGCCGGTACTGGGGGATGTGCCGGTGCTGGGGAATCTGTTCCGTTATGACAAGCGCAGCCGGAGCAAGACCAACCTGATGGTATTCCTGCGCCCTCACATCGTGCGTACGGCGCAGGACAGCGCCGGCATCACGCTTGATCGCTACAACTATATGCGCGCGGCTCAAGCTGCAATGCCACCCATCAACAGCTGGATCTCTAATGATGTGAACCCGGCAACATTGCCAGCCTTCGAGCAGAACCCGGAGACCGGGATGCTGGACTTGCGGGACACACGCCAAGAGCCATGACCGCAAGACTTCCCTATGCCTGGGCGCGCAGTCAGCGCGCACTGATACAGCCCGGCAGCGGCGGGCCGGTACTGGTGACAACGGAGCGCACGCCACCCTGGGCCTTGGCGGAGCTGCGTCGCACACATGGTTCTCTAACCCAACGCCAGGTAGCCGACGCGGAGCTCGATACCTTGCTGGCAGCCGTCTACGCGGAGACTGACGATGCGGCGGCCGTTGTTGACGCAGCAGCCAACGAAATCGACCTGGACCGCCTGCTACAGGATATTCCGGAAGTCGAGGACCTGTTGGAATCCCACGATGACGCACCCGTCATTCGAATGATTAACGCGCTGTTCACCCAGGCCGTGCGGGATGGTGCCAGCGACATTCACCTGGAGGCGTTCGAAACCCATTCCGTTGTGCGCTATCGGGTCGACGGCACCCTACGCGACATCGTCAGCCCACGCCGTGCCCTTCACAACGCACTGGTGTCGCGCATCAAGATCATGGCCAGCCTGGACATTGCGGAAAAACGCTTGCCTCAAGATGGCCGCATCGCCTTGCGGGTGGGTGGCAGGGCTGTGGATGTCCGGGTGTCCACCCTGCCCACCGGCCACGGTGAACGGGCGGTGCTGCGCTTGCTCGACAAGGAAACCGGTTTTCTCAAGTTGCCGCAGCTGGGTATGGCGCCCGACGTCATGCAGCAGCTCGACGCCTTGATTCAGCGCCCGCATGGCATCGTGCTGGTCACCGGCCCGACGGGCAGCGGTAAAAGCACCACGCTGTATGCTGCATTGGGTCGCCTCGACGCCTCCACCACCAACATTCTCACCGTGGAGGACCCAATCGAATACGACCTGCCGGGCATCGGCCAGACGCAGGTGAACCCGCGCATCGACCTTGACTTCGCAACGGCTCTGCGCGCCATTCTGCGTCAGGACCCTGACGTCATCATGATCGGTGAAATTCGAGACCTGGAAACTGCACAGATCGCAGTTCAGGCCTCGCTCACCGGCCACCTGGTGCTGGCCACATTACATACCAATGACTCCGTATCCGCCATCACGCGGCTTGTCGACATGGGCGTGGAACCATTTCTTCTGGCTTCCACCTTGCAGGGCGTTCTTGCCCAGCGTTTGATTCGCAAGCTATGCCCTGCCTGCAAAATTCCGCAAGTTGATGGAACCGCAATCTTGAATGCACAAGGCTGCCCCCATTGCCGCCACACCGGTTTCAAGGGGCGTACCGGCATACACGAACTCTTCACACTGCATGATGATGCGCGCGCCATGATCCATGGCGGAGCCAATGAGCAAGGGCTGCGAGAAGCAGCGAGGCGGCACGGCATGCGTAGTTTGCGCGAAGACGGACAGCGCTGGGTGTCTCAGGGCATCAGCACGGCGGAAGAATTGATCCGGGTGACCCGGGACAATTAAGGGAGGCAAGGGAAAGGAGCCATGCCCAGTTACCAATACGAAGCGTCCGACGCATCAGGCCGCATAGAGAAAGGCACCATAGAAGCCGAGACGGAACGCAGTGCCCGCCAACTCCTGCGCGCCCGGGGCTTGCTGCCCCTGAACCTGCAGACTACACGTGATCGCAGCGTTCAGAGCCTGTCGTTGGGCAGAGCCCGCATACGCGACACGGAACTTGGATGGCTCACCCGACAGCTGGCCGGCCTGCTGGAAGCCGGCTTGACCCTCGAACAGGCATTGAGCGTGGGCCTGGAGCAGGCTGAACGTCGCCATGTGGCGCAGGTACTGGCTTCAGTACGCGCCGACATCCGCGCAGGCCACCGTCTTTGTGATGCCCTGGCGGCTCACCCCCGGGACTTTCCGCCCATCTATGTGGCCCTGGTGGAAGCCGGCGAACACTCCGGCGAACTTCCGCAAGTGATGGAACGACTGGCCAGCCATATCGAATCGCGCGGGCTGCTGCGCAGCAAGATTCTGACTGCCTTCATTTACCCGGCCATTGTGACCCTGGTCGCGATAGCCGTGGTCGTCTTCCTGTTGAGCTACGTAGTGCCACAGGTCATCACCGCGTTCAGTCATACTCAGCAGACCTTGCCGCTGCTTACTCGCATCATGCTCGCCGCCAGTGGCTTCGTGCGCGACTGGGGCGTACTGACGGCACTGCTCCTTGCCATACTGTGGGGCCTCTGGCGTTGGAGTCTGCGCGTGCCCTCCGCCCGCCTTGCCTGGCACAGCCGTGTGCTGCGCATGCCCGTTGTTGGCCGCTATGTGCAGGGCGTGAACACCGCGCGCTATGCGGCCACGCTTTCCATTTTGGTAGGTAGCGGCGTGTCTCTCCTGACCGCCATGGACGCTGCGCGGCGAACCCTGGGCAACGATCGATTGGCTCAGGCGGCTGACGAAGCCTCGCGCCGAGTGCGTGAGGGCAGTTCCCTGGCCAATGCCCTGCAGACTCAACAGGTCTTTCCCCCACTGTTGATTCACATGATAGGCAGCGGTGAGCGCACAGGGGAATTGCCGGCCATGCTGGAGCGCGCTGCCGCCACTCTGGCAGCAGAGCTGGAACGCCGTGCGCTGGCACTCACCGCCGCTTTGGAACCGGCCATGACCCTGCTGATGGGCGGCATGGTTCTGCTTATTGTTCTTGCGGTGATGATGCCTATCATCGAGATCAATCAACTCATTCAATAGGCCCGCGTGCAGTAGGCGGGGTTCGACAAACTGATTTTCACGGGAAAATGCGATGCACAGAATGCTGAAGACCTTTGGTGCAACCGCCCTTGCAGCCCTCGCTTTGACGGCATGCGACAGCAACGATCTGAAGTCGACACCCCCGCCACAGTCATCCTTACCCAATATCCTGTTTGTCGTCCTCGATGACTTTGGTGTCGACCAGCTGCCCATCTTTGGCTATGGGGGCGCCACGGCTGCGCGCACACCGAATATTGATGCCATCGCCCGCGCAGGGCTGCGGTTTCGCAACGCCTGGTCCATGCCCACCTGCTCGCCTACCCGGGCGACATTTTTCGAAGGCCGCTACCCCTTCCGGACCCATGTACGCAATGCCATCGTGGCAGACGACTTGGCCAATTCCCAAGTGTCGCCCTTCGAGTTCACCACACCCAAAGTGCTGAAGGAAAAGGGTTATATCAATGCCGTGATAGGCAAAATGCATTTGTCGGGGTCTGACTTGAACCCGGACAACAATCCACTCGGGCATCGGGTCATGTACGAGCTGGGCTGGGATCACTTCGAAGGTTACTTGGACGGTGGCCCCTTCCCCCTGGATACCACTGCTGGTGGTGTCGCGCCGGAAGGCACCCACGGCTGTGGTTTCGTGCCCAGCCAGAACGACGACCCCACGCGCGGCGCGGACAGTGGCGCTTGCTATATGCCGGATGACAGCTGTTCCTCTATCGATCTTACCCAAGCACAGACACCCGGACGCCTGTGCATGGAAAGGGGCGGCATTTTCGACCCGGGCGCCAGCTGTCGGGCCACCCGTCCCAGCTACATCGATTTCACGCGACAGAATGGCTACTACACGGCAGAGTGGATCATCAGCGACGCGAATGGCAATGTGCGGACAGAAGCCGTTTCTGCACCCGGGGCGCGCGGATACCGTGTGGTACAGGAGACCGATCGGGCACTGGCGTGGCTGAGGCAGCAAAATTCCGAGAAACCATGGATGCTGAGTGTCGGCTATTCCGCCATTCACACCCCGCTGCAGCAACCGCCCGTATCGCTTCTGCCGTCCGATTCCGTACCAACATCGGGCTTCAGCTGCGATAGTGCGCTGGAAAGCCGTGTGATCACGAATCAGATGATAGAGGCACTCGATAAAGAGATCGGCCGCCTGATGGTGGAATCCGGTCTGGCCCGCTATAACGAGGCGGGAGAACTCGAGTACCGCCCCGAAAACAGCAATACAGTGGTCATCATCATGGGAGACAACGGCACTTACGCACCCAGCGTCAAAGCGCCTTTCAATCCGACCCGGGCCAAAGGCTTCCCCTACCAGACGGGCGTATGGGTGCCTCTGATTGTGGCTGGGCCCATGGTGGCCGAACCGGGGCGCAGTGTGCCCCACATGGTGAATTCCACCGACCTTTTCAGCCTCTTCGCCGAACTGGCGGAAGTGAATCTCGACGAAGCCGTCACGGATGGCCGCCCTATCGACGCACAGCCTTTGTTGCCCTATCTGGTGGAACCTTCCAGCCCAGCAATTCGTACCGTGAATTACACGGAAATGGGTACGAACATTAAAGCCACCAATACTGAGCCCCCTTCGCCCTGCGTTATCCCCGCTTCCAACATCTGCGTGCAGCTTTTCCCGCAGCAGGCGGTATGTGCAGACCAGGGCGGCACCTGGTACGGGCCCGATGGCGCAGCTGGGCCGGAGGGCCTGTCTTCATGCTGCGCAGTGAACGACTATTTGCTGGCACAGGGTGAAGCAGCCGTCGACATCATGCCAGAAAGTCAGCGCGCCCTTCGCAACGCCACGCACAAGCTGGTTCAGCTCGAACGGCTCAACTGCAGCACCATGCGTCTGGAGACCGTCGACGAGCTCTATGCGATTGATGAAGCAATACCGGTTCCCCGTCTCGACAACGCTGTGTACAACCTGCTCACCCAGACAACGCTTCCGTCCGAGGTGCAGCAGCAGTACGACACCCTCAAAGCAGAAATGCAGGCGCTTCTAGACACCAATGCCGAGTGCCCGGGAGACGGCAACCGTGATGGCATTGTGGATGCAGCCGATATTGATGCATGGACCCGCTTCAGCCAGGAAAACGGTGGCAAATCCAGCTGGTATGACTTCAACCTGGATGGCGTTACTGATCACGCCGACCTGCTCATCATCCAGGAAAACATGGGTCGGTCGTGCCGCACGCAGGCGTCGTAAACGACCTTATGGCGCTGGCGCGTCGCTCACCAGTCGGAACCCGACGTGCGACATGGGGCTGTATGGGTCTGCCCCCTGTCGCGCACTGGGGCGGTACGACAAGCAGTAGCTTTCGTTGCATAGGAAGGAGCCGCCCCTGATTACCCTTTTGGGCGCATCAACTGGCACTCCGGGTTGGGAAGGGTCCCAGGAATCCGCGGGCCCTTGCGGGTTTTCGATGAAGCGTTTGCCGAGCTTACTTTGCATACGGAAGTAGTCGGCGCGGTACCAGTCGTTAACCCACTGCCACGCATTGCCCGTCATGTCATAAAGCCCATAGCCGTTGGGCGGAAAAGTACCGGCGGCCAAAGTCCCAACGGCTCCACCGGCCTTGGGGCTCACAACAGGGAAACTGCGCTGCTTGGTATCCCAGTAATTGGCCATTTGTTGCCCGTCCGGCATAAGTTCGTCGCCCCACACATAAGTGGCTTGCTCAAGCCCACCACGGGCGGCGTATTCCCATTCCGCTTCGGTTGGCAATCGCTTGCCGGCCCATTTCGCATAGGCTTTGGCATCTTCGAAGCTCACCTGTACGACAGGGTGGTCCCCCTTGTCTTCTATGCCGCTACCCGGGCCCAGGGGCTGACGCCAGTTCGCGCCGGGCACATACCGCCACCAATTCCAGTAGGCTGCCAGGCTGGTCGGCCCTTCTGTGCCGACGAAAACCATGGCTCCCGGGACCAGAGCCTCATCGGGTGGAGGGGGCGTGCCGCGAGGAAGTTGCACCCGGATGGTGTCCCAATCGGGCTTGCGCTCCGCCGTCGTGATGTAGCCGGTTTCCTCTACGAAGCGCGCAAACTGATCGTTGGTGACATGGGTCAGATCCATCCAGAACCCTTTAACCCTCACCTTGTGAGCCGGCTTCTCGTTCTCCTGCGCCAGCTTGCTGTCGCTGCCCATGAGAAATTCGCCCGGCGGCACCCAAGCCATGCCCGCCGGGGTATGTACGCCATCTCCAACGATTACTTCCGGCGCAGCTGCCGCCGGACCGGCGCCTGCGTTCAGCTGCCAACCTCCCAGCCCGGCCGCGAGCACTCCCACTGTCGCAGCACAGGCCAGTATGGTGCGCCTCCTAGTAAACCGCATAAGAAGGCGGGCAGGGTCGGCCGAGGTTTTCCTGGATGACGGACGCATCCAGAGAGTTGGTCAGGCCGTCGAATACGCCGTTGATCTTGAAGTCATATACGCTGGACAGGCCCCAGGCGTTCGCTATCCGGCTCCATTCGTCGAGATCGCGACCGTTCACTTCGCGATCCAGGTTGCCATCACCACGGCACTCGGGGTTGGAGGCGAGAATGTCGTCCATTTGCGTTTTTAGACGCTCGTAGATTTGTTGCACCTCGGGAGTAACTGCGGTCAGCAGGTTGCGGTCGGGGGTGTCCAGAAGTGGACGTGGTACGGCCTGGTCGATTTCAAAGAGTTGCTCGACGGTTTCCCATTCGATGGTATCCGTTTCAGGGCGGTACTGCCGTGTGCTGTTACGCACCAGTTTGTAGCGCTCGTCGCGTACCGTGGCGGAATCCTCAGCCAGAATGTTGAGCAGAGGCTGGCCGTTCTTGTAGAGCGCACGGTTCACGTCCGCGCAGATTTCATAACCCGCTCCGCCGTTGTCGATCACGTTGCTGCCCGGCCCGGTGTTGTAGCCCGGCCCCCACCATTCGCCCTGGTTGTCTTCACACACGCTTTTTGACGTGGGAATCTGGGTGCAGGCGGTGCTGATCACACATGGCCCGTTGCTGCCACCATTGGCCTGATAATTGAAACCGGCCATGGCAAAGTTGATGTTACGGATGCTGGGCTGTTCCGGATCTCTCAGATAGGG
Organism: Alcaligenaceae bacterium; assembly: GCA_029267315.1. Classification (GTDB taxonomy): domain Bacteria; phylum Pseudomonadota; class Gammaproteobacteria; order Burkholderiales; family Burkholderiaceae_B; genus Yanghanlia. The sequence continues at coordinate 8,393 of JAJUJD010000113.1, forward strand.
AAGCATTGGAGCCGAATCAATGGTTTGCGGGTTCTCGGCCTCGACATCGACGCCGGCGATATCCGCAAACAAGCGATAGAGGTCAACCATGTTGACCATGTGCTCCACACTCCGCCCCGGTTCGGCAACTTCAGGCCCGGCGACGATGAGTGGTGCCCACACGCCGGTCTGATACGTGGTGCCTTTAGCCTGCGAAGCCTCAAACGGTAGTTTCACAGCACCAGCCAATGAGCCGTTGTCGCCGGCGATGACAATAATGGTGTTTGTCGCCGCGGGGTCGTAGACCAATTCCCCGTCTTTCCCACGCGTGGCCAGACCGGTCTCGACCAGCAGACGACCGAATTCGGTATCCATGGCTTCGGTCATGCGGTTCTGAATGATGCGCCCGGCAACCGAGCCCTTGCAGTCCAGGCCGTCATTGACGGCGCCATCAATATGCGGAACAAGGTCGGATGGGGGTTGCTGCCAGGGAGTATGTGCCGCGCTATAGCTAACAGTGGCCATCCAGGGCCGATCAGCCGGCCGGCTTCTAATCCATTCGATGGCGGCATCGGTTTCGATTCGCGTGCGATACCGGCGCGCGCGTGGGTCTGTGAGTGCGACTTCCTCTACCTGACCTTCTTCAATAATGACCAGCGGGGAAACGTAGTAGCCGTTCTCACGCGTGAAATTGAGCGTGGAAGGTGGTGTACCGCAAGTCTGATGAGGAACGAAAATGCCGCCGGAATCCAGACACTGCAGGCCGGGAGGATCTTGCACAAGCGATGTGCGCTGGATGAGTGTGCAGCTGTTATCAGGTTGATAGCACGCGCCCGTTTCGGCGCCGCCAGCAGCAGCGGACGGGACGAAGCCGCAACTGTACGTGCCCTCAGGTGCTACACCTCCCGCAGACGTATCTACTGAACCGGGCAGCCCACCCACCCAGCCGTAGAAGTAATCCCAGCCCAGCACCGCGGGTGTGGAATGGCCGGCCTCGTTGTTCTCAGGGCCAGCCAGGTGGAACTTGCCGAACATGGCGCTTTCGTAGTTTGCCTTCTTTAGCAGCTTCGGCGCTGTGACGGCGAAAGGTGAGATTTGCGAAACGGCCAGGTCATTCGGGCCGATTGCCTGCCGGATGTTGGTACGCAGCGGGTATTGGCCGACAAAGAAGGCTGCACGCCCCGGCGAGCATTCTGGCATGGACCAGGTGTTGTGGAAACGCAGGCCAGCATTCGCGACGGCGTCCATGTTGGGCATGTGAGGTGGTGTGGCCCCACCGTAGCCGAAGGAACGCATCTGGTCGATGCCGACGTCGTCCATGATGACGAAAAGAATATTCGGAGAAGTAGCAACCGGTTCTGGCGTTCCCCCGCCGCCTCCGCCATCGCAAGCAGTAAGGCTTGCC
>JAJUJD010000193.1 GCA_029267315.1 Alcaligenaceae bacterium
CCCACCTTTTTCGTCAATGGCCAGCCTTTGCCCAAATTTGGCTATGAGCAGCTTAAGGCGCTAGTTGAGCAAGAGGTCAAGGCGGCCTATCCCTAAGGCCAAACTTTCCATTCAACACACTCGAATGAAACTACGCTCGCGCTGTGAACCGATTTTCGAATTCGCGCTTAAGAGCGTGGTCCGCTTACCGTCGATGCTTCAGAGCGACGCGCATCGCGTGCTTGCCCGAGAATTTCCCAACCACCCTTGAACGCAATAGCGACGACCACCAGCCCTATTAACAGGTCGGGAAGAGATGACTGAAACAGTATCACTGCCACACCCGAAGCAGCAATCCCCAAATTGACATACATGTCATTCGTCGTGAAGATCCATGATGCCCGCAGATGCACATCTTCATTCTGATAAGACCGCAGCAGACGCAGGCAGAACAGATTGGTCGCCGCATTCGCCAGCGCCACGATAATCATCGCCAGACCAATCGGCTCGCCGGCGGCGAAGAATCGTCGCAACACCTCAATCAACAACCCCACGGCAAGCAAGATCAAAAACGTACCCGACAATCGCGCGACACGGGCTTTAGCGATCACGGTATGTCCAACCGCATAGATACTTAGGCCATACACGATGCCGTCGGCGAAATTGTCTAATGCGGCTCCCATCAAACTAGTGGAGTCCGCCAGGGCGCCGACTACGCCAACGACAATGGCTTGCGCCAAATTAATGAAAAGCACCTTGATCAGCGTGCGCCGTTGGGCGACGTCGCTCGGGTCCAAATCAGAGTTGTCCTCGCTACTTTCGCGTTCGTTGGACATATCAAGGTCATCCCTACATTGCTGACTGCGAGCCACCATTAGATGCTGCGCGCATACGAGAGAAAGCACTTCTCCCGTCTTCCAAGGCTAGAGGTGGGACATCAAGCAAGGGGCATGCCTATGCCGTCCGCTCTTCGCCCGAGAGTCTCCCCCCACAATCCGACCTCAGGCGTACACCTCCTTTACGAGGGCGCCTCCTTGGCAGCTGCTTCGCTTAAACGAAATGCGAAGCGGCCCATGATCCGGGCATCTCAACTGTCGGGCCAGCGCTGGATTTATCGCCAGGATAGGCACTACCTCGAGAGAGCGTTGGCAGGCTTAACTTCGCACAGCGCCTTCGCTGTTTCCCCTGATTGAAACTCAAAATCGGCTTCGACTTCGGTACCAACAGTAAGCGCTTGAGTAGGCTTTTCAAGCATCGCATGATAGCTGCCCGGCTTAAATTGCAGTTCGCCACCAGCAGGGATCGAAACAGCGTCAGCCACGGCCATCCTGATTTTCCCGTCCTGATCGATCGTTTGATGTAAGGACACCTGGTCGAAAGCGGCAATAGACATGGAGGCGAGCTTTGCTTCGCTATTGCCAGCGTTCTTTATCACAAAGTAGCCCGCAGAAGGAGTCGGCCTTGGCAACGAGCGAATCCAGCAATCCGAAACCGTCAATGTTGTAGACAGTTCGGCGCCACCATCGGCGTCTTTGCTGACGTGTTGTGCGGTTTGCGCATGAGCTGCTACGGCTACGTGTGTATCGTGTGGGCCTGCAGCATAGACAATGGAACCCGTACACAGGACAATAGCGCCAACAATCACTCTTTTCATATGGTTACCTCAGAAAAACGAAAACTTTCATAAACGCTCGGATGTCATTCCTGTCCGGGCGGGATCAATATGAACCAAAACATCAGCTTCATGTTTGTTCACAGCACGCTTGCCGGTTGCATGCGCGGCTGATGGTGCTTTGTCGCCGCCGCTCCCTTGAAACGCAGCAGACGTAACGCATTAAGCGTGACAATTGCCGTCGCGCCCGTATCGGCCATGACGGCAACCCACAAACCGGTGACGCCCAGCACAGTGGTAATCAAGAATACGGCCTTCAAACCGAGCGCAAAAATCACGTTCTGATGAATGTTTGCCATCGTTGCACGTGAAAGCGCGACTAGGTGGGCTACATCCGTAACGCGGCTTTTAAGCAGAGCCGCGTCGGCCGTTTCGATTGCCACATCGGTGCCACCGCCCATCGCGATGCCCACATCGGCCGTTGCCAGCGCCGGCGCATCGTTGATGCCATCACCCACCATGGCCACCTTGGCGCTGCGCTTCATTTCATCGATCAGGCGCAGCTTATCCTGGGGCAGAAGTTCAGCTTCCCATTCCATGCCCAAGTGGCCGGCGATGGCTTGGGCGGTGAGGCGGTTATCGCCCGTGAGCATGACTGAGCGCACGCCCATCGCTTTGAGTTCGGCTACACCCTCTTGTGCGTCCTGCCTTGGCTCGTCGCGTAGCGCCACCAGCCCAAGCGCTTCACGGGTCTGTTCGTCCAGCAAAACGGAAACGGTTTTTCCGTCATGTTGCAGCGCTTCGATGCGTGCGCGTTGTCCTTGTGTAAGGGCCGCTGCTTGGGCAGCGTAAATCGGCGAGCCAATGGCCAATTTGCGGCCAGCTACGCTTGCATGTACGGCTTTACCCGCGGTGGCGTATGCATGCGAGGCAGCGGGGATAAGGCTGTTAGCGGCCTCGGCATGGCTCACAATGGCTTTCGCTAGCGGGTGATTCGAGCCGGATTCTACGCTTGCGGCGAGCGCCAAAATCTCGTCCTCGCGCCCTGATGTGAAGGCAACCACGTCAGTGACGCGCGGCTTGCCTTCGGTCAGGGTGCCTGTCTTGTCAAACGCGATCGTACTTACCCGACCAATGGTTTCCAAGGCATTGCCGCCCTTGATGAGTAGCCCGCGGCGCGTCCCGACAGCCAAGCCCGAAGCGATAGCCGCCGGCGTAGACAGCACGAGTGCGCAGGGGCAGGCAATAAGCAACAGCGCCAGGCCACGATAAAGCCAGGTTCCCCAGTCCCCGCCCATTGCCAGTGGTGGAACGACCACAATCAGCGCGGCAATAGCCATCACGGCCGGCGTGTAGTAACGACTGAACCGCTCAATGAAACGGGCGGTGGGTGCCTTAGAGGCCTGTGCCTGTTCAACCAGATGGATAATGCGCGAAATCGTGTTGTCGGCGGCAGCCTTTTCCACGCGAATCTGGAGCACCCCATCGACGTTGATCGAGCCCCCAAATACATTGTCGCCTGCCGCCTTCGCAAGAGGTATGGACTCGCCTGTGATGGGCGACTCGTCAAGGCTGGACGCGCCTTGGATAATCACGCCATCGGCGGACACCCGGTCCCCGGGGCGCACGAGCACATGGTCGTTCACGTCCAACGAGGCTGCAGGGACCTCGCGTTGCCCCCCTTGTGGATCGATTAAAACCGCCGTTTTCGGAACCAGTGACGCCAAGGCCTTAATGCCGGCACGGGCGCGACCGGCTGCCACGCTCTCCAGCAACTCACCGACCGAGAACAAGAATACGACAGCCGCCGCTTCTTCGGCTTCACCGATGAAGAGGGCGCCAAGCGCGGCCACGGACATGAGTGTCTCGATCGAAAAGGGCGAGCCAGACTTGGCCAGCGCAAGCGCTTTGCGTGCAAAGGGAAAGACGCCGACAACCACGGCTGCACCAAACACCCAGGTCCCGTAATTCGGGAAAAACAGCGCGATAGCGTAGGCGGTGGCCATCAGAATGCCAAGGCCCACGACCTGCTTGCCCTTTCTAGTTTGCCACCAACGCAGCTGGGGTGCGGCGGCTTGATCGTCCGTGCCGATGCCTGGCGTAGCGCTTTGGTCGGTACTGGCAGATACGCCAAAGCCCAAGCTCTTAATGGTTTTTTTGATGTCACCAAGCTGGGTGGGCGATTCGGGCGCCAGCGTCAGTTCGAGCCTCTCTGTGGCGAAGTTCAGCCGGATATCAGAAACGCCGGGCATGCGTGCCAGCGCCGTTTCAATCTTGCCGACGCAACTTGCGCAGTCCATGCCCTGTACCTGCATGGAGAGGCCCGGAGGCATTTCTTGTGCGGGGATGGGAGCCACGCTTTTGGCGATCGGAGCATCGCTGCCACGCGGTGGGTAACCCGCCTGACACAAGGCCGATTCAAGCTGTGCCCTTGTCGCTGACGAGGTGACTTGCACGTTGCGCGTTGGCGGCTCGGTGATGACTTCAGCGCTCGGGTCGACTGACTGAATGGCTTTGACGACATTGCCGGCGCAACCGCCGCATGTCATATCTTCAATATGAAACCGCATAAGAATTTCTCCTTTGAATGCAGGTATTAGAAAGCCTCTAGTGGCTTCAGAGTCAAGCGCTTTGATTTCACCCCGCAACAGGTCAGATCTTGATTTCTTGACTGCTAAAGTCTATAGTAACTTTAGTGTTTCAAACAAAGGAGACCATCATGCCAATTAGAATCGGCGAGCTTGCCAAACGTACGGAGTCAACGGTGGAAACCATTCGGTATTACGAAAAGGAGGGTCTGCTGCCGGAGCCTTCTCGCAGCGATGGCAATTATCGTCTGTATGACGAGCAGCATATTGAACGCCTGCAATTTATCCGGCACTGCCGTACGCTCGACATGGCGTTGGACGAAGTACGAACCTTGCTTCAGTACCGTGATACGCCTACGGAGGATTGCGCCGACGTGAATGACTTGCTTGATGAGCATATCCGCGCGGTGGAAGTGCGCGTCGACGAGTTAATGCAATTAAAAGAGCATCTGGTGTTATTGCGCCAAAAATGTGCGATCACTGCGCCTACCAATTCATGCGGGATTTTGCGCGCCCTTTCCGATCAATCTTGCCACGTTTAGAGGTGCAGGTCGATGATACAACTCGCAATTGGAATCGACTTTCAGTAACACAATAGTCAGGATGCCGCATTTCATCGTAGTGGCATTCGGACCGCTCGGTAAAAACAACCCGTAACCAAATTGCCGTCGAGCTTTCCCACACCCAGCACACTCAACGGCATGCCAGGCGTAGCTTAGTTCTGCCGTTGCGAAGTAACTTCCTTCTGTGGGGGTAATCTGCATTGGGCATGCGCTCACGCCAGTTCGGCTGCCCTTGCAGGGATTCATCATGGCACGCCGCGCAATTGTTTGCATAAATCACCCTACCCTGCATCACAAGGGTCTGATCTGCAGGATCGATGAATGCCTGACCAGATGGCCGCAGCGTGCTGTAGAGAATGACGGCGACACCTATTATGGCAACGCCGATCAGCCCAAAGGTTCACTTTTTCTGCGACATGTGTTTACTCAACTGGCCTTTATCTTGTCGGCCATCTTGGCCTCCAGTTATTGTTCCTCGCGTTCCCGCGCGGCGGCACGCCGATGGCTCAACTCGTACAGTATGGGTAGCACCAGCAAGGTCAGCAGAGTCGACGATATGATGCCGCCTATAACCAC
>JAJUJD010000167.1 GCA_029267315.1 Alcaligenaceae bacterium
ATCGAAAGCACAGCAGAAGGCCGCAGGGGCGGCGCTCTCAGCCAAGCGTGGAGACACCCCGGTAAAAGAGCTCAAGGGCGCTTCCCGTTCCATGTATGAATCCATGAGCAAAAAGGAGCTGGACGATATGGCCTCTACCAAGCGCAAGGGAAAGCCGGAGCATGCGGATAAGAAAGATTGATGTGCGCGCACTGACGGGCCAGCGCAGATAAAAATTGTTTCTTGAGGGCTTGCGCGGCATTGTGAATAATCGCCAGAGGGCGAAGCTTGCCCATCTGATAATCAAAGAGGAGAGGGCGATGGGATGCAAGGCCGACATAGATATATTGCGGTCAGGGGCCGGGGAGAGCGCCGGTGGGGGTGTGCATTCGGCGGAATATGACAGCCTGGTACCGCCTCTAACGCTGAACCGGCGGGGCTTTCTCGCCACCTCGCTTGCCGTTGGCTTTGCTGCAGCGGCCGGTCCGGTGGCTGCACAGACCGCTATTGAAACTGACTCGGATGGACTGAAGGCCGGAGAAGTCCGAATTCCGGTCCAGGGTGGGTCCCTGCCTGCTTACCGGGCCATGCCGGAAGGCGACACGCCGGCACCTGTGGTGCTGGTTGTGCAGGAAATTTTTGGGGTCCACGAATATATTCAAGACGTCTGCCGCCGCCTGGCCAAGGAAGGGTACATGGCCATTGCTCCTGAGCTCTACGTGCGTCAAGGCGACCCGAAACGCTATACGGAAATTCCGCGCTTGCTTAGCGAAGTCGTCAATAAAGTACCTGACCAGCAGGTCATGGCTGATCTGGACGCCGCCGTGGCCTGGGCCGGGCAGAATGGGGGCAATGTCAACCGCTTGGGTATAACTGGTTTCTGCTGGGGTGGCCGCATTGTCTGGCTTTATGCCGCGCATAACCCGCGCTTGAAGGCAGGGGTGGCATGGTATGGCCGGCTGGCGGGCGAAGCCGATGAGCTGCGGCCCAAACACCCCATCGATGTCGTCAAGGACATCAATGCGCCGGTGTTGGCCCTGTATGGAGAGAACGACAGCGGCATTCCACTGGATACCGTAGACAAGATGAAAGCCGCCCTGGCAAAAGGTAGCGATGCGGCCAAGGCCTCGGAATTCGTGGTTTACCCCGGTGCGCCCCACGCATTCCATGCAGACTATCGGCCCAGTTATCGGGAAGAGGCGGCCAAGGACGGTTGGCAGCGTGCCATCGCCTGGTTTGATAAGTACCTGGCGTAATTCAGCGGCAGTACAGAGGAGACCGCCTGGTGCGCTCCCCCGCGCACCAGCCTCGGCTTCGACCCCCACACTTTCAATGCACCTGGGCTGAGATCCTTATAATGGCCGGAACACGCGCGACGCGCCGGCATATCAATTTCCCTATGGGCATTAACAGCATGTTCGAGCATCTCCAGCCGTACGCAGGCGACCCAATCTTTGGGTTGAATGACGCCTTTCACCGCAATACCCATCCAAAGAAAATCAACCTGACGATTGGCCTGTATTACGACGACCAGGGGCGCATACCCGTCCTGGAGTCGGTGGAAACCGTTCAGCGCAGGCTGGCAGACGACCCGTCACCGCGCGTCTACCTGCCTATGGAGGGCCTGGCCGCGTACCGCAGCGCCGTCCAGCGCGTGGTGTTTGGCGGGGAAAGCCAAGCAGTCGCCCAGGGCAAGGTGGCCACCATCCAGACGCTGGGCGGTACCGGTGCGCTAAAGGTAGGGGCAGATTTCCTGCACATGGCTTATCCGGATTCCGAGGTGTGGATCAGTGACCCTGCCTGGGACAACCACCATGCCATTTTCGGTGGCGCCGGTTTCAAAACCCGCAGCTACCCGTATTACGACCCCGCAACCAAAGGGCTGGCTTTCGATGCCATGATGGAATGCCTGCGCGGGCTGCCTTCACGTACCATCGTGCTGCTGCACCCCTGCTGCCACAATCCCACGGGTGTGGACTTGTCCCAAGAGCAATGGGGCGAAGTGATTGCCCTGCTGCAAGACCGGGGCCTAATTCCCTTCCTGGACATTGCTTACCAGGGCCTTGGCGACGGCATGGAAGAGGATGCCTATGCCGTGCGCGCCATGGTTGATGCGGGTTTGACCGTTCTGGTGGCGAATTCTTTCTCCAAGAATTTGTCCATTTACGGTGAGCGCTGCGGCGGCCTGTCAGTGGTCTGCGGCTCGGCGCAGGAAGCTGAGCTCGTCTTGGGCCAATTGAAATCCATGGTGCGCCGGAATTATTCCAGCGCACCATGGCATGGTGGTCATATCGTAGCCGGGGTGCTAAACGATGACCATTTGCATGGGCGCTGGCTGAATGAAGTGGCTGACATGCGCGTGCGCATGGCGCAGATGCGCCGGCAAGTGCATGAGCAGCTGGCGGTGAAGCTGCCGGGCTATGACGCCGACTACTTCGTGAGTCAGCGTGGCATGTTCACCTATAGCGGCCTATCGCGCGAACAGCTTGTGGCACTGCGCGAACGGCATGGTGTCTATATCATCGATTCCGGGCGCATTGCAGTTCCCGGGCTTAACAACGGCAACGTAGAGCACTTCACTGATGCGCTGGCAGATGTCATCGGGGAAAGCGCTCGCTGAAGCGTAAGCTGATTTTGCGGTAATCTAAGGGATTCCGGCCACGTTCGGCAGCCGCCCGGCCTGCGGCGAGCCTGGCCTTATCCCTGCTACTGTTCTTTTGCTGAGTATCTCTCGATCATGGATTCCTATTCTCTTCCTTATACGTTTTCACAACGGGCCCAGCAGCTCACCAGTTCCACCATTCGAGAGATCCTCAAGGTCACTGAGCGTCCTGAAGTCATTTCCTTTGCCGGCGGTCTGCCTGCACCAGGCGGCTTCCCTGTGGAAGAGATCAAGGCAGCCTTTGACCGCGTGCTGAGCGAGAACGGCAAATCCGCTTTGCAATACGGCCCCACCGAAGGCTATACGCCTCTGCGTCAATGGGTAGCGGAAGACTTCAAGCGCCGTGGTGCCGATGTCTCCCCGGAAGAAGTCCTTATCGTATCGGGCTCCCAACAGGCCCTGGACATGTTGGGGAAACTGTTTGTGGATCCAGGCAGCAAGGTTCTGGTTGAAGCCCCCAGCTATCTGGGTGCGCTGCAGTCCTTCTCTCTCTTTGAGCCAGCCTACGCTTCGGTTCCGACTGATGATGGCGGCCTCATTCCGGAAGCAATTACCGATGAACTCGCGGCCGGTGCGCGCTTCCTTTACGCCTTGCCCAATTTCCAGAACCCGACCGGGGTATCGCTGGACCTCGCCCGCCGCCAGAAGCTGGTGGAGCGCTGCGCTGCGCTGCAACTGCCCATCGTGGAAGACGACCCCTATGGCGAGCTGCGTTACGCAGGCGAACCGCTACCTGGTTTGCTGGAACTCGGCCGCAAGGTTGGAGCAACCATTGTGCGCCTGGGTACGTTCTCCAAGGTGCTGGCGCCGGGGCTGCGCCTGGGTTACATCGTGGCTCCGCGCCCCATCATTGCCAAGCTGGTGCAGATCAAACAGGCAACCGACCTGCACACGTCCACGGTCTCGCAAATGGCCGTCTATGAAACCATAAAGAGTGGCTTCCTTGACAAGCATTTGCCGGCCGTGCGCGAGCTCTACAAGCGCCAATGTGGTTATATGCTCGACGCCATGGAAGAACACTTCCCGAACACTGTTTCGTGGAATCGTCCCGAAGGCGGCATGTTTATTTGGGTGACCCTGCCCGAACACATCGACGGCACCCAACTGCTTGCGCGCGCCATTGAACGTAACGTTGCCTTCGTGCCGGGTGCGCCTTTCTACGCAGGCCAAGGCAAGACCAACACCTTGCGCCTGAGTTTCGTTACCGTGTCGGAAGAGCGGATTCGCGAAGGTATCGCCATTCTGGGTGAGCTTCTGCGCGAAGGCTGAGCACAAGCGGCGCTGCGGGCGGTCTGAGCGCCGCCCGTACATACAAGAGACATTCAGCAGCACATGAATCAGGTTTCACCTAAGGAAAACAGCAACCTCAGTAACGAAAGTCCTCCCGTGCCCGATCTGGCCGATATGCGACCAGATGACTGGGTCGAGCGTTGGCTCCCGCGTTCCTGGGGGCCCTATGCGCGCCTTGCCCGACTGGACAGGCCTGTGGGTACCTGGCTTACCCTGCTGCCGACCCTGGCGGCGCTCGTCCAGGCCGCAGATGGCCTGCCCACACTCTGGCGGCTGTTCATTTTCAGTCTAGGCGCCTTCCTCATGCGCGGAGTAGGGTGCTGCTTCAACGACATCTTTGATCGCGACTTTGACAACAAGGTCGAACGTACCCGTTTCCGCCCGCTCACCAGCGGGCAGTTGAGCCTGCGCAACGCACTTTGGTTTGTGTTCGCGCAATTGGTTCTGTGTGCCTTGCTGCTTTTGGCCATTAACGAGTACAGCCGCTGGCTGGCGGTCATTCTGCTTCCCATTGTTGTCATATACCCACTTTGCAAACGGTTTACCTATTGGCCGCAGATGGTGCTGGGCATCGCCTTCAACTGGGGCATGCTCATGGCCTGGTCAGACACTCGCGACATCGTGCCGCTCTCTGCCTGGGCGATGTGGTTGGGTGCCGTGTTTTGGCAGGTCGGGTATGACTCAATATACGGATACGTTGACATGCGCGATGATGTGAAGCTGGGCCTGCGTTCCACCGCCCTGCGCTTCGGTGACAACGGCAAGCTGTGGATAGGCGGGTTTTATGGCGCCACGCTGGCACTGTGGCTGTATGCGGGCGCCGCCATGGGCATGGGCTGGCCGTACTTTGTCGTCGTTGCCGCCATTGGCATTCACTTTGTATGGCAGCTGTCTGTGTTTAGCGTATACCGCCCCGACCGCAGCTTCATGTTGTTCAGGTCGAATATGGCGGTGGGCGTCATGATGGTGGCGGCTGCGCTGGCAGGCACTGTCCTGCCAATCTAGGCGAACCGCCGAAGAAAAAGAACGACGCACGCTAAGAACGAATAAGAAAGGAGGATGGCATGGGCGCACCGGACAAGCCTGTTGCGGGCCACGAAGAGTTCGACTATATCGTGGTGGGAGCCGGTTCAGCGGGATGTCTGCTTGCCAATCGTCTTTCGGCGGACCCGAACAACCGGGTCCTGCTGCTGGAAGCCGGCGGGCGTGACGACTGGCGCTGGATCCATATCCCCGTAGGCTACTTGTATTGCATAGGCAACCAGCGCACTGACTGGTGTTACACCACCGAGCCGGACCCGGGGCTCAATGGCCGCAGCCTGGGCTACCCGCGCGGGCGGGTGTTGGGCGGGAGCTCCGCCATCAACGGCATGATCTACATGCGAGGTCAGGCGGCCGATTACGACGGCTGGGCCGCTGAAGGCAACCACGGCTGGTCATGGGCCGACGTCCTGCCTCTCTTTAAGCGTGTGGAGGATCACCACGCCGGCGCCAGCGAGTTCCACGGCGCAGGCGGCGAATGGCGGGTGGAAAAACAGCGCCTGTCCTGGGAGATTCTTGACGCATTTCGCGAGGCCGCAGCCCAGGCCGGCATTCCCTCCATTGAGGATTTCAACCGCGGTGACAACGAGGGCTGCTCATATTTCGAGGTGAACCAGCGCCGGGGCGTCAGGTGGACAGCCGCCAAGGCTTTCCTGCACCCCGTGGCCCACCGGCCAAACTTGAAAATTGTCACTCAGGCGCATGCGCAGCGCATTGAGTTCGAAGGGCGGCGCGCCGTAGGCGTGCATTTTCTGCAGAACGGCGAGCCGCGCTTTGCGCGCGCCCGTGCAGAAATTGTTCTGGCGGCGGGTGCCATCGGTTCACCGCAGCTGCTGCAGCTATCGGGTGTAGGCCCGGGCCGCTATCTCTCCAGCCTCAGCATCCCCGTGGTGCACGACCTGCCTGGGGTAGGGAACAATTTGCAGGACCATCTGCAACTGCGACTCATCTACAAGCTGCGCAACGCCCGAACACTCAACACCATGGCGTCCTCGCTGTGGGGCAAGGCGCTGATGGGCCTGGAATACTACCTGCGCAAGCGCGGGCCGTTGACCATGGCTCCCTCGCAGCTGGGCATCTTTGCGCGCTCAGGGCCCGAACACGAGCGGGCGAATGTGGAGTACCACGTTCAGCCCTTGTCATTGGAGAGGTTCGGCGAGAATCTGCACGACTTTCCTGCCATGACGGCATCGGTCTGCAACTTGCGGCCCACCAGCCGTGGCCATGTGCGCATACGCAGTCCGCATGCATCCGATGCGCCGGAAATCCTCTGCAATTACCTCAGCACGCCGGAAGACCGCAAGGTGGCGGCCGACAGTATTCGCCTGACCCGGGGAATCATCTCGCAGCCCGCCATGGCGCGCTTCCACCCGGAAGAGCATCGACCCGGTAAGCAGGTTCAGGAACACGCCGACCTGGAGTCCGCCGCCGGGGATATCGGTACCACAATCTTTCACCCCGTGGGTACTTGCAAAATGGGCAAGGATGCCACGGCGGTGGTCGATGCACGCCTGCGAGTGTTCGGCGTGCAAGGTTTGCGGGTGGCCGATGCTTCCATCATGCCCACTATCATTTCGGGCAACACCAATTCTCCCACCATCATGATCGCCGAAAAGGCTGCCGACATGATTCTGCAGGACCAAAAACTGGG
>JAJUJD010000100.1 GCA_029267315.1 Alcaligenaceae bacterium
ACAATGGCAACGCGTAGTTCTTCTTGATGCGTTGCATTGAACAACATCCGTTTCATGAGTGTGATTCTCCGTAGTCATGGCGCACCGTTCATCGGCGCACGACCGCGGGTCACTCGGTGTGAGGCGTTGAATTCTCAGAAGTAGGGGGCGGCTTGACGTGATTGAACATCGCCCCCTGATTTGTCAGGATGGCACGGCGCACCGTTGACTGCGGATGCGCGGTTCAGTCAGCACTGGGGTCAAGTTCACTGTAGTGGTTGACGGTATAAAAAATTGACTGGGAACGGCAGCCGTGGTGACACGACTGGTGCAAATACGATGACAAATTCTGCTGAAATCCATTGCCGCACGCGGAAACCGGTTCTTCGCCATGCTGTGGGTATCTTTTTCTTCCACATACCATGTGACGCGCCGGCCCGGCGACCTAATGACCCAGAAGCTGAAAGCGGGGCAGTACAATGAGGCCCGTTTTCGCCCGACGGAGACGCACCCTTGCATCTCTACGCCGGCGTTTTTTCAGCTTCTATAGGCTGACGCGATTATATGCCTGTTTTCTCCAAGCGTAAAACAAATCCGCCCTCCGGCGAGCGCCCGACCGTGCGCTTGCTCGACATCGGGCCCGAAGCCGCCGGGCAACGTGTGGATAATTTCCTGATACGGGTGTGCAAGGGCGTTCCCAAGAGCCACATCTACAAGGCCATACGTAATGGTGAGGTACGGGTGAACAAGGGCCGCGTGCAAGCCGATTACCGTCTCGAGGATGGCGATGTGGTGCGCGTGCCGCCATTGCGGCTGCCCGCAGTGGGCGAGGTACGTAAGGTGCCGCCCCTGGCATTCCCCGTCGTCTACGAAGATGACGCCATTGTGGTGGTCGACAAGCCGGCGGGCGTCGCCGTGCACGGAGGCAGCGGCGTTTCGTTTGGAGTCATCGAGCAGTTGCGTGCCGCGCGGCCCGAAGCGCGCTTCCTGGAGTTGGCGCACCGGCTCGATCGAGAGACATCTGGTCTGCTGATCATTGCCAAACAACGCAAGGCGCTGGTGGCTCTGCATGACTTGATGCGCGAACGTGGTGGGCGAAAAATCTACCAGGCGCTAGTGGTAGGGGACTGGGTCAACGACAGGCAGCATATACGCAAGCCCTTGTTGAAGTGGTTGACTGCCGGCGGCGAAAGGCGGGTGAAAGTGGACGCCGAAGGCAAGCTGGCCCATACCATTGTGTCGCGTCTCCGGCGCTACGGCAGTTACACACTCGTGGAGGCGGAACTTCGCACCGGCCGAACGCATCAGATAAGGGTGCATCTGGCCTCAAGCGGTTTTCCAATCGTTGGAGATGACAAGTATGGCGTGGATGCCATCAGGCAACAGTTTGCCCGACTAGGGTTCAAACGCATGTTTCTGCACGCCTCGCGTTTGCAAATTCCCCACCCGCTCAGTGGCGAGCTGTTGAATCTGGAGGCACCGTTGCCGGAAGAGTGCGTGAACATTCTGAAGTATCTGGAGCAGCAAAAGTGAAGCGATACAAGGCAGTGATCTTTGATTGGGACGGCACGGTCATGGACTCGACCGCTTCCATTGTGCGTGCCATCCAGGCCGCCTGTGTGGATCTGTCGCTTCCCGTACCTTCGGTGGAAGACGCCAGCTGGGTAATTGGCCTGTCACTGAAGGAGGCCCTGCTGCGCTGCGCGCCCACCCTTCTGGAGGCGCAAGTCCCCCTTTTCATGGATCGCTATCGCCATCACTTCTTTTTGAGTGACCAGCAGCAGGTGTTGTTCGACGGCATTGTTCCGCTGTTTGAGCACCTGAAGCACCAGGAAATTCGGTTGGGTGTAGCAACTGGCAAATCCCGACTCGGACTAAACCGCGTGCTGGAAGCCCATCAGCTGTTTCACCATTTCGACTGCACTCGATGCGCCGATGAAACCGAGGGCAAACCGCATCCGGCCATGCTGTTCGAGATCATGGAAACATTGGACCTGAAACCGCACGAGGTGCTGATGGTGGGTGACACCACACATGATGTGCAAATGGCCAGCAACGCCGGGGTGGACAGCATGGCTGTCACCTATGGGGCACACAGCAAGCGTACACTGTTGATGTCGCAACCTACTGTGATGGTGTCTAGCGTCAGGGAAATGCGTAACTGGCTGGCCGCCCGTCTCTGAAACATGGGGAAGGGAGGTCCTGACAATCGAAGGAGTCGATATGTCCAGAATCAGAATTCCCCAACCTCCACCTTCGGAAATTACGCCCGAGGCAGTCTGGCAGTCACGGCGCCGCTGGCTGAGGCAGGCCGCCGCCATAGGATTAGCGGCTGGATCGGCTCCTGCTGTACTGGCAGGCAGCATCCCGGATCCTTCCCTGCCGGCACTGACGGGAAAGCCGAATGGTCGGTTCTCCGTGATGGATAAACCGAATGCGTGGGACGACATCACCGGCTACAACAATTTCTACGAATTCGGGACCGACAAGGAAGACCCCCGCCGGCATGCCGGGCGCATGGTGACGGAGCCGTGGACGGTGGAAGTGGGCGGGGAGGTCGTCAAGCCTCGTACATTCGATATCGACGAACTCCGCAAGCTGGCCCCCATGGAGGAACGCATCTATCGTCTGCGCTGCGTGGAGGCATGGTCCATGGTGATTCCCTGGGTCGGTTATCCGCTATCCGCTTTGTTGAAGCAGGTAGAGCCCACTGGGAATGCACGCTACGTCACGTTCGAAACGGCATTGCAACCTGAAAACATGCCGGGGGTGAATCGACGCATCATCGACTGGCCGTATGTGGAAGGCCTGCGCATGGACGAAGCCATGCATCCTCTGACGCTGCTCGTTTTCGGCGTGTATGGCAAGCTTCTTCCCAACCAGAATGGCGCGCCCATGCGCGTGGCTGTACCCTGGAAGTATGGCTTCAAATCGGCCAAATCAGTGGTGCGCATACGCCTCGTGGAAGAGCAGCCCGTCAGCAGCTGGATGCAGTCCGCGCCCAGCGAATACGGTTTTTATGCGAATGTGAATCCGGACGTCCGGCATCCGCGCTGGAGCCAGGCTACGGAAAGGCGTATTGGCGACTCCCTTTTCGCTCCACGCGTCAAGACTCAAATGTTCAATGGCTACGGCGAACTCGTGGCCTCCATGTACGACGGGATGGATCTCGCTCGTGACTTCTGACCTGGCTACCCGATGGTCGGCCCGTCAGGTCGGCCGCCTGAAGCCGCTGCTATTCTTTCTATGCCTGTATCCGCTGTACCGGTGGAGCTGGCTGGTCTTCAGCGGGCAGGGGCTGGGTGCTAATCCGCCCGAATATCTGATCCGCTCCACCGGTCTGTGGTCAATCATCCTGCTATGGGTGACGCTTGCAGTGACTCCCGTTCGGCGCTTGCTTGGCCAACCGGCTCTGGTGTCCTGGCGGCGCATGCTGGGCTTGTTCAGTTTCTTTTACGCCGTGCTGCATGTGCTGGGCTGGGCGTGGTGGGAGCGCGGTGGCTCACTGACTGAAATGTGGCTCGATATTGTTCAGCGCACCTTTGTGTGGGTGGGTGTGTTGGCCTTTGTACCGATGCTGTTCCTGGCGCTGACCTCCACTCGTGGCTGGATGCGGCGTCTGGGCGTTGGGTGGCAGCGCCTGCACTACAGCGTTTACCCGGTAGCGGTATTGTCAGTTTTACATTTCTGGCTGGTACGCAGTGGCAAAGTCGACTACCGCGAACCACTTGCTTACGGGGGGGCGCTTGCAGGGTTGCTGGGCGTGCGGCTGCTATGGCGCCTGCGGGGGCGTTGAGGCTTGCCTGGAGCCAGGGCGGTACGCTTCCTTTGTCGGCCCTCAAGGCAGGGCGTCCAGAATGGCAATGGTTTCCGCGTCCGGTTCACCGCTATACGAAGCCGGGCGAAAGTGCATCTGGAAGGCGCTGATGACGCGACGGGTGGCTTTGTCGAGCACACCCGTATCGGGCACTGCGTAGCCCGCTCGGCGTAGTTTTTTTTGTATGTCAGAAACGCTGGGCAACCCGTCGCGCTGGTAATGCCGGGTCAACTGTACCGCCTTCGTTTCGTCGTACCAGCGGCCGATTCCTGCGTCTGCCAGTCGTTTCCAAGGGAAGGCGGGGCCGGGGTCCTGTTTGCGTTGGGGCGCAATATCGCTATGTCCGACCACATTGCGCGCGTGTATCTGGTGGCGTGCCACGATGTCGCGCAGCAAAAGAACGAGTGCCTCGATCTGGTGCTCGGAATAAGGCTCCCAGCCTTGTTCCACCGGCCCTTGGTTGACGATTTCTACGCCAATGGAGGACGCGTTCAATGAGGTTCGGCCGTACCATTCGCTTTCCCCAGCGTGCCAGGCGCGGCGACTTTCGTCGACAAGCTGGTAGACACGCGGCGGCGTTTCATCGGTGATCAGATAATGGCTGCTGACGTTCCGCTTGGAAAGAATTTCCAAAGCGCGAGGAGTATCAGATACGGTGTAATGCAGCACCACCTCGGACACCCGGCTGCTTTGGCTGACTGCCTGGATGCTGCGGTCAATCTGTAGTCGGTACGGCTGCGAACCCGCGCACCCGCTTACCAGTATGGCCGTGACCACAGCGAAGGTGGGCAGACGTGCGATATGCAATAAACCAGTCGGTCGGCGGTGCTTGGAGCGGGGCGCAATAGAATTGGCCAGATACTTCGCCAGGCTGGACCGACTCATCGTGCGGCAAGGAAAAGAAATAGGGTGGGCTTGCGAGCCAAGTCGGGGGCCGGGGATTGCTTCCATTCGGAAATGCTGCGTGTCTGTATCCATTCATCCTGCGTTGTCAAGGAACGCGCAATGCACAAGCGTGTATCACCTTTCAGAGTCTGCAGCAGGCTCTGAAACATCGCCTCGTTTCGATAAGGCGTTTCGATGAAAAGCTGTGTCTGGGCGTGCTGCCGCGAGGCCGCTTCCCAAGCCTTGAGGCTGCGGCTGCGTTCGTCAGGTCGTACGGGTGCGTAACCATGGAACGTGAAGCGTTGACCCTCGAGCCCGCTGGCCATCAGGCCCAGCAGCAATGAGGAGGGGCCGACCCATGGGGCAACCCGTATGCCCATTTCATGGGCGACGGCGGCGACGCGGGCACCGGGGTCGGCCACCGCCGGGCACCCCGCCTCTGATACCAGGCCAATTTCGCCGCCGGTGCGAAGGGGTTCCAGCCACTGGCGGATTTGCCGGGCGTCCGTGTCCTTGGCCAAGGTATGGATGGTGATTTCCTGTAAGGGCCTTTCGGTACCCACCTGCTTCAGAAATGCACGGGCCGTCTTGGCGTTCTCAGCGATGTAGGTGTCCAGCCGGGCGGCAAGCCTTTGGGCGTCCTGGGGCAGCCACTGGGAAGCAGGGGCGTCGCCCAAGCCCACGGGAATCAGGTGCAGTGTGCCCTTAGTCATACGGGCGCTCCTGGGGTGCCAAGCAGTGGATTGATGCCAAAGCTGCGCAGGATACGTGCCAAAGCGATGAGGGGCAGGCCGATAATGGCGGTCGGGTCATCTGAGTGCATTGAATCCATCAGGGCGATGCCCAAACCCTCTGCCTTGGCGCTGCCGGCTGTATCGTAAGGGCGCTCGCGCTCGAGGTAATACTGAATTTCGGCATCAGTCAGCGGTCGGAAACGGCAGAGGGTCACTATGTCCTCCGTGATTTCCCGCTGGCCGTCGCTGACGCATAAGGCGCTATGAAATTCCACACTACGGCCACTCAACATGCGCAGCTGCGCAAACGCTCGTTCGTGATCTCCCGGCTTGCCGATGGCAATCCCATCGAAGCAGGCCACCTGGTCCGAACCAATCACCAAGGCGCCTGGGTGCTTTTGCGCCACAGCGGAAGCCTTGGCCCGTGAGAGCCGTAACGCGAGATCGACGGGTGATTCGTCTGGCAGCGGGCTTTCATCGACGGACGGAGAAATAGCCGTGAACGGCAGGGCTAGACGCTTGAGCATTTCCTGCCGGTAAGGTGAGCTTGAGGCTAGAATGAGACGCATGGTTGGGCAAGGTAGGAAAGAATTGACTATAGGCCTGGCAAACAGCTATTATTCTACGTTTTCTTTGTGCTTTAAGCCTTTCGGCCATTCTAACGGTTAAGCGAAGGTGGCGACAGTATATGGTTAGCACGGTTGATACTTGGGAACTTGCCCGGTTGGGGCGCGAGCAATCCGGCGAAGCGGCTTTGGCTTCGTTTTCACGCTTGCTCGACGGCCTTCCTGATCAGGCGGAATCTCTGGTGACGTGGTCGCTTGGCGGCCAAACCGATACCCTGCAGCGACGCTTTATAACGCTGCGGGCCGATGCAGCCGTTCGCATGGTTTGCCAGCGCTGTCTGACTGAATTCGAGCTGCCCCTGCATGTCGAGACTCGCCTGCAGCTGGTCGAGACCGAAGCCGAAGTCGAAGCAGAAGAAACTGGGGAAGATGATCCGGACGCCCCGGATCAGGTGCTGGGGTCGTCATTTTTTGACGTGCTGTCGCTTGTAGAGGACGAGCTCATCCTTGCATTGCCCTATGTGCCCAAGCACGAGGTTTGTCCGTCGCTGCCTAAGGAACTGGAAAGCTCCGAAGGTGGAGATGCCGGTCGCCCATCGCCTTTTGCGGTGCTGGCGAAGCTAAAAAAAGATTGATTTAACAGGAGTCCATCATGGCCGTTCAGCAAAACAAGAAGAGTCCGTCCAAGCGCGGCATGCACCGTTCGCACGACGCTCTGACCACCCCTCCCACAGCAATTGAGCCGACTACCGGCGAACTGCACCTGCGTCACCACATCAGCCCCAACGGTTTCTACCGTGGTCGCAAGGTCCTCAAGACCAAGAACGACGAGTAATCCCTCCGTTACCAGCGCAACACGATAGCGGGCGGGATCTCCCCTGATGTCTTCGTCAACCATACGCCTGGCTGTGGATTGCATGGGCGGTGATCACGGCTTGCCGACCACCATCCCAGCAGTAGTGCAATTCTCAAAAACGCATCCGGATACATTCTTTCTGTTGTCCGGTAATGCGGAATTGATTGCGCAGGCGTTGCGGAAGGAAGGCGTGCGAGAAGACGCCGGCTGGTACGAAATCCTGCCGGCATCTGAAGTCGTCCTCATGGACGATACCGTTGAAATTGCGCTGCGGCGAAAGAAGGACTCATCCATGCGCGTCGCGATCCAGGCCGTCAAAGACGGCCGGGCCGACGCGTGCGTGTCTGCCGGCAACACCGGCGCACTTATGGCAGTGTCTCGCTATCTGTTGAAGACGCTCGACGGCATTGACCGTCCTGCCATTTCCACTTCCATTCCCAACGTCAAGGGCGGTGCCACCACGGTGCTCGACCTTGGTGCCAATGTTGATTGTTCAGCTGAGCATCTCCTTCAGTTCGCCATCATGGGTACGGCGCTCGTCGGCGCGCTGGACCAGCGCAAGCAGCCTACGGTTGGGCTGCTCAATATCGGCGAGGAAGTCATCAAAGGCAACGAGGTCGTCAAACAGGCCGCAGAACTGCTTCGCAAGAGCGGGCTGAACTTCCACGGCAATGTGGAAGGTGATGACATCTGCAAGGGAACGGTGGACGTCATCGTGTGCGATGGCTTCGTCGGCAATGTTGTGCTCAAGTCCATTGAAGGGGTGGCCCGTATGGTCGCCTCCATGATGCGAGCCGAGTTCACACGCGACGTTCTCTCCATGGGCGCGGGGGTCATCGCCCGTCCAGTGTTGAACCGCCTGCGCGATAAGGTCGACAATCGTCGCTATAATGGCGCGGCACTGCTGGGCCTACGTGGCATTGTTGTCAAAAGCCACGGTTCCGCCGATGCGTTTGCCTTCGGCTACGCCCTGCAGCGTACGCATGAAGCGGTCCACAGGGGCCTGCTGGCCAGCACCACGGAAGCCATTGCGCGTCTGCGTGTCCGCCTTCAGGAAGCTGCTGTGGACACATCGGACCAAACCCCCGCCTAGTGCTCCGCAGCACGCAAGCGGAGCCTGGAAGCACATTTATGTCTTATGCCAAGATAATTGGGTCGGGCGGCTATCTGCCGCCTCGCGTTGTATCCAACGACGAGTTGGCGGCCGAGCTGGCGACACGGCAGATCGAAACCTCCGACACCTGGATCACCGAACGCACAGGCATCCGACAGCGGCACATAGCCGAGCCGGGCGTCACCACCAGCCAGCTGGCTACCGAAGCTGCGCGGCGTGCGCTGGATGATGCCGGCGTGAACGCTGAAGAGCTGGACCTCATCATTCTGGCCACTTCCACACCCGATTACATCTTCCCCAGTACGGCTTGCCTGGTGCAGGCCAAATTGGGCAACAAGGGCGCTGCAGCCTTCGATGTGCAGGCCGTCTGCAGCGGTTTCGTTTATGCACTGGCAACTGCTGACGCATTCATTCGTGCCGGCCGTGCTAAGACGGCACTGGTAATTGGCGCGGAAGTGTTTTCGGGCATCCTCGATTGGAATGATCGCAGTACCTGCGTGCTGTTTGGCGATGGCGCCGGGGCAGTGGTGCTGCGCGCAGCCGAGGAGCCCGGCATTCTTGATGCCCAGCTCAATGCCGATGGCAGCCAAATGAAAATCCTTCATGCTGCCGGCAATGTGGTGGGCGGTCAGGTGACGGGCGACCCATTCCTTCGCATGGATGGTCAAGCTGTGTTCAAAATGGCGGTTACCTCGCTGGCCAACTCGGCGCAGAGCGTGTGCGAGCGTGCCGGCGTTGCGCTTGACGAAATCGACTGGTTCGTGCCGCATCAGGCAAATGTCCGCATCATCAACTTCCTGGGCCGCAAGCTGGGCTTGGCCGAGGAAAAAGTCGTGGTGACAGTCGACAAGCACGCGAACACCTCAGCAGCGAGCGTACCGCTCGCCCTCGATGCTGCGCGGCGTGACGGCCGTATTCAGCCGGGTCAGCTTGTGCTGATGCAGGGCGTGGGTGGTGGCTTCACCTGGGGTTCGGTGCTGGCTCGCATGTAGCCGGCCACCGCATTTCGTGCCGCACGCGGCTTCCGTTCCAATCCAGAAAGAATATTCCATGAAAATTGCATTCGTGTTTCCCGGACAGGGATCGCAGTCGGTAGGCATGCTTGACGCCTGGGCGGACAATGCCGCCGTACAACGCACCCTGGAGCAGGCTTCCGCATCACTGGGTCAAGATCTCCATTCCCTGATTGCCAACGGTCCCGCCGAAGACCTCAATCTCACCACCAACACTCAGCCCGTCATGCTGGCCGCCGCCGTGGCCACTTACGCTGCGTGGTGTGAAGCCGGTGGCGCAGCACCCGCCCTCATGGCAGGCCATAGCTTGGGTGAGTATTCCGCCCTGACGGCTGCCGGCGCCTTGAAGCTTGAAGATGCGGTGCGGGTGGTGCGTGTCAGGGCAGATGCCATGCAGGCTGCTGTTCCAGTGGGAACGGGTGCAATGGCGGCCGTGCTGGGCTTGTCGGATGACGACGTGCGCGAAGTCTGCGCCCAGGCTGCGCAATCGGAAACCGTTGAAGCCGTGAATTTCAACGCGCCCGCCCAGGTTGTGATCGCAGGACACAGGGCTGCAGTGGAACGCGCCTGCGAGCTCGCCAAGGCCAAGGGTGCGAAACGCGCACTCCTGCTGCCCGTCTCAGCACCATTTCACTCCAGCTTGCTCAAGCCGGCTGCGGATGTTCTGCAGGCCGCGCTTGAAGGCATCTTGATCACGGAACCGTCCGTACCAGTGATCAACAATGTTGATGTCGCCGTCGTTTCCGGGTCGGCTGCCATCCGTGACGCACTGGTGCGCCAAGCCTGGCATCCGGTACGCTGGGTGGAAACCATCCAAGCCATGAAGGCACAGGGCGTGACTCACATCGTTGAGTGTGGCCCCGGCAAGGTGCTGAACGGCCTGACCAAGCGCATCGACAAAGATCTCGTCGGCGTCGCCATCACCGATCCTGCCTCCATGCAGGCGGCTCTCGAACTACTTCAGGAGTGATAGTCATGCAGGAAAAGGAATTGCAAGGAAAGGTGGCGCTGGTAACTGGCGCGACGCGTGGTATCGGCAAGGCCATCGCTCAGGAACTGGCCGCACGCGGCGCAGTCGTGGTGGGAACGGCGACATCCGAATCGGGTGCTGCAAGCATTAATGAATATTTGGGTCCAGTGGGGGGCCGTGGCATCGTGCTCGACGTTAACGACGCAGCCGCTTGCGAAACCCTGATATCCGAACTTGGCAAGCAGGATGGTGGCCCGCACATTTTGGTGAACAACGCTGGCATTACGCGGGACAATCTGGCCATGCGTCTCAAGGATGACGACTGGCAGGCGGTCATCGACACGAATCTGTCTTCGGTATTCCGGCTCTCTCGCGCTGTGATTCGCCCCATGATGAAGGCCCGTTGGGGGCGCATCATCAACATTACTTCCGTCATTGGTTCCAGCGGTAACCCCGGGCAAGCCAATTATGCCGCGGCAAAGGCCGGGGTAGCAGGAATGAGCCGATCTCTCGCGCGTGAACTGGGCAGCCGCGGTATTACAGTGAACTGCGTGGCGCCGGGTTTCATTGAAACCGACATGACTCGTGCGCTGGATGAAAACCAGACTTCCGCCATTCTGTCGCAGATTCCGCTGGGCCGCATGGGCTCGCCGGTCGATATCGCCAATGCGGTGGCATTTCTCGCCGGTTCGCAGGCAGATTACATTACAGGTACGACGCTGCATGTGAACGGCGGCATGTATATGTAATTCAGTGTGATTCAGGGGTTGGGGTGGGTTAGAATCGCCCCAACTGTTTTTTGTCACAGCCAACACCCATTGAATAGAGTTGTTTGGCTATAATTCGCGGGAATTTTCCCAACTTGGAGATCTGCATGGAAAGCATCGAACAGCGCGTCAAGAAGATCGTCGCTGAACAACTTGGCGTCAACGAAGCCGAGATCAAGAACGAATCTTCTTTTCTTG
>JAJUJD010000009.1 GCA_029267315.1 Alcaligenaceae bacterium
CTTTGATTCGCGCAACCACGTAAAGAATGGCGACAGCGATTGCAGTGGACACCATGAAGATAGCTGCTGCAACGATGCTGAAGATCGCGAGGAAGAAAAACAGGATGCCGCGGATAATTTGATTAAATGTATTCATCGTATAGATTGAGAATCCCTCGTGGGGTAAAAAGTTCCCCCGATCCGGTATTCTTGATCCTGTCTGAACAGGAAGTGTGTCTCTATGACTGTGAACCCCGACCGAGTCGCCGCCGCCCTGGAAAAGGTGCTGGATCCCAACACGCGCAAGTCGCTCGCTGTTAAGGCGGAAGCCTGCGATATCCGCATGGACGGAGAACGGATCTCCTTAACTGTACCGCTGGGTTATCCCATAGACAATGCCGAGCCCGAATTGGTGAAACGAATTGAAACCGCATTGCGGGAAGCTGGTATGGAGCCGGGCAGCATTCGGCTCAGCACAAAAGTAAGCTCGCACGCGGTGCAGACTGGCCTACGGCCGCTGCCCAATGTACGCAACATCATTGCCGTAGCGTCTGGCAAGGGCGGTGTCGGCAAGAGTACGACGTCCGTAAACATTGCACTGGCGCTGTCTCGTCAGGGTGCCCGCGTGGGGCTGCTGGATGCCGACATCTACGGTCCAAGTGTGCCCATCATGCTGGGGGTCTCCGAGAAGCCCAAGAATCTGGAAAACAAGATGATGGGCCCGGTGCTTGGTCACGGCATACAGGCGAATTCCATCGGTTTTCTCATTGACGAAGATGCGCCCGCGATTTGGCGCGGCCCCATGGTTGTACAGGCGCTCACACAGCTGCTGACACAAACCCAGTGGGATGACCTCGATTACCTGATCATCGACATGCCTCCGGGCACAGGCGATATCGCCCTGACGCTTTCCCAGAAGGTGCCACTGGTGGGCGCGGTCATCGTTACCACGCCACAAGACCTTGCACTGGCCGACGCCAAACGCGGTTTGCGGATGTTCCAGAAGGTGAACGTACCGGTGCTAGGCATTGTCGAGAATATGTCGGTCCACATCTGCTCGAATTGTGGGCACGCCGAACACATCTTCGGGGAACTGGGGGGCCGCAATATGGCCGCGCAATATCACGTGCCATGGCTGGGTGCGCTACCGCTGCAAATGAGCATACGCAGCCAAACCGACTCCGGTAACCCGACGGTGGTGTCGGAACCCGACGGTGAAGCTGCACGCGCTTACCATGCCATTGCGCGCGCCCTGGCTGCCAACGTGGCTACGCTGCCAGAAGACCGTTCCGCCTTCGCACCCACGGTGGTGGCCCGAAAAGGCTGACTTCATGGTGACCCGCCTCCTCTGCCTCACGGCTTTGCTGAGCATGTCTTCAGTGGCATGGGCGGCCTCACGCCCGGAGGTGGTCATTGATCCGGGCGGTGTACCGCCCGCCGCCTTGGCAGCCATCAGCGGTGCAGTGGATGCCATCACCAGGCTGGCGGAAGATCAGGACGGAGGTGAAGTCGAGCGGCTCAGAAGGCGAGCGCATGATGCGACCGTCTCCGCCCTGGAAACCCAGGGCTATTTTTCTTCCGTAGTCACGCTCGAAGTGGGGCAGGACTACATGGGCGAAACCTGGGACATCATCATTGAGCCCGGTCCGCGCACGGCCGTCCGCAATGTCGACCTTAACTTTCAGGGGCAGGTGGCCACGGAAGAGTTCGAACACAGAGTCGAGAAGGCCCGGGAAATCTGGCCGCTGCGGGCAGGCGAGACTTTCATCAACAGCCAGTGGAGCAGTGCCAAAACCACTTTGCTGGATGAAATCAACACGCGCGACTTTTTTTTCGCGCGAATCACGCATTCTCAGGCCACCGTTCATGCCGAGGAGGCGCAGGCCGATCTCACCGTGGAAGTGGACAGCGGCCCGCGCGTGCGCATGGGTCCCATGAAGGTGTTAGGCCTGCGGCGGGTGCCTGCCAGCCTGATTGAACGTTACGTGCGTTATGCACCCGGCGAGCCCTATGACCAGGACCGGCTCGACGACTGGCAACAGTCGCTGCAGTCCACACGCTTCTTCCGCGGGGCCTTCGTCACACTGGATGCAGAAGGGTCCGATCGGCGCGACCTGCCCAATGGGGAAGTCGAGTTGCCGGTACGAGTTCAGGTATCCGAAGCACCCGCACGCCGTTTCACATCATCGCTCGGGTTTGACAGTGACCATGGGGTGGGTGTGGAAGCGCTTTATCAACAGAATATTGTCGCGGGGCTTCCGGTAGCCATTGAAACAGGCTTGGGCCTGAACCGCCATCGCCAACGTGCCTTTTTCGATGTGCACTTGCCGCCCACCCACAATGGCTATCAGGACAGCTTTGGTGTTCTGTATGAACATTCCGACATTCAGGGTGTGGACAATCAACGCTACGGTGTTGGCTGGAAAAGGCGTCAGGAACGCCAGGCGGCAGGCGACAGTCGGGTGGAATACGAAACTCAATGGGGCTTGGTGGCCGCCCACGACAGAACACGCATTGACGGTGCCGAGGGCTTCACCGTGCCTACGCTCGTAGGGACTTGGCAATGGTTGCGGCGCGACGTTGACTCCAAATACGACCCCCGAGAGGGCCACTTGCTGGACGTGGGTCTCGGGGCCGGCGTTACTCTTGACAAGGGCGAACCGTTTTATCGGGCCAGCCTGCGCGCACAACGCTGGTGGACCATGGGCGAGCGAGATGTACTTACCCTGCGAGGCCAGGTGGGCAAAGTCTGGTCGCAAACTGACCGCCTACCCCAGGATTTCGGCTACCGCATTGGCGGCGCGCGATCCGTGCGCGGCTACAAGTACGACAGCATTGGCCTTCAGCGTGGTGACGCCACCTACGGAGCGCCCGCCATGGCAGTGGCCAGTGTGGAGTACATTCATTACATCACCGAGCAGTGGGGGGTCAGCGCCTTTATTGATGCGGGAGATGCCGCCGAATCCTTCGGTGACATGGACCTGTACTTGGGCTACGGCTTGGGCGCTGCCTTTGTCACGCCGGCAGGCCCCTTCTACATGGATTTGGCCTGGGGGCAAAAGGACCGCCGCTTGCGACTGCACTTCTCCTTGGGTATCGCATTCTGATGCGCATGTTTCGCTGGCTTGGCCGGACAACCTTGATTTTCGGCCCGTTGATTGTTCTTCTGGTGGCCGTACTGACCGCCTTTCTCATGTGGGTGCTCGTGACGGCTCCCGGTACCCGCTGGGCGCTGACCACTGCAGTCGAAGCCATGGACGGTCATGTTCAGGACGTGGAAGGCAGTGTCTGGAAGGGACTTCAAATCGGCGATCTGTCTCTGGAATTTCCCGGGCTCAGCCTGCGGCTTGAACAGCTCGAGCTGAAGGCCGACTGGCGTCGCCTGACCGAGCGCCGCTTGCATGTGCTCAAGCTCAGTGCAGAGACTGCCTGGGTGGACATACGCTCTGTTTCGCAGCCGCAACCCGAAGACGCGGCAGAAGAGCCTTTCGCCATGCCCGAGCTGCCAGTCACCATCCGGGCAGACTCGGTCTCGCTTGGCGAGTTGATTCTTACGCAGGAAGGCCGGCCTTTGCCCATGACCCTGCAGGGTTTCGAAGCGGCTCTGGCATTGAACGAGGCACATGCTCAACTGTGGCTGCGCGGGGCATCCGTGGCGACGGACAGCCTGGAAGCCACCATCCAGGGTGAGGCAAACCTGCAGGCACTGCATGCCCCCTGGCCGGCCACCATTGATCTGGACGTAAGCGTAAATGGCTTGCGACCGGGTGCGCCAGTGTGCTTCCGGCAAATGATGCCGACGCTGCCGGTGGCCCAGGCACAGCAGGATGATCTGGCGGGATGGCTGGCAGGGCTTGCCGCAGGCCATTGCCCTGTAGAGCTGCAGGCGCAGGCTGAAGGTTCGCTCGATGCGATGAAAGTGGCCGTGCAAGGCGGCGGCCAGGGTATGGAGCTGGATGCGCTGGCAGAACTGGAGCCTCAGGCGAACATGCCGCTGCGCAGCGCCAAGCTGGACTTGCGCCTGCCGGATGGGGCTTCGCTGAACGCCAACGCAAAGCTTGGCGAAACTGCCGCAGAAAGCGGTTGGGCCGTACTGGAGGGAGAGCTGGCAGCGCGCGCCCTGGATGCCGGGCAGCTGGCGGGTGGCCTCATTCCGGCGGCTCTATTGAGCTTTGACAGCCAGTTCAGCCTGCAGCTGGACGCGAACCAGGTCGTACGCGATATCGCCCTGGAGCTGAAGTTCCACGAAGGGTCGACGTGGAATGAGCAGGCCTTGACCGGGGGGCTGAATGTCGCGGCGCGACTCCCGGATGTCTGGGCAAGTCCGCCAGAAGTCGAACGAGGCATAGCGAAAGACGGAGCGCCAGAAGCGAACGCGGATAACCACGCTGAGGGAGACGCGCCGTCAAACCGCGTGCCGGCGCCGAGACCATTTCTGCCCCCCGGCGTGAGCGAGCTTGCCGTACATCGTCTTGACATCGATCTCAGGCTGGGCGGCAACCATGTGCGCACCGAAGGTGGGTTGGGGCCCGCCAAAAGCCGCCTGGCGCTGGATGTCGATGCACCACGTCTGAACGATTTCTGGCCGGACCTGCCCGGCGGGGTGACTGCGAAGGGCAATGTCACCGGCGGCGTGGCCGCGCATACAGTGGACATGCAGGTTCGCTACGTCCCTGGCTCTGCATCGAACACGGAATTGGGCACTGCGCCCATGGCCGTACAGCTGAAGGCGGAAGGCAGCTGGGGTGGCGCCCCCGAAGGCTGGCGGGGCCGGCTAGCTACATTGCAGGCCCAACATGCCCACCTGGGGCTGAGCCTGGGTTCTCCCGTGGAGCTCGGATACTTTCCGGCTGTGCAGGCGCCACAATGGCAGTGGACAGTCGGTCCGGCTGAGCTGGCGTTCAGTGTGCATAAACGCACGATGCTTAATCTGCGCCATATTGGTTCGCGCGGCGGTGCCGGCCGTTGGGAAACCGAAGGCAGCATCGCCCGCTTTATAGTTTCACCGGCGGCTTTGGAACAGTTCGGTGCCGACTTCAATATTGAAGCACTCCAGCGCAACGAAAAAGGTGGCGTGAAGGTCAAGGGCGCTCGCTCCGCCGACGATTGGGAACTGGCCTTTGGACTAGATTGGCAACTGCGCTTCTCCGGGGCTCACGAAGGCCGCATACAGCTGCGTCGCCTATCAGGCGACCTCATGGTGCCGGGCGAAATGCCCTTCCCTCTGGAGCTTCAAAATCTGCAGTTGGATGTGGCGCTTACCCGTGCGGGAGAGACCCGCAGCCGGGTGGAAGCCGCTCTGGTCGCCAGCAGCCGGCGCATGGGCAGCATCAATGCCAAGGCAAGTACCATGGCACACGCCACCGCAGGAGGCGGCCTGTTCCTGGACCCCGCCGACGTGAAGTCGGTGCAGGTGGAAGCCGCCCTGGCCGACTTGGGCTGGACGAGTCTGCTGGTGGGCGACGCCCTGGATATCGGTGGCACCGTTCAAGCGAATGTCCAGTTGGAGAGCAGGCCAGACGGCACTTGGGCGTCATCGGGCACCATTCAGGGCGACAAGTTGCGGGTGGTGATGATCGACCAGGGCGTGCGACTGCTGGACGGCACGCTGCAGGCCCGCTTGGAAAATGACCGGCTGTTGCTGGAGAAACTCGAATTCCCTGCGCGCTTGCGGGCAGAACCCAAGGAATGGCGTACCTCCGAATGGGTCAACACCAACCCTGATGCCAAGGGCGGCAAGCTGACTGTCACCGGTGACTGGAATCTGTTCGAGTCGCGCGGCTTGATCGATATTGCCCTTTATCGTTTCCCCATTCTGCAACGCGCCGACCGCTATGCCATGATGACCGGCAATCTTCGCCTGGACGCTGCTCTGCCCGACGTCGCGATCAGCGGCAAGCTGACGGCCGACGCAGGCTGGTTCGACCTCGATATGTTGGGCGGCATTCCTACCGTGGACAGCGATGTGGTTGTGGTCAGGGCGGGTGAGGAAAAAGAGCCCAGTGTTCCTCTGGGCGTGACGCTGGACATGGAAGTTGACCTCGGGCCACGCTTTTATCTGACCGGGTACGGCTTGAACTCCGGCTTGGTTGGAAATATGCGGGTGCTCATGAAAGGAGGCAAGCTTACCGGCATGGGGGCGCTGCGTACTCGAGGTGGGGCGATCGAAGCCTATGGTCAGCGGCTGCAACTGCGGCGCGGCGCCATCACTTTCCAGGGCGATATTACGCGCCCGGTCCTGGATATCGAAGCCTTGCGCACGGGACTTGCCGTGGAAGCCGGTGTGCGGGTGGCGGGTACGGCACGCAGCCCGCGTATCGAGCTGGTGTCCTATCCGGCGGTCAGTGAAATCGAAAAACTTTCCTGGCTGCTTCTCGGCCACGGCCCTAATGATTCGGGAGGCGACATGGCTTTGCTGTTTTCCGTGGGTTCTTCCTTCCTGAGTGACGGAGAGCCTTTCTACCGCCGTTTCGGCATCGACGAGGTCAGCATGCGTTCCGGTGAATTGGGTAGCGTGGCCAGCGTGCTTCCGGTGGAAAGCGTGGTGAGCGGGCTGGATACCGGCACGAGCGACATCGAACGGCGTTTCATCAATGTCAGCAAGCGGCTGAGCTCCGGCGTGACGATCAGCATCCGGCAGGCCCTGTCAGATACTGGTACGGTAGCAAGGGCCAGTTATCGGCTGGCGCGCGGGCTGACCGCAGAAGCCAGTGTGGGAACCATCAACGGTCTTGCACTGGTATACCGTTGGTTTTCGCGCGAAAGAAGTCCCGAAACACAGAAGTGAAGGCATGGCGCCAGGCCTAAGGGGCTAAAATACGCGCCATTTTCAAGGGTTGAGTGAGGCCATGACCATTAAGAGTGATCGCTGGATCCGGCGCGCGGCCGCCGACGGCATGATTGAACCGTTCGAGCCTGGCCAGGTTCGCTCCGTCAATGGTGGGCGTATCGTGAGCTACGGCACAAGTAGCTACGGCTATGATGTGCGCTGCGCCAACGAATTCAAGATCTTCACGAACATCAATTCAACCATCGTCGACCCGAAGGCTTTCGATGAAAAGTCCTTCGTGGACTTTGTCGGCGATGTATGCATCATCCCCCCGAATTCCTTCGCACTGGCGCGTACGGTTGAATACTTCCGCATTCCACGCAGTGTACTCACCGTTTGCCTGGGCAAGAGCACCTATGCCCGCTGCGGCATCATTGTCAACGTGACGCCCCTGGAGCCCGAGTGGGAAGGCCATGTCACGCTGGAATTTTCAAACACCACACCGCTACCGGCCAAGATTTACGCCGGTGAGGGGTGTGCCCAAATGCTCTTCTTCGAAAGCGACGAGGTATGCGAAACCTCTTACCGCGATCGTCAGGGCAAATACCAAGGCCAGCGCGGCGTGACTCTCCCGCGCACCTAGCAGGAGCCATGGCATGAAGTTTCGATTTCCCATCGTCATCATCGATGAAGACTACCGTTCCGAGAACGCGTCCGGTTTTGGTATCCGGGCGCTGGCGGCCGCGATTGAGGCCGAGGGCGTGGAAGTGCTGGGCGTGACCAGCTACGGCGACCTCAGTTCTTTTGCCCAGCAGCAGAGCCGCGCCAGCGCGTTCATCCTGTCGATCGACGACGAGGAATTCGATGTCGACTCGCCCGAAGATGTGGCCAAGGCAATCAAGAATCTGCGTTCCTTCATAGGGGAACTGCGCTTTCGCAACGCCGAGATTCCCATCTATCTGTACGGCGAGACACGCACGTCGCAGCATATCCCGAACGATATTCTGCGTGAGCTGCACGGCTTCATTCACATGTTTGAGGACACGCCGGAATTTGTCGCGCGTCACATCATCCGTGAAGCGCGCGCCTACCTGGATAGCCTCGCACCTCCTTTCTTCCGCGAGCTTCTGAAGTACGCGGCCGATGGCTCCTATTCCTGGCACTGTCCCGGCCACTCCGGCGGCGTGGCCTTCCTGAAGAGCCCGGTGGGGCAGATGTTCCACCAATTCTTTGGCGAGAACATGCTCCGTGCAGACGTCTGCAATGCTGTGGACGAATTGGGACAGCTGCTGGACCACACTGGCCCGGTGGCGGAATCCGAGCTCAACGCGGCGCGCATCTTTCATGCGGATCACTGCTTTTTTGTGACCAACGGCACGTCGACGTCTAACAAGATTGTCTGGCATGCGAACGTAGCCAACGACGACGTTGTGGTCGTGGACCGCAACTGCCACAAGTCGATTCTGCACGCCATCACCATGACGGGCGCGATTCCGGTGTTCCTGAGGCCCACCCGCAACCACCTGGGCATCATCGGCCCCATTCCCCTGGAAGAGTTCGAGCCGGAAAACATCCAGCGCAAAATTGAGTCCAACCCCTTTGCGAGCCGCGCAAAGAATAAGCGGCCCCGTATCCTGACTCTCACCCAGAGCACCTATGACGGCGTGATCTACAACGTCGAGATGATCAAGGAACGCCTGGGCAGCTATGTCGACACCTTGCACTTCGATGAAGCCTGGCTGCCACATGCCGCCTTCCATGAGTTCTACAAGGACATGCACGCC
This sequence comes from Alcaligenaceae bacterium, assembly GCA_029267315.1. Taxonomy (GTDB): domain Bacteria; phylum Pseudomonadota; class Gammaproteobacteria; order Burkholderiales; family Burkholderiaceae_B; genus Yanghanlia. Next base: position 8,533 of record JAJUJD010000009.1, read on the forward strand.
ATTGGGGAAGGGCGCCCGCGCAGCAAGGAAGCGATGGTGTTCGCGACTCACTCCACGCACAAACTGCTGGCCGGTTTGTCCCAGGCTTCACAAATCACGGTACAAGATTCGGAAACGCGCAAGCTGGATCGCAACGTCTTCAACGAAGCCTACCTGATGCACACCTCCACCTCGCCGCAGTACGCCATTATTGCGTCCTGCGACGTCGCGGCAGCCATGATGGAACCGCCCGGCGGAACGGCATTGGTCGAGGAAAGCATTGCGGAGGCCATGGATTTTCGTCGTGCCATGCGCAAGGTGGAATCCGAATACGGCCGCAATGACTGGTGGTTCAAAGTCTGGGGCCCGAATCGCCTGCCGTCAGAAGACATTGGGCACCGCGAAGATTGGCTGCTGGTGTCCGGCGATGAGTGGCACGGCTTCGGTGATTTGGCCGAAGGGTTCAACATGCTGGACCCGATCAAAGCGACCATTGTGACGCCGGGCCTGGATATCTCCGGCACTTTTGCCGAGACCGGCATTCCTGCTGCACTGGTGTCACGCTTCCTGGCCGAACACGGGGTGGTCATCGAGAAAACGGGCCTGTACTCCTTCTTCATCCTGTTCACCATCGGCATTACCAAGGGCCGCTGGAATACCTTGCTGACTGCGCTCCAGCAGTTCAAGGATGACTACGACCGCAACCAGCCCATGTGGCGCATCCTGCCCGATTTCTGCAAACAGTTCCCGGTCTATGAGCGCATGGGCTTGCGAGATCTCTGTCAGGAAATTCACCAGGCCTACAAGAAGTACGACTTGGCCCGTCTGACCACCGAGGTCTATCTGAGCGACATGATTCCGGCCATGAAGCCGTCTGATGCCTATGCCAAGATGGCGCATCGGGATTCGGAACGTGTCTCCATTGACGAACTCGAAGGCCGTGTCACAGGGGTGCTGCTAACGCCTTACCCTCCCGGAATTCCGCTACTTATTCCGGGTGAACGTTTTAATAAGCGCATTGTTCACTACCTGCAGTTTGCCCGCGAGTTCAATGCCCGCTTCCCGGGTTTTGAAACTTACGTGCACGGTCTGGGCACGGAAATCGGCGAAGACGGCCGGCAGCGCTACTACGTGGACTGCATCAAAGAAGACGCCATCGCGTGAGCGCGCGTTCCAGTTTTGACGTCGCCATCATTGGTGCCGGTGCGGCCGGCATGATGGCGGCCGCCGTCGCTGGTGCGCGCGGCCTGAAGGTAGTGCTCATTGACCACGCGACGAAACTGGCGGAGAAGATCCGGATCTCCGGTGGCGGGCGCTGCAATTTCACCAATATTGGTACAACGCCCGCGCAGTTCGTCTCGCGCAACCCCCATTTCTGCCGTTCGGCCCTATCAAGCTACGGGCCGCGCGACTTTCTCGAGCTGGTGGAGCGCCACGGTATAGCTTGGCATGAGAAGCACCGTGGTCAGCTGTTCTGCGATGATTCGTCCGAGCGCATCATCGACATGCTGCGGGCCGAGTGTGAGGACGCGCGGGTGGCTTGGCGCATGCCCTGCAGTGTTGAACGTATCGATCACGTAGATGGCGCATTTCACCTCCACACATCGGGCGGCGGCCTGGAAGTGCCCCGCCTGGTGCTGGCGACCGGGGGCATGGCCATTCCTCAGTTGGGCGCCACCGACTTTGCGCTGAAGGTGGCACGCCAGTTCGGGCTTAAAGTGGTGGAACCTCGGCCAGCATTGGTTCCCCTCGTCTTTGACGCCGCTCAATGGGCGCCATTCGCGGAATTGAGCGGGGTCGCGCTGGAAGTGGTGTTGCGCAATCAGCCCGCTTCGACGTCTGCCAAGGAGCTTGGAAAGAGTAAGGGTAAGGGGAAGGGCGTAGTTTCCTTCCTTGAAGATCTTCTTTTCACCCACCGGGGCTTGTCCGGGCCGGCCATTTTGCAGATTTCGACTTTCTGGAATCCGGGTGAGTCGATTGAAATCGACCTCGCGCCCCATGTTGACCTTGCCGCTGAGTTGCTGGACGCCAAGCCGGGTAATCGCCAACAGATGCTGACTGTGCTTTCCAACTTGTGGCCACGCCGCCTTGCTGAGCAATGGCTGGAGCATGCTGGCGGGGGGCTGGCTCAGGCCCGTCTGGCGGATGTCCCAGACCGCCGTCTGCAGGAACTGGCTCGTAACATCCATCATTGGCAACTAATACCCAGCGGCACGGCGGGCTACAAGAAGGCAGAAGTCATGCGCGGGGGTGTTGACACCGACGAGCTGGACCAGCGCAGCATGCAGTCCCGCAAGGTGCCTGGGATGTACTTCATTGGCGAAGCTGTTGACGTCACAGGCTGGCTGGGCGGCTACAACTTTCAGTGGGCCTGGTCTTCGGCCGTGGCCTGCGGACGCGCCATCACAGTCTGAGCTGTACGCTGCGACGGCTATCGGTTATTCTTCTGCCTTGCTGTCACTGCAGAGAGTGGGAGAGCGCCGCTTACGCGGCCACCGAAGGCGCAAACGCCCATAATCGCTCAGGTACCCCGTACCACTCCTGCGTTGCCCCGCCGTCCGGCGGGCAAGGCGGCACTCTGGAGAGACTCGCTCGTGGCCTAGTGCTTCGAATGCGGGCGCCGAAGGTGAACATCCGCTGTTTGCGGGTCAACTCTCAGGCAAAAGGACAGAAGGGCGGTTTGGCCAATTGTTGGCCGGGCCGGTCCTTTTCTACAAGCCTGTTATCCGGAGTTTTCGTCCATGACCGCAGACCTCAAGCACACCCCCCTGTATAACGCTCACCTGGCCGCCGGCGCACGTCTGGTGGATTTCGGCGGCTGGAACATGCCCGTGGCCTATGGCTCGCAAATCGAAGAGCATCATGCGGTACGGCAGTCCGCAGGCATGTTCGATGTCTCTCACATGCTGAACGTGGACATTGGCGGTGCACAGTCCAAGGCTTTTCTCCGTCGTCTGCTGGCCAACGATGTCGAGCGCCTCACTGTGCCCGGCAAGGCGCTGTATTCCTGCATGTTGAACGAGCGCGGTGGCGTCATCGACGATCTCATCGTGTATTTCTTCAGCCCCGACTCCTGGCGTCTGGTGGTCAATGCGGGTACGGCCGACACCGACCTTGAATGGATCAATTCCGTGGCGCAGCGCGAAGGTTTCGACGTCACCATCAAAGCCCGCCGTGACCTCGCCATGTTGGCCGTGCAGGGTCCGCAGGCACGCGAGAAAGTCTGGCAGGTGCGTCCGCAATGGCGCGCGGAATCCGAATCCCTCACACCGTTCACGGCGGCCTTGCTCGCTGGTGACGTCATGGTTGCTCGCACTGGTTATACCGGCGAGGACGGCTTCGAAATCGTCGTTCCAGCCGTTGAAATTGAAGCGTTGTGGAATGACTTGCTGCAAGCCGGTATACGCCCCTGCGGTCTGGGCGCTCGCGATACGCTCCGCCTGGAAGCCGGCATGAACCTGTACGGCAACGAAATGAACCAGGACATCAGCCCTCTGGTTGCCGGTCTCGCCTGGACAGTCTCCTTCAAGGATGCTGCACGTGCTTTTATCGGCCGCGAGGCTTTGGAAGGCGTGACCCCTGCCGAAGGCATGGTGGGCCTTAAGCTGCGCGAGCGCGGTGTGATGCGCTCGGGCATGAAGGTTCGCACGGCGCTGGGTGAAGGCGTGGTCACCAGTGGCACAATGTCTCCCACCGTAGGCGTTTCGCTGGCCATGGCTCGCGTGCCGGTTGGCACACAGCCAGGTGAAACTGCCGAAGTAGAAATCCGTGGCAAGTGGGTGCCTGCAGATATCACTTCCATGCCTTTTGTTCGTCAGGGCAAGGTGCTGGTCAGTCTTTGATTCGCAATGGCGTCCGGCTACCTGAACGGCATGCCGGGCAAACAACAGACATTTGTAATTTTCTCTCTAGGGGTGTGACATGAGTCTTCCTACCGATCGCAAATATGCAGCTTCCCACGAATGGGCACGTCTTGAAGGCGACGTGGTCCTGGTGGGCATTACCGACAATGCTCAGGACCAGCTGGGCGATCTCGTATTCGTAGGCGACGTCAATGTAGGCGCAACGCTGGAAGCCGGTGACGTGGCGGGTGTGGTCGAGTCCGTAAAGGCGGCTTCGGATATTTACGCGCCAGTGGCGGGTGAAGTCATTGAGTTCAATGAAGCGCTCAACGACCAGCCCGACCTCATCAACCAGGCTGCCTACGATACCTGGATCTTCAAGCTCAAACCCGCCAACCCTGCCGATCTGGACAAGCTGCTGGATGCCGCCGGTTACGAGGCATCGCTCTAACCATGTATTCCCATCTCGACCCCAACACCGAATTCCAGGGCCGCCATATCGGCCCCACGCAGGATGACCAGGCGCGCATGCTGGGAACCATTGGCGCGTCTTCGCTGTCGGAGCTGATCCACGACATCGTGCCCGCCAGCATCCTGGATGAATCGCCCCTGCAGGTCCCGGGCCCCTGGTCCGAGAGTGCGGCGCTGGCGCAGCTCAAGAACATTGCGCAGAAGAATGAGATCTTCCGCAATTACATTGGCCAAGGCTATTACGGTACCCACGTGCCCAATGTCGTGCTGCGCAACATTCTCGAAAACCCGGCCTGGTATACCGCTTACACCCCTTACCAACCGGAAATCTCGCAGGGCCGCCTGGAAGCCTTGCTGAATTTCCAAACCATGGTGGCTGACCTCACCGGGCTGGACATCGCCAACGCCTCACTGCTGGATGAAGGCACTGCTGCCGCGGAAGCCATGACGCTTTGCCGCCGCGGCTCGCGTTCCAAGTCGAACATTTTCTTTGCTTCGGAACACTGCCATCCCCAGACGTTAGAAGTGCTACGTACCCGTGCAGAGCCGTTGGGTATCGAGCTCGTCATTGGCAATGAAGCCGACGGTCTGCCGGAATGCTTTGGTGTTCTGCTGCAATACCCACACACCCTGGGCGCAGTCGAGGATTACCGCTCGCTGGTGGATGCCGCCCACGCGCAGGGAGCACTGGTGGCCGTGGCAACCGATCTTCTGGCGCTTGCCGTGCTGACGCCTCCCGGTGAATGGGGCGCCGATATCGCGGTAGGAACGGCACAGCGCTTTGGCGTGCCGCTGGGTTTTGGCGGTCCACACGCTGGTTTCATGGCATGCCGGGACGCATTCAAGCGCAATATGCCTGGCCGCCTGGTGGGGGTATCCAAGGACGCTCAGGGTGCTCCGGCGCTACGGCTGGCCCTCCAGACACGCGAGCAGCATATCCGCCGTGAAAAGGCGACTTCCAACATCTGTACTGCGCAAGTGTTGCTGGCCGTCATGGCCGCCATGTATGCGGTCTGGCACGGCCCCCAAGGCTTGCAGGCCATCGCACGCCGCGTGGCCAGGCATACCGGTCGCCTGCAGGCAGCGCTCTCGGGCCTTGGCCTGAACACTCGCAACCAGACTTACTTCGACACGCTATGCGTGGAAACGGGTAGCCACACCGCTGCTGTGCTTCAGGCCGCGCGTGAGGCGCGCATCAACCTGCGCATTGTCGATGACGCCACACTGGCCATTTCTCTGGATGAAACAGTCACGCTTGAGGACGTCCACGCGCTGGCCGCCGTGTTTGCACAGGGCGTTGGCAAGGCACCGGTCGCGGTGCATACCCTTGAAGCCCACACGGGCACCGGCTTGCCTGAGAACCTGCTGCGCGACAGTTCACCGCTTCCGCATCCGGTGTTTTCGCGCATACGTTCTGAAACGGACATGCTGCGCTACCTGCGTTCGCTTGCCGACAAAGACCTGGCTCTGGATCGCACAATGATCCCGCTGGGGTCTTGCACCATGAAGCTGAACGCCACGGCCGAGATGATTCCCATCACCTGGCCGGAATTTTCCCAGATACACCCGTTCGCGCCGACCGAGCAGGTGCAGGGCTATCAGCAGTTGGTGGAAGAGCTGTCGGCCGCCCTGTGTGCCATCACGGGCTATGACGCTGTCAGCCTACAGCCGAATTCCGGCGCGCAGGGCGAATACGCCGGCCTTTTGGCAATTCGCGCGTATCATCAAGCTCAGGGCCAGCATCAGCGTAATGTTTGTCTGATTCCTGCCTCGGCCCATGGCACCAACCCGGCGTCTGCTCAGATGGCTGGCATGGAAGTCGTGGTGGTGGCATCTGATGACAACGGCAACGTTGACGTCGAAGATCTGCAGCGGCGCATTGACCAAGTGGGCGACCGCCTGGCCGCGCTCATGATTACCTATCCGTCCACCCACGGCGTATTCGAACTGGCCATTGTTGATATCTGCGAGCGGGTCCACGCAGCAGGTGGGCAGGTCTACCTGGATGGCGCCAATATGAATGCCATGGTGGGCTTGGCCCGCCCGGGCAAGTTCGGCTCCGACGTTTCACACCTGAACCTGCACAAAACCTTCTGCATCCCTCACGGCGGTGGCGGCCCGGGTGTTGGCCCTGTAGCAGTGCGTTCCCACCTGGCCCCGTATCTGCCGGGCGTCATCGGGGCCGACGGCAAGCTTCCGGAAAATGCAACGGTGGGGCCGGTGTCGGCAGCACCCTTCGGCTCTGCCAGCATTCTGCCCATTTCCTACATGTACATCATCATGATGGGAGCACAGGGGCTGAAGGCCGCTTCGGAAAACGCCATTCTCAGCGCCAATTACATCGCCGCACGTTTGCGTCAATACTATCCCGTGCTGTATGCCGGGCCCAAGGGCTATGTCGCGCATGAGTGCATTCTGGACATTCGTCCCATCAAGGACGCATGCGGCATCAGCAACGAGGACATCGCCAAGCGCCTGGTCGACTACGGTTTTCACGCGCCCACTATGAGTTTCCCGGTTCCGGGCACCTTGATGGTGGAACCGACTGAGTCGGAAAGCCTGGAGGAACTCGACCGCTTCTGCGATGCCATGATTGCCATTCGTCAGGAAATCGCGGCTATTGAACGTGGCGATAAGGACGCTGACGACAACGTGTTGCGAAACGCGCCGCATACGGCGCAAATGCTTCTGGTGTCTGACTGGCATCACGACTACAGTCGTGAAGAAGCCGCCTACCCGGTGTCCAGCCTACGCGCTGGCAAGTACTGGCCGCCGGTCGCGCGGGTCGACAATGCCTGGGGTGACCGTAACCTGGTATGCAGCTGCCCACCCATGGAAGCCTACATGGAGTCGGCCGACGCCTGAGCGTATTGCAGGTAAAAGAAATGGCGGCCTCTGGGCCGCCATTTCGCTATTCGAATTCTTATTCCGTAATTGCGCATTTAGATACGTCGCAGCGTGACGAAGTCATAACGCAGACCATTCTCTTCCGGTTGCGGCAGCCGCTCTGTTTCTTCCCACTCCTGCGCATTCAGTTCGGGAAAAAAGGTATCGCCTTCGATATCGGCGTGGATTTCCGTCGCAATGATCTCGTCGATAGAGCCCAGGGATTCACGGAACAGTTGCTCCCCGCCAATAATGCAAACGCGCGGGGCTGGGCGGCAGGCACTTACTGCCTGTTCCAGGGAACCGCACACCGTTGCGCCTTCGGCCTGATAGTTGGGATTGCGACTGATGACGACATTGAGCCGGCCCGGAAGGGGGCGTCCGAGTGATTCCCATGTCTTGCGCCCCATGATGATGGGGCTGCCCATGGTGACGCGCTTGAAATGGGCCAGGTCGCCCGGCAGACGCCAAGGCAAGCCGTTGTCTCGACCAATGACCCGATTGCGGGCATAGGCGACGACGATCTGTTTCAGGGGTGCCGCCATGGCAGTTTGTGTCCTCTGGAAAAGAGCTGTGAAGATGCCTACACCGCAACCGGTGCCTTGATGTGAGGATGGTGCTGGTAATCCAGGATCTCGAAGTCCTCGAATTCATATTCAAACAGGCTGGCCGGCCGACGTTTGATATGCAGGCGAGGGTAGGGGTAGGGCTCGCGCGAAAGCTGCAGCTTCACCTGTTCCATATGGTTGCTGTAGAGGTGGCAATCTCCGCCTGTCCAGATGAAGTCACCCACCTCGAGGTCGCACTGCTGGGCCACCATATGAGTGAGCAGTGCGTAGCTGGCGATATTGAATGGCACACCCAGGAAAATGTCGGCACTGCGCTGATAAAGCTGGCAGGACAGGCGCCCATTCGCAACATAAAACTGGAAAAAGGCATGGCACGGGGGCAAAGCCATGTTCTGCAGCTCACCGACGTTCCAGGCTGAGACGATCAGCCGGCGAGAATCCGGGTTGCTGCGGATTTGCTCAAGCACCTGGGAGATCTGGTCGATATGGCGGCCGTCTGGCGTGGGCCAGGAGCGCCACTGTACGCCATATACCGGCCCGAGGTCGCCGTTTTCATCTGCCCATTCGTCCCAGATACTTACTCCGCGTTCCTTCAGCCATTTCACATTGGACTCACCGCGCAAGAACCACAGGAGCTCGATAATGATGGAACGCAAGTGAAGCTTTTTGGTCGTCACCAGAGGGAAACCCTGGCTCAGATCGAACCGCATCTGGTAGCCGAATACCGACCGTGTGCCGGTTCCCGTTCGATCGCTTTTCTGGTCGCCATGCACATACACATGGCGCATCAGATTTTCATACTGTTGCATGGCAAAACTACCGGTGGCCGTCAGGCCTCGACGATATTGATGGAGTGTGTGATCTCCGCAGTACGGCCCAGCATGGCCGAGGCGGAGCAGTACTTCTCGTGAGAGAGCTTCACTGCCCGCTCCACGGCTGCCGGCGGCAAGTTCTTGCCGGTCACCGTAAAGGTGAAGTGTATGCGCGTGAAGACCTTTGGGTCGGTCTCGGCTCGTTCAGCGTCCAACTCGACTTGGCAGCCAGTGATTTCATGGCGGCCGCGACGCAGAATCAGCACTACGTCGTAAGCCGCGCAGCCGCCGGCGCCGGCCAGCATCATTTCCATCGGGCGTGGAGCAAGGTTATTGCCGCCGCCCTCGGGGGCTCCGTCCATCGCAGCGACGTGGCCACTACCGGTACGCGCTACGAACAGCATGCCTTCGGGGCCGCCCCAGTCGATGGTGCATTGCATAACTTGATTCCTGTCAGGATGAAGAGGGGAATGAGTAATGATAATACGTTCACCGGCCGGCATGCCGGCAAAGAGATTCTCGCCCATCTGGCCTAATTCGGCACCTGTGGGAAAATAAGATGTCCAAGATTCAACTCGAGGTGAAAAAATGGTCGAACACAGCAGCAACTACAGTCACTCCGGCTTTGTCCGTCGCAGCAACCCGCTGGAGGATATCCTGGCGGAAGTGGGCAAGGCGCTGCAAGTGCTCGACGGCTCCGCACAGGCAGGGCGCCCCAACCCCGCGGGCCCGAAGCCCCTTAACGCCACTGAAGAAGCACTCAGTCCGGCCGAGCAGCAGCACGCCGCAGGCTTGATGCGTGTGAACCACGTCGGGGAGATCTGCGCGCAAGCACTCTACCGGGGGCAGGCCTTGTTCTGTCGCGACGCAGCAATCCGCAATGTCCTATACAAAGCTGCCGACGAAGAGGTCGATCATCTTGTATGGTGCAATGAGCGCCTGAAGGAGCTCAACAGCCGGCCCAGTCTGCTCAACCCCTTGTGGTACCTGGGTTCATTTTCCCTAGGTGCAGTGGCCAGCCGCGCGGGCGTGCCATACAACCTAGGGTTTATGGCAGAAACCGAAAGGCAAGTGGAACAGCATCTGGACAATCATCTGGAGCAACTGCCGCCGCAAGATGAACGTTCACGCCGAATAGTCGAGCAAATGCGCGATGACGAAATACAACACCGGACCACGGCGGAAAACCACGGCGCTGTGGGGCTTCCAAGCCCAGTCAAACTGGCCATGCGTTTCATGTCCAAGGTCATGACAACGACTGCGTACAGAATTTGATCAAAACACTAGCGTTTTCCCTAGGATGGTGTTAATATTTACCTAACTAAGGGTTATCGCTAGTTGCGCTGATTCTGGTTTGTGCGGAAAAGCCACATTTGAAACATTTAGACACATTAAAATGTGGCAGTGCAGCAAAAAAGTTCTTGCAATGCACAAACTGCTGCGATAAACTTCAGTTATCGGATGTCGAAACGTGATTAGTTTTTCGGTCACGCGGTCTCGAGCAAATATGCTCTGGTAGCCCGACATGCCAAGGTTGTCTCCTCCACCCTCCTCCTTTGGTGGATTTTGCCCGAGATCTTTTGATCTCGGGCTTTTTTTTTGGATTTTTCGAAGGCGTGGGTGATGAGGGCAGGCGCTCTCCATTCACTCGAACAATTGCTTCGCAGAATTTCGGCGTTCAGAAGAACTACACCAAACGGACGATCGGCGCAGCGCCTTGATTCAGGCTATATTTTTGTTGCATTTGTTTCTTGGTCCTGAGCGTAGCGGTTACAAAAACATCCGATAATTAAGTTCGCGCTGAACAGTCGCCCATGCAATAGGCATGTGCCTTGCACACTGGGTGCCTCGTTCAGCGCTTTTCACACTCATCATCTCTCTGAACGGGGAATTTGTGACTACGCCTCATTTCTGGGGTTCGTTAACCTGGCTCTACATCTGTATTGTGGCCTTCATGGTCGGGGGACTCATCGTCGCCTCGGAGCGCTGGCATGGCGTTTTTACGGGGGATTCCGATCTCAAGAAACCGCAAGCCATGCATGTGCGCGCCGCGCCTCGCGTGGGCGGGCTGGCCGTCGTGGCAGGGAGTCTGGCCGGTCTGTTGGTGCTTGGTCCAAGCAATATGACTCTCACTTGGCTCTGGCCAGTGCTATTCATTGCCGCCATGCCGGTTTTTGTGGCGGGCCTGCTTGAAGATATCACCAAGGACGTTGGTTCGGGCAAGCGTCTGCTCGCCGCATTCATCTCAGCCGCCATCGCGTGGTGGTTGCTGGGCGGCGTCTCCCGGGTAGGTCTGGACTGGGCGGACTGGATCCTGTCGTATTGGCCGGTCTCCCTGGTGTTCACCATGGTGGCCGTGGGCGGATGCACCCATGCACTGAACATTGTGGACGGTATGAACGGTTTGGCCGGCATGATTGCCACGCTCATGGCCCTGTCCCTATCGCTGGTTGCACTGCAGGTTCAGGATATCCCTATCTTTCTCATTTCTGCAGCCCTGGCCTCGGCCACTCTGGGGTTCCTGGTCTGGAATTTCCCCTTCGGTCGCGTCTTCCTCGGCGACGGTGGGGCCTATTTTCTGGGTTTCATGCTTGCCGAACTAGCTGTTCAGCTGGTGGTGCGCAATCCTAGTGTCTCGCCGTTCTACGCCCTGGCAGTACTGTTCTATCCGGTTTTCGAAACCATGTTCTCCATTTGGCGCAGGCGTTTTAAACGCGGGGTGCCCGTGGATCAGCCAGATGCCCTGCATCTGCATCAGCTCGTATTCAGGCGGCTGGTACGTGTCACCTTTAGCCGAGATCGGCGGCATGCCGTACCGGCCCTGTGCAATGCCATGACCTCACCCTACCTATGGGTGCTGGCGTTGATCGGCCTTGTTCCGGCAACCATTTGGTGGGACAACACCTGGATACTCTGTGGCAGCATAGCGGTGTTCTGCTGGGTTTATATCTGGCTGTACTCGAGGCTCGTTTCCTGGCGACGGCCGTCATGGCTGCTGCTGCCGTCGCTCGGGCGCGATTATCACCGCCGTCACACTGGCAAACATTGACTGATGCAGTGCAGGCTGCGCAGACGTACGCGTAGCGGCGGCAATTATGGATTACGCAAAGGGAGAAAAATGTTGCGAATCGAAGACGTGAAACTGGCCGTGGTCGGCCTTGGCTACGTAGGCCTTCCGCTGGCGGTGGAGTTCGGCAAGAAGCGCCCGGTGCTGGGCTTCGATATCAACAAGCGCCGCATCGAGGAGCTGAAGTCGGGGCATGACCACACCCTTGAGGTGGAAGACGCCGACCTCTCTTCGGCCCAACATTTGCGTTACTCGCATGACCCGGAGTCACTGGCAGAGGCCAATGTATTCATTGTGACGGTGCCCACACCCATCGATCAATACAAGCAGCCGGACCTCACGCCGCTCGTTCGAGCCAGCGAAACCATAGGCCGTGTCTTGAAGCGGGGTGATATTGTCATTTACGAATCGACGGTATACCCGGGCGCTACAGAGGAAGTCTGCGTCCCCGTATTGGAAAGCGTGTCCGGCCTGCGCTTCAATGAGGACTTCTACGCCGGCTACAGCCCCGAGCGGATCAACCCCGGCGACAAGAACCACCGCGTGACGAACATCCGGAAGGTCACCTCGGGTTCCACGCCTGAAGTGGCAGACCTTGTGGACAGCCTGTATGCCGACATCATTGTCGCCGGCACCCACAAAGCGCCTTCCATCCGTGTGGCTGAAGCCGCCAAGGTCATAGAGAATACTCAGCGGGACGTCAATATCGCCCTGATCAACGAGTTGGCCCTCATTTTCAATCGTCTGGGCATTGACACCCAGGCAGTACTGGAAGCTGCAGGGACAAAATGGAATTTTCTGCCATTCAGGCCGGGACTGGTGGGCGGGCATTGCATTGGCGTTGACCCTTATTACCTGACGCACAAGGCGCAAAGCATCGGCTATCACCCCGAAATCATCCTTGCGGGGAGGCGTCTCAACGACGCCATGGGAGGCTACGTTGTTTCGCAACTGATCAAGGCCATGACCAAGCGCCGAATCCAGGTTCAAGGCTCCCGTGTACTGGTGATGGGTCTGACTTTCAAGGAAAACTGTCCCGATCTGCGCAACACTCGGGTCGTTGATATTGTCAGAGAGCTGGCCGAATACAACATTGATGTCGACGTCTACGACCCCTGGGTGGATGCCGAAGAGGCTATGCAGGAATACGGCATCACACCGGTATCGGAACCCGCGCAAGGTGCATACGACGGAATTATTCTTGCCGTGGCCCACACTGAGTTCTGCGACATGGGTGCGAGTCGCATACGGGCGCTGGGCAAGCCCGAACATGTTTTATACGACCTGAAGTACGTGCTGACGGCCGATGAGGCCGACCTGCGCCTGTGAGCATTCAAGAAATGAGTTCGAACATGACGACAAATCCAAGCGCCGCAACGGCCTTTCATGAAGCCATGGCAGCCTTGCAGGCGCAACCGCGACGCTGGCTGGTGACCGGCTGCGCCGGTTTCATCGGCTCCAATCTCGTGGAGGCCTTGCTGAGTGCTGGGCAGGAAGTGGTCGGCCTGGATAACTTTGCCACTGGATACCAGCACAATCTGGATGAAGTGGCTGAGAAAGTAGGCCCGGACGCCTGGAAGCGCTTCCGTTTCATAGAAGGGGACATCCGCAATCAGGAAGTTTGTCACGGGGCTGCCGAAGGTGTGCACCATGTTCTGCATCAGGCTGCACTGGGCTCCGTGCCCCGCTCTCTGGAAGATCCGGTGACTACCGACGAAGTGAACATAGGTGGCTTCCTCAGGATGCTGGTCGCGGCCCGCGACGCGGGGGTGCGTTCCTTTGTGTATGCCGCATCAAGCTCCACCTATGGCGATCATCCAGGTTTGCCAAAGGTGGAAGAGGCCATCGGAAGGCCCCTCTCGCCGTATGCCGTCACCAAGTATGTGAACGAGCTGTACGCCGACGTATTCGCTCGCGCGTATGGCACGCCCACAGTGGGGCTGCGCTATTTCAACGTATTCGGCCGCAGGCAAGACCCCGATGGCGCTTACGCGGCCGTGATTCCGCGCTGGATAGCCGCCATGATTCGTAACGAAGAAGTGATCATCAATGGCGACGGCGAAACCAGCCGGGACTTCTGCTATATCGATAACGTCGTCCAGGCCAATATTCTTGCCGCACTGGCGAATGAAGAGGGCATGAACCAGGTGTACAACGTGGCTTATGGTGGCCGCACGACGCTCAACCAGCTGTTCGCGTATCTGGCAGAGAACCTGCGTGCGCTGGGTATTGAGTACGACCGCCCGCCGCGGCATGGTGAATTCCGGCAGGGTGACGTTCGCCATTCCCAGGCGGATATCGGCAAAGCGGGCCGGCTGTTGGGCTACGCGCCGCAGTACGACATCAATGCTGGTCTGAAGGCCGCCATGCCCTGGTACGCCGCCTTTCTGAGCTGATCACGGGCCGCGGCAGGTGAAGTTCCTTAAATCCCGATATTCGGGGCTGCATTCCGATCATCGCCGCATCTTTTCCGGAGCATTCCGCGTGGCCGTCTTTCTCCTGCTGGGGAAGGCGGCCGGTGCGCTCAAGGAAATGGCCGTCGCGTACCGCTATGGGGTGAGCGAGGTCGTCGACGCCTACCAGTTCACCATGACGCTGGCCAACTGGCTGCCCATTACCATTGTGGGCGCCCTGTCGGTCGTATTGATCCCCGTTCTGGTTCGCTCTCGCGATGATGATGCCGCCCTGCGGCGCCGTTTTCTGGCGGAATTACATGGCTGGGTGCTGACGCTCGGCCTACTTCTGGCGGCGCTAACCTACGTTGCCTGGCCATGGGTGCTGGATTTCGCCGGCGCAGGGCTGGACTCTGAAACGCGGCGCATGAGCTCGCAGCTCACGCTGGCGTTCGCGCCTGCCGCCCTATTTACCCTGCTGACCGGGCTCAGTGCAGCTCGTCTGCGTGCGCGCGAACGCTACATCAATACTTTGATGGACAGCGTGCCCGCAGTGGTGATCCTGGTCTGGGTCATGCTGGCTTTCACAGCGCCGGATGTGGGCCCGCTGCTGTGGGGGACATTGATCGGCTATTTCGTCCAGTCGATCTGGTTATTGCACTTGGCGGCCCGGGCAGATGGCCGGGTCGGTGCACCGCGGCTGGGATTCAGTTCCGAGCACTGGCCGGAGCTGGTCAAGGCGGCAGGGGTCATGTTGGTGGGACAGGTGGCCATGAGCTTCGTCGGCCCAATCGACCAGTACACTGCGGCGAATCTGGGCGCCAATGCCAATGCGACACTGGGCTACGCAAGTCGTCTCCTTTCCTTGTTGCTGGGCCTGGGCGCCGCATCGGTGGGCCGTGCGGCCCTGCCCGTGCTGGCCGACGTGCAGCGACGCGGCGATGCGGAACGCGCACGCAAGATCGCGCTTAAGTGGTCCATGCTTATGGGGGTGGGCGGTGCACTGGTCACCCTGGTGGGCTGGTGGCTGGCACCGTGGATGGTAAGCCTGTTGTTCGAACGCGGAGCCTTCATGGCCGAGGATACTCAAACCGTGGCGCAGGTTCTTCGCTGGGGCCTGCTACAGATGCCTTTCTATTTTGGTGTGCTGGTGCTGGTGCAGTTGTTGGCCAGCCAGAACCGCTATCGCATCATGGCAGGAATTGCCGTGGCCAATTTCTTGCTCAAGGCGGGGCTCAATCTCGTACTGGCCCCCGTAATGGGCGTACATGGCATCATGTTGGCAACCAGCCTGATGTACGCGCTGTCTTATGCCTGCTACACGGCCGTGGCTTTACGGCGGCCGGCTGTGTCAGTCACTTCATGATGTTTTCAGGTGAAAAGTTGAATTACCCGGTTGAACAAGCGCATTTAATGATCGTGATCCATTCCCTTGGTGGAGGAGGGGCTGAGCGTGTGGCGGTGGACATGTGCGACTACTGGTTGGCTCAGGGTTGCCGAGTCACCCTGGTTACGCAAAGCGGCCCGGACACTGACGCGTACACCGTTCCGGAGGGGGTGGACCGACGGGTGCTTGGCCTGGCCGGTGAGAGCAGTGGAAAGATTGGCGCGGCGTTAGTCAACCTGCGCCGCATTCTCAGACTGCGCAGGCTGATACGCAAGCTGCGGCCGCAAGTGGTGCTGGGAATGATGACGACTTCTTCCGTTCTGGCGATAGCAGCGGGCCGACGCCTGCGCTGCCGGGTCATTGCCACGGAACACACGCATCCTCCTTCCCAGGAACTCCCCGCCATCTGGCAGAAGATGCGGCGCTGGGCTTACCCTCAGGCCCATAGCGTGGTGGCCTTGACGGCCGGTACGGCGGACTGGCTGGAGGAAAATGTGCCCGGCTCCAAGGTATGTGTCATTCCTAATGCCGTGCGCTGGCCGCTGGAAACGGGTGAGCCGCAGGTGCCACCGCCTGTGCGGGAAGGACGCCGCCGACTGCTGGCGGTCGGACGCCTGCATGAACACAAGGGCTTTGACGTCTTGCTGCGGGCCTTCCAGCAGATCGCACATATTTTTCCGAACTGGGATCTGGTCATTCTGGGGGAAGGGGAGCTTCGCCCGGCTTTGGAACAACAGGTAGCCGAGCTCAAACTTCAAGATAGAGTCAGCCTACCTGGTCGCGTTGGTAATTTGGGTGACTGGTACGGTGATTCGGACCTCTACGTGTTGAGTTCACGCGTTGAAGGCTTGTCCAACACGCTGATCGAAGCCATGGCTAGCGGTTTGCCTGTCATCGCCTTTGACTGCGATACGGGGCCGCGCGAGATCATTCGTCATGACATTGACGGTGTACTGGTTACGCCGGTTGAGGACGACGAAGCGTTGGCGGCTCATCTGGCCGATCTCATGGCACATCCCGTGCGCAGGGAACGGCTGGCGCGGCGCGCTATCGACGCACGCGATCGCTTCAGCACGGCGCGTATCATGGCGATGTGGAATCAATTGTTCGGCTTTCGTTGAAAACGGACGTCCGGCTGAGGGAGGCATTCAGCTATGTGTGGGCTCGTCGGAATTTGGGGATCTTTGCATCACAAGCGCGAGCTGCTTGAAACGGCCTGCTCGGCTATTGCGCATCGCGGGCCGGATGCCCGGGGTTATTGGGAAGACGAGCAGGCTGGGCTTGCCCTGGGCCATGTGAGGCTTGCCGTGATCGACGTCAGTGCGGCAGGCAGTCAGCCCATGACTTCTGCCTGCGGGCGCTTCGTGCTGGTGCTCAATGGGGAAATCTACAACCATCTTGACCTGCGCGATGCGCTTGAGGCAGAAGGCCGGGCACCGTCCTGGCGCGGGCATTCCGACACCGAGACCTTGCTTGCCTGCTTTGCCGCCTGGGGGGTGGAACGCACGCTGGATGCAAGCATCGGCATGTTTGCCATCGCGCTCTGGGACCGTGAAGACGGCACGCTCAGCCTGATGCGTGACCGGATGGGCGAGAAGCCCCTGTACGCGGGCTTCATCGGCAAGAACTTTGTGTTTGCCTCTGAGCTCAAGGCGCTGGAAAGGATACCGGGCCTTGATACACGCCCCGACCCGCGCGCGCTCTCGTTGTTGCTACGGCATAACTATATTCCCGCGCCGTGGTCCATCTACCCTCAAATTACCAAGGTGTCGCCAGGGTGCTGGCTGCAGTTGCGGGACAACCAACGGCGCCTGGGCGAGATGCCCGTACAGCGCTCTTATTGGTCTGCCAATGCCAGAGAGCAGCAGCCTGAAGCCGTTGGCGAAGCCTACGCCAGTGCGGAACTAGCCGTAGATGCGCTTGAGGTGGTGCTGGGTGCAGCAGTGCGACGGCAGATGATCGCCGATGTCCCGCTGGGGGCCTTCCTATCCGGAGGCGTGGACTCTTCACTCGTGGTTGCGCTCATGCAGAAGCATAGCCAGAGGCCGGTAAAGACGTTTTCCATTGGCTTCGAAGACGAACGCTATAACGAAGCACCGTACGCTGCGGCCGTGGCGCGCCACTTGGGCACGGACCACTCCGAACATACTGTCAGTGACCGCGATGCCCTGAACGCTGTGCCCATGCTGGCACATGTTTACGACGAACCGTTTGCAGACTCCTCGCAGATTCCTACCATGCTCGTTACGCGCATGGCACGGTCTCATGTGACGGTCGCGTTGTCGGGCGATGGGGGAGACGAGCTGTTCGGCGGGTACTCGCGCTACTTCCGTACGGCGCAATGGTGGAAACGCCGAGAACAATTGCCGGTCTGGATGCGCAAACCGGCTGCCGCCTCCCTCCATGGTGTGGCAGGCATGCTTCCACAAAGCCGCCGGCGCGACCATCTGCAGAAACTGGCAACCCTGTTGGGCGCGCCTCACGCAGGCCTGTTCTATCGCGAGTTTTTGACATACTGGCGTGACCCCGCCGAAGTGCTTGTCAACCCGCATTTGCCGCTTACCGTCTTTGACGAAGCACCAGAGACCGATCTTTTCGAAACCATGATGCGGCTGGACGTCAACACCTACTTGCCTGACGACATTCTGGTGAAGGTGGATCGCGCCGCCATGGCAGTGAGTCTGGAAACCCGCGTTCCCATGTTGGATCACCACGTGCACGACTTTGCGCGTGCCTTGCCCCCCGAATATCTGGTACGCGACGGCCAGGGGAAATGGCTGCCTAGGCAGCTGCTGTACCGTTATGTGCCGTCAGAACTTATCGAGCGACCCAAGAAAGGTTTCTCCGTGCCTCTGGCTCAGTGGTTGCGCGGGCCACTGCGAGATTGGGCAGAGGCACTGCTTGACGCCAGTCGTCTCCATCAAGATGGCGTGTTTCTTGCTGAAGCCGTGCGCCTCAAATGGCAGGAGCATCTGGCTGGCCGCTATGACTGGAGCAAGCACTTGTGGAGCATATTAATGTTCCAGGCATGGCTGGATGCGCGGAAGTCCAATACTGGGAGCCAACCACTAGCATGAACATTCTTTTGCTGGTCAGTTCCATGCACGCGGGCGGCGCCGAGCGCGTGGCGGCCACACTCAGCCGCGGATGGGTGCAGCATGGGCACAGAGTGACCCTCGTGCCCACCTTCACAGGCAAAGGCAAGCTGTTCTATCCCCTGCACCCGGATGTGAAGCTGACATGGCTGGCGGACCACCTTGGCCGCCTGGCGCAGACACCTCTGGTGCCCCTGGTGAAGCTGCGGGCGCTGCGCAAGCTGGTCAAGCAGGAAAAGCCTGACGTCATTGTGTCCTTTCTCACCAATGTAAATGTCATGGCGCTCATGGCCACTCGCGGCCTGAACGTTCCTATCATTGTTTGCGAACGCACCAACCCCGCCGTGAGCAGCAGTGCGTCCTCAGGGCTGCAGCGGCTGCGCCGCCTGTTATACCCGCATGCCTCCATGGTCACCGTTCAGGCGGAAGGCAGCGTCAGCGCCATGAAGCAGCTGGTTCCCAACATGAAACGGCTGGCCGTGGTGCCCAATCCACTTCCGCCGGACCTTCCCCTGCCGGAAAGCCGGGAGCCCGCCGCTTCGGGGCGTCAGCGGCTGGTAGCCATGGGCCGTTTCGTGTCATCCAAGCGGTTTGGTCCGCTCATCACCGTGTTCGAACGTCTTGCCGCCTGCTTTCCGCAATGGGAACTTGTCATCTGGGGCGACGGGCCACTACGCCCGGAACTGCAAGCCATGGTTGATGGCGCCGGCTTGAGTGACCGCGTGTTGCTGCCCGGGCGCACGCAGCAGCCGTGGAAAGAGTTACAGGCCGCCGATTTGTTCGTACTAACGTCCGAGGTGGAAGGCTTTCCCAACGCTCTGATTGAGGCCATGGCACTGGGCCTGCCTTGCGTCAGCGTGGATTGCCCGAGCGGGCCTCGTGAAATCACGCTCGACGGGCAAGTGGCGCGGCTCGTTCCGCTTTACGACGAAGCAGCTCTCGAGGCTGCCCTATCAGACCTCATGGGCAACCCGGAAGCGCGGCAAGTGTTGGCGCGACAAGGCGCGCGCAGCGTAAGGGAACGTTTCGGGTTGGAGCAGGTCCTTGTTCATTGGGACCGCCTTTTTTCTGAAGTGAAGTGAAGGAATACAGGATAAGCGTATCGTGACAGCCGAAGTTCGTCCTCTACACGTGGTTCATATCATCACCGGCCTTGGGCAGGGCGGTGCGGAAACTGTTCTGCATCGCTTGGTGACGGCACCCGGCCAACAATCGGTGCATACCGTTATCTCGATGGGCGACGAAGGCGTGTTTGGCGAAAGGTTGCGCCAGGCGGGCATATCTGTTCACGCCCTGCACATGAAGGATTCCGCCATAGCGGCCGCCAAAGGGGCGTGGCAGCTGCTGCGCTTGCTGCGCAGCCTGCACCCTGATGTCGTGCAGACCTGGATGTACCATGCAGACTTGGTCGGCGGTATTGCAGCGCGGTTCGCCGGAGTCAAGGCATTGGCTTGGGGTATACGCAACTCCGGGGCGGATCTTCAGCACGGCAGCCGTAGTGCTCAAGCCATTGCGTGGGCTTGCGCCCGGCTTTCGCGCTGGGTACCCGGCGTCATCGTAGCTTGCGCCGA
This sequence comes from Alcaligenaceae bacterium, assembly GCA_029267315.1. GTDB lineage: Bacteria > Pseudomonadota > Gammaproteobacteria > Burkholderiales > Burkholderiaceae_B > Yanghanlia. The sequence continues at coordinate 28,605 of JAJUJD010000009.1, forward strand.
AGAGGCCGCCAGACGCCATCGCGAATTCGGCTACGACCCCGACCGCATGCTTGTCATTCCCAACGGTTATGACCTTTCCGCCTGGGGCCCTGATCCGCTGGTGCGGGAAGAAATGCGGCGCGACTGGGGTATTGCCCCAGACACTCCCCTCATTGGAAGTGTGGCGCGATGGAATCCGCTCAAAGACCACGACACCCTGCTGGGGGCGCTAGCCCTTGCAGCAAAGCAACACCCCTCCGTGAAATGCGTGCTCGTGGGGGAGGGTATGGAGGCCACGAACCCAGACCTGGCCGCCTTGCTCAACAGGCACGGCGTGGCTGAACGCGTACTGCTGCTGGGTCGCCGCAGCGATGTCTCTCGCATACTGCCTGCGCTGGATATTTATGTACTATCCAGCCGCGCTGAAGGATTTCCCAATGTTGTGGCAGAAGCCATGGCTTCAGGCCTGCCCTGCGTCGTGACCAATGTCGGCGATGCAGCGCGCATTGCCGCCGAGGCAGGCTGGGTGGTACCGCCGCGTCAACCGGCTGCCTTGGCTCAGGCAGTAAGTGGCGCACTCGCCTTGTTGGATTCCGCTGAAGGGCGTCAGGAATATCAGGCGCGGGCCGACCGGGGTCGCCGACACGTTGAAGACAATTTTGGGCTGGAAACCATGCGCAACCGCTACCAGAACGTCTGGGCGCGGCTGGCAGCGGATTTCCCGGCGCCGTGGCCGCGTGCCTTTGCCGCAGAAGGGGGTCTAGGAACGGGGCAGGGCACCGGCAGCCAGGCGGCTGGTGCCGTCCCATCAGAGGGTGGCAGCGATTCAGCTGCGCGCTTCGACACAGCTGTTCGGGGAGCTCCCCGGCTTCTGTTTCTGGTGAACAACCCGGCATTCTTCCTCTCCCACCGCCTGCCGATTGCACTGGGCGCGCGCGCTGCCGGTTACGAAGTGCACGTCGCGACCATGGACGGGCCTTCTGTTGCCATGATCCGTGAGCACGGTTTCACACACCATGTGGTGCCCATGACCCGCAGTGGCCGGCAACCCGTGCAGGAGCTGCGCAGCCTGGTGGCATTCTGGCAACTATTCCGCAACTTGAAGCCGGAACTTGTGCATGCCGTCACCATTAAGCCAGTGCTCTATGGCGGGATTGCAGCGAGGCTGGCTGGAGTGCCTGCCTATGTGGCCGCGGTATCGGGTTTGGGTTTCATTTTCATGCGCAAAGAAAAGGGGTTTGATCCCCTGCGCATGGCGGCGACGGTGCTATATCGGCTGGCCCTGGGACACCGGAACAGTCGCGTCATATTCCAGAACCACAGCGATCGGGAAGAACTCAGGCGCGCCGGCGTGGTGCAGGCCGGGCAGTCCGTAATGATCCGGGGCTCCGGGGTAGACCTCTCCGCCTATGCTCCAGTCCCAGAACCGGAGGGGCCGCCGGTGGCCATCATGGTGGCGCGCCTCCTCAAAGATAAAGGCGTGCTCGAATACGTTGAAGCCGCCCGGCTGACGGCGGGGCATCCCACTGGGCTGCGCTGGCTGCTGGTCGGCGCACCCGACCCAGGCAACCCGGCCAGCATTACGGACGCACAGTTTCATGGCTGGCAACAGGAAGGTGTTGTGGAATGTCTGGGAGAGCGGGAAGACATCGCCGAACTTTATCAGCAGGCTCATATTGCCGTACTGCCTTCCTACCGCGAAGGCTTGCCGCGCTCGCTGGTCGAAGCCGCCGCGTGTGGTCGCGCGGTCGTGACAACCGATGTGCCGGGCTGCCGTGACGCCATTGAACCGGGCGTCACCGGCATTCTGGTGCCGGTGCGCGATTCCCGTGCATTGGCCGACGCGGTGGTTTCGCTGGCGGAAGATGCGGCGTGGCGACGCGGCATGGGCGAGGCCGGGCGCCGCTTGGCCGAGCAGGCCTTCGATATCAACAAAGTGGTGCAGGCTCACCTAGCAGTGTATGCACAACTGCTGGATGAACCTGCTTCACTGCCGAAAACCTGAGCCGGCTCAGAACGGAAGTGTGATATCGGGCTTCAGTGCCACGAGCGCCTGACGGAATTCGCCTTTGATGCGATCCAGCGCTTCCTGCGTCTCTGCTTCAAAGCGCAGCACCACCACCGGCGTAGTGTTGGACGGACGTGCCAGGCCGAAACCGTCAGGATATTCAGCACGCACACCGTCTATGGTGATCAGCTCTGTCGCACTGGGGAAGCGGCCTTCTTTTTGCAAAGTGGTAATGAGTGTGTGAGGCTCACCTTCCTGCATCTCTATTTTGAGCTCCGGGGTGGAAACATCTTGGGGAAGTGATTCCAGGACGGCTGAGGGGTCGGCATGCTCAGACAGAATTTCCAGCAGGCGCGTGCCAGTGTAGAGGCCATCGTCAAAGCCGAACCAGCGCTCCTTGAAGAAGATGTGGCCGCTCATCTCGCCGGCCAAGGGCGCGCCCGTTTCGGCCAGCTTGGCCTTGATCAGAGAATGGCCCGTCTGCCACATCAGCGGTGTGCCCCCGGCTGCCTTGACGGCGCGTGCAACATGGCGGCTGCACTTCACATCGAAGATGATGGTTGCCCCCGGCACGCGCTTGAGCACGTCCTGAGCGCACAGAATGAGCTGGCGGTCAGGCCAGATGATCTGGCCTGATTTGGTCACCACGCCGACTCGGTCGGCGTCACCGTCAAAGGCCAGGCCGAGTTCGCAGTCGCTGGACATCACATGGCGGATGAGATCCTGCAGGTTGTGCGGGTCTGCCGGGTCAGGATGGTGGTTCGGGAAGTTGCCATCTACATCGCAGAACAGAGTGTCAACTTCACAGCCGATCGCGCGGAACAGCTGCTCCGCAATGACGCCACCTACGCCATTGCCGCAATCCAGAGCGATGCGCATGGGGCGTTTCAGTTTCAGGTCGCCCACAATGCGCTGGACATATTCCGGCTTGATGTCCCAAGGCTTGCGTTGCCCTTCCTGGGAAGCCTGCGGGGCAACATCGACCAGTGATTCCATCAAGGTATGCAATGCCTGAATGTCAGGCCCATACAGGGTGCGGCCTGCCAGCATCATCTTGAAGCCGTTGTAGTCGGGTGGATTGTGGCTGCCCGTGATGGCGATGCCCGAGCCGCTGCCTTGCACATTAGCGGTGAAGTACACCAGGGGAGTGGGGACCATGCCGATATCGACAGTGTCCATCCCTTCCGAATTTGCGCCCGCGTGAAGTGCATCGGCGAGCGCTGGGCTGCTGAGCCGGCCGTCGTAGCCGATCACCAGACTGTCCACGCCCTGCGTACGGGCCTGGATGGCTAGGGCACGCCCCAGCAAACGGGCGAAGTCGGGGTTCAGCTGTTCAGGGACGATGCCGCGAATGTCGTAGGCCTTGAAGACGGCAGAGGGCAATGGTTTGGTCACGAGTGAAATCCTGTTGAGTCGGAACGATGGCGCGCGGCAGGAATCATGCCGTTGAATATCGTAGACGCCGCAAGCTGCGGCGCGGCCATAATATCGTGACAGCGAATGTGATGCCAGCCCACCCGGCACAACGGCGGGGTCGAATCCGGGTGGGTAGTCTTTCAGCCCACGAGGGGCGGCTCTTGGTGGTTGCGCCTGTCCAGGCTGGCATGCAGTGTTTGAGCGAGCGTCAACAATGCGAGGTCGCCGCCGGGTTTGCCTACCAACTGGACGCCCAGTGGCAGTCCATTGGCGGCCTGGGTGAGCGGCAGGTGCACGCACGGCCAGCCGAGAAGGGACCAGGTCCGGTTGAACACAGAGGAGCCGGTGCTGGCATGACCCCGAGGGGCCGCGCCCGGCGCACTCGGAGTCAGAACGAGGTCAAAGTCGCCCAGTCGCTCCAGCCATTCGGCCCGCAGTTGTTCGCGCTGCCTCAACAGTTCCACATGTTCCGCCGCGCTGATCGCAAGCCCCTGGTGGATGAAGTCACGCGTGATCGAGCGCAGTGCCGTTTCTTCCGATTGCAGCACCGGCAACAGGCCACGGGCCACTTCGAACTGCATGATCCCGCCGTGAATCGGCAGGGCTGTAGAGAAAAGTTCCCCGGCGTCCGGCCTTACAACCTGGGCACCGCAACCTGCGAGGTCCTCCGCAGCCTGCTCCAGCACGGCGAGCGCCTCCTTGTCCAGATCACCCACCTGCTGGGCGGGCAAAACGGCCACGCGCAAACCTGTAGGGAGCGGATTCGGCCCTGCAGCCAAGGCTGTGTCACCGGCTGGCGGAACCGTGCGGGCTGTGTCTTTGACCGCCCGGGCGTCAGTAGATTTACCGTGGGGGTGAGTATGCTGTGCAAACACAGCAGCCACTTGCCGGCTCAGCGCAACATCGCGCGTGAACCACCCGATGGTGTCCAGGGTGTCGCTCAAGACCAGCATGCCGGTGCGCGGCACCAAACCTGCGCTGGGCTTGAAGCCGACGATGCCATTGAAGGCAGCAGGTCGAATAATGGAACCGCCTGTCTGCGTGCCCAGGCACATGGGGACCATGCCTGCGGCAACGGCGGCGGCCGAACCGCTGGAGGAACCGCCAGGCGTGTGTTCCAGGTTCCATGGGTTGCGCGTCGGGCCGGGCGCCATGACGGCAAACTCCGCCGTGACTGTCTTGCCCACTGGGTAGGCACCCGCCTGGCGCAGCATGGCCACGCAGGCAGCATCAAAGCGTGCCGGAACCGGATCACGCAGGGCGGCTCCGTGCCCGGTCGGCATGCCACGCACGTCGATGACGTCCTTCACTCCGAAGGGCAGCCCAGCCAGCGCAGGCGTCACGCAGCCCCGCGGTGTCGGGACCGGAGCATCCGGCCCCAGGTATGCCCAGGCCCGGATGTCGCGGTCACGCGTGGCGAGTTCAGAGTAGTCAGGTTCTGAAGCAAACATGTTGTGCAATAGCCCGGCTTATTGCACCGTAATGCCCTGCTTGCGGATGAGTTCGCCCCACAGCGCCGACTCACTCTCGATGAACTGCTTGAATTCCTCGGGTGTGCCGCCAGCCACTTCTGCACCTTGGCTCTCCACGACCTTGCGGTATTCCGAGTTCTGCAGTGCCTTGTTGACGGCCTCGTTCAGTGTGGTGAGAACGTCGGCCGGAATGCCGGCAGGCGCCACCACGCCAAACCAGTTGGAACCCACGAGGTCAATACCCAGTTCCTTGAAGGTGGGCAGGTTGGGCAAGGCGGGAATGCGCTCTTCTGTGGAGATCGCCAGCGCACGAATACGAGGGGTCTCAGCGGACAGATGCGGGATGAACAGGCTGGCGAGTTCGAGGTACATATCGACGTTGCCGCCCATGAGGTCATTCACTGCGGGCGCACCGCCGCGGTAAGGAACGTGAATGGCTTCGAAGCCCGCCCGTTGCTTGAACAGTTCTGAAATCAAGTGTGAGGCGCCACCAGCCCCAGTGGAGGCGTAGTTGAGCTTATCCGGATTGGCCTTGGCGTCCTTCAGAAGTTCTTCGGCCGACTGGTAGGGCGACTGAGTGTTGACTGCGAGCACCATGCCACCGCGCTCGATCAGTGCGATAGGCTGGATGTCGTTTTCCGGGTCGTAGGGCAGGGCGTCGCCATACAGCGACTTGTTGATGGCCATGGGCGCGAAGTTGCCCAGACCAATGGTGTAGCCGTCCGGTTTGGCCCGGGCGATCTGCGAGGTACCAATGTTGCCGCTCGCGCCGGGGCGGTTCTCGACCACCACGGGCACGCCAAGTGTGTCGGACATATGCTGAGCGAGCTGGCGCGAGCGGGTGTCGGAGCTGCCGCCCGCGGCGTAGGGCACGATGAAGGTGATGGGTTTGGACGGATAGCGATCTTGGGCCGCTGCCATCGCAGGAATGGCAAGCGCGACAGCGGACAGTGCCGTAATGAACGACTTCTTGGTTATTTTGAACATTGCATTCCTCGTGAATCGGGCAAAGAGAAAGCGGTCGGCAATCGGCTGCCATTGACCCGCGTTCTGCCATCATAGGTAGCGGTTATTAGGTTGTCTAATTCGATTTTATGTTTAAATTAAGATGTTATACGACCTAATCGCTCGCTTATGCTGGATGCCCGACTGTTGAAATGCTTTGCTGTGGTGGCGGAGGAACTGCACTTTGGTCGTGCTGCTGAGCGGCTTTACATGACGCAGCCCCCATTGAGCCAAAGCATTCGCAAGCTGGAAGCCGAACTCGGGGCGCCTTTATTGCTGCGCAACACTCGGACAGTTCGGCTGACCGCCGCCGGCGAAGAGCTTAAACGCCGCATTGCCATTATTGAACGCGAAATGGAGGCTGCCCGCCAGGCGGTGGCGCGCGTCCACAGGGGCGAACAGGGGCATCTGAGCATTGGCATTACGCCAAGTGCGGCCTATTCCGCTTTCTCTTCATGCTTGTACGCGTTTCGACAAAGCTATCCCAAGGTGGCGGTGGAAGTGGCGGAAATGAATTCCAGTGAAATGCCCGACGCACTGCGTCGCGGCAGTCTCGATCTTGCCCTCATGCGGCCCACCTATGCGGATGCAGACCTGCTGCCCGAACGGGTGTTGGCTGAGCCCTTGGTGCTTGCTGTGCGGCGTGACCATCCCCTTGCTTCGCGCTTCCCAGAGGGCGTGCCCCTGGTGGAGGCGCTACGACATCCGCTGGTGGGTTATTCGCGCAACAATTCGCGCTATTTCAGCGAAATTCTGCAGGCGTTGGCCCGCAAGGCGGGTGTCGTGCCAAACGTGGTGCAGGAAAGCATGATTCCCACCGTGCTGGCCTTGGTGGAAGCGGGTATAGCCGGCGCTGTTGTCCCTGCCAATTTGAGCCGTGCGCGCTTTGACACGCTCAATTATTTGCCCTTGCTGGACTGTGATGGGATAGAAGCCGAACTTCTACTGGCCAGGGCACCCGGGCAGCAGAACACGGCAGTCGACAATTTTCTGCGCATGATGCGCCAGTGGGGAGCGGCGGGATCCGGCGGCTAAAATGATTTCTATCCGTACAACCCATATTGAGCAGGAAAGAAAATGGGCGCCATAGAAGAACTCAAGCAGCTGCTGGGGACGCAGCATCTACTCACCGGTGCAGATACCGAACCCTTTGTGGTTGACTGGCGCGGGCGCTACAAGGGCGAGGCCCTCGCCGTTGCGCGACCGGCGTCGCCGCAAGAGCTGGCGGAAGTGGTGAAGTGGTGTGTTGCGCACAAAGTGCCCATGATTCCGCAGGGCGGGAACACCGGCCTGTGCGGCGGCGCCACACCTGACAGTTCGGGCAAGGCCCTGCTCATTTCCATGGCGCGCATGAATGCCATCCGGCACGTCGATACTGACAACGACACCATGGTAGTGGAGGCAGGCTGCATACTGCAGGCTGTCCAAGAGGCCGCGCGCGAGGCAGGCAGGCTCTTTCCCTTGAGTCTTGCCGCAGAAGGAAGCTGCACCATCGGCGGGAACCTGGCCACCAACGCAGGGGGCACTCAGGTTCTACGCTATGGCAATACGCGTGAGCTGGTGCTTGGCCTGGAGGTGGTAACCCCACAGGGCGAAATCTGGCATGGCCTGCGTGGGCTGCGCAAGGACAACACCGGCTACGACCTGCGCAATCTATATGTCGGTAGCGAGGGCACCCTGGGTTTCATCACGGCAGCAAGCCTGAAGCTTTACCCTTTGCCGGTGGCGCAGTGTACGGCGCTGGTGGCCTTGAATTCCGTAAGCGATGCCGTCGCGGTGCTGGCCGCTGCCCGCAAAGGCTTTGCAGCCGCCCTGACGGGCTTTGAGCTCATTGCGGCCAACTGCTTGGCGGGTGTGGTGCGCATCTACCCGGAACAACGTATTCCGTTTTCTGGCGCGTCTGCCGAAGCGCCCTGGTTTGCTCTGCTGGAACTATCGGACAGCGAAAGCGAGGAGCATGCGCGGGAGCGCTTTGAGGCCGTGATCGGTGGCTGCCTGGAGCAGGGGCTCATCCTTGATGCCGTCATTGCCGAGAACGTGGCACAGAGCAGGGCGCTATGGCATTTGCGCGAGAGCATACCGCTGGCGGAAAAAGCCTTTGGCAAGAGCGTCAAACACGATATCTCAATACCTGCCTCGCGCATGGCCGACTTCGTGGAAACTACCAACGCAGAACTGCAACAGCATTTCCCTGGCGTGGAGCACGTTATTTTCGGGCATCTTGGCGACGGCAACCTTCACTACAACGTGGCGCCGGGCACCGCGTTTACTGAAGAAGAACTGCTAGCCCGGCAGGGGGACATCCATGGCATCGTGCACGACCGTGTACATGCCTATCATGGTTCCATCAGTGCTGAACATGGGGTGGGCCAGCTCAAGCGGGATTATCTGCCCCGCTATAAGGACCCTGTCGAGCTGGCACTGATGCGTCGGATCAAACAGGCGCTGGACCCCGATGGCCTGATGAACCCGGGCAAGGTGTTGTAGTACGGGAAAGGAACCGGGCCGGCAGCTTCCAGCGTTCGACTTTGCCGGCCCCGAGAACGGGATCACACGGCTGGGAGCACGGTTCCAGCGCACTCACCCAGACTGATGGTTGGATAACCGGGCTTGCTACATTGCGCGCGCAGGATGACCTCGTCGTGGTCCTCCAGGAAACGGCGCTGTTCGCCCCAGGGCAAGGTGATTGGCCCATTGCTGGTGAGCTCGAGCAGCGAGGCCTGTTCGCCTTCCCCAGGACCGGAAAGCGTGCCAGTACCGAAAAGGTCTCCCGCTTGCAGCATGCAGCCGTTGACGGTGTGATGGGTCACCAACTGCGCGATGCTCCAATAGGCATCGCGGAAATTGCTGGAGGAAAGACGCGCCGGTTCTTCCCCATTCGCCCGTGACGCCTGGGTGCTTAGCAGTACTTCCATCTGTACGTTGAAAGCGCCAGCCGCCTTGTTCGCCGGAGAACTCAAGTAGGGCAGCGGTTGCGGGTCATTCTCGGGACGCTGAAAAGCCTCGCGGAAAGGAGCCAGAGCTTCAAGGGTCACCACCCACGGGGAAATCGTGCTGGCGAAATTTTTGGACAGGAAGGGGCCGAGGGGCTGGTATTCCCAGGCCTGGAGATCGCGGGCAGACCAGTCGTTGAGAATGCACAGCCCGAAAATATGCGATTCAGCGTCTTCAATGTTGATACGCTGCCCTTGCGGATTGCCTTTGCCGATAAAAACGCCAAGTTCCAGTTCGTAGTCCAGTCGTTGGCAAGGGCCGAACTGGGGCGTGCCCCCTTCCGTGGCCGGGCGTGTTTGCCCGACCGGGCGTGGGAATGCCTGGCCCGATACGCCAATGGTGGAGGCGCGCCCGTGGTAGCCGATGGGCACCCACTTGTAGTTCGGCAACAAGGGGTTGTCAGGACGGAACTGCTTGCCTATCGAAGTGGCATGATGCACGGAGATGTAGAAATCCGTGTAGTCACCGATGTGAGCGGGAACATCATGTTCTACAGCATCACGGCCAACCAGCAACGGTTCAAGCGTGGTTTGTAAGGGAGAACCGGCGCGCAGTGCGCGTGAGAGCTCGAGGCGCAGCGCCGACCAGTGTGCTTGGCCCAGTGCCATCAGACGATTGAGCCGATCTGCCGTACAAGCCGCCAAAGCTTCGGCGGCCAGACCGTTCCAGGGGTTCTGAGCCGCGAGCGCGGTGAGATCCAGAACTTGATCGCCAATGGCGACACCGATGCGGAATGCAGCCGAAGCGCCCTTCTCGCGGAACACACCGAAAGGGAGGTTCTGGATTGGAAAACCATTTCCGGGGCGGTTGGCAGATTCGACCCAGCTTAGCAATGATGGATCGTGTGTTTCATTCAGTTGTGACATGTACCTGAAATTCCTGCTTGGTTCAGCTGTGGTGAAGGCCGGCTTTAAGGGGAGCCGGCCGGGCCGCGAGCGCTCAGGCTTCGGCCAGCACGGAGCGGCGTGCCTCTTCCAGCGCCTGCGATATAACGTTCAGGTCGCCGATATGATTGGATAGCAGCAACACCAGGGCGGCGTTCATGGCATTGCTCTCGTTCGTGCTGAGATCGCGGTGCGCATTTATGAGGCACTCATAGAACTCGTCTGGAACGTTGAAATTGCATTGCGTGGTCAGTTGTGACATGGCCATACCTCTTACTGGGTTCTGGTAGCGCGGTGCATGGCTGAGCTGATCCTTGCCGGGTCGACATCGCGCCAGCGGGCGGCGATGTGCTGGTCGGGCCGAATCAGATAGCAGGCGCCCGTACGCACGTCGTAGCGGCTGGACAGAATGGAATCTTGGTCCACCACATACTCCACACCCGGCTCGATGTCTCCTTCAAGCTCGGGCGAAACAACGAGGATACAGCGTACCGGTATCGATTGGAAACCCGGGTTGGCGAGCTGTTGCAGACTCGCGGCTTCAGGTAGCTTCTCGCTGCAGAAGATCGCCACCACGAATTCGCCCCCAAGTCGGCTCAGCCACCAGATGGTGTGTCCGTTCTGGCTCACTGGACCATCAGGCGCTACGGCTCCAACGGGCAGGCTAGGTGAGAACGCATCTTCATCAGGCGTATTCAGGCTGGACTGCGTATAGAAGGTGGGCAGGGAAAGCCGGCCACTGTTAACCAGGCGGCGCGCGAAGTCATGGTGTTTGGCCAGCCGCAGCACGGTGTTTCGAAAGAGCAGACTCATCTC
>JAJUJD010000023.1 GCA_029267315.1 Alcaligenaceae bacterium
ACGAATGCGATGAAATCATCGTTCTTCGCCACGAAGTCGGTTTCGCAGTTGACTTCGACCACTGCACCAGTCTTGGCGTCAGCAGCGATGTACAGGCCGACCAGACCTTCCGCAGTAATACGCGCTGCCGCCTTGCTGGCCTTGTTGCCCAGCTTGACGCGCAGGATTTCCTCGGCACGCGCGAGGTCGCCGTCGGCCTCGGTCAGCGCCTTCTTGCATTCCATCATGGGCGCGTCGGTCTTCTCGCGCAGTTCCTTGACCATGGTTGCGGTAATTTGGGCCACGATTTTCTCCAGTTCGGTAAAACACGCCCCGGCAGGACCGGGGCAGCTTCATTGCATTGCATGGTGTCCGAGCAGAGCGTCGGACACCCGCGTACGCGCGAAATTCGCGCGTCTGCCGCCTTATTCGCCGTCTTCCTCGGACTCTTCGACCTCGACGAACTCCTCGCCTTCGGTGATTTCCTCGACAACGCCGTTAAGCGCCTGCTCGCGGCCTTCAAGAATGGCATCTGCCATGCCACGGGCGTACAAAGCAATAGCTTTGGCGGAGTCATCGTTGCCAGGGATCACGAAGTCGATGCCATCGGGCGAATGGTTGGTGTCGACCACTGCAACGACGGGGATACCCAGAGTGCGAGCTTCAGCGACGGCAATCTTGTGATAGCCGACGTCGATCACGAACAGTGCATCGGGAAGATTGTTCATATCCTTGATGCCGCCGATCGACTTGTTCAGCTTTTCCAGTTCGCGCTGGAACATGAGACCTTCTTTCTTGCTCATGCGCTCGGTCGCCCCTTCAGCTTGCTGGGCTTCCATTTCCTTCAGGCGCTTGATGGAGGTCTTGACCGTCTTGAAGTTGGTCATCATGCCACCCAGCCAACGGCTGTCGACATAAGGCATGCCGCAACGCTCTGCTTCCTGGGCGACGAGCTCGCGAGCTGCGCGCTTGGTGCCGACGAACAGGACCTTGCCACCACGGGCAGCCAGCTGACGCAGATACTTCTGTGCTTCCAGATACTTGACAACGCTCTGCTCGAGGTTGACGATGTGAATCTTGTTTCGTTGGCCGAAGATGAAGGGAGCCATCTTCGGGTTCCAGTAACGGGTCTGGTGACCGAAGTGAACTCCGGCTTCCAGCATTTCGCGCATCAAGGACATAATATTCTCCAAGGGTTGGGTCTAATACCCGGTGCAAGTCATCCGCTTCGGCAATAGCCTGACGGACACCCCGGCGCACCTGTGCTTCCACCATGGAAGCCACATCACCAGCAGCCTTCCACATAAGGCAGTTCATACGAACCACCCTAGGGGCTGGGCCGGTGCGGGCATGCTATTTCCGGCTTTAAAACACTTGCTTCAAATCGCCCAGAGTCTGTAATAGCGGCTTCATACACCACTTCCAAAACCCTGTACCATACTAAAAGCATGGATTGCGCTTCTGAGACTTCCCTGCCGTACCTCTTCTCGCATATAGAGCCGCAAATAGCGTGTTGCTGCAAGAATGGGTAAGGCCAAAATTCCAGAAAGCCTATAATTCTACTATTTTTTCACCAAGCCAGCACAGAAACCATGAGTACCCTTGTTACCGACCCCGCCGACCTTGAAAAGATGCGCGCCGCCTGCCAGGCTGCCGCTTCTGTCCTGGATTACCTCACCCCATTTGTAAAGGCTGGTGTCACGACAGGCGAACTCGATCGGCTGTGCATGGACTACATTACCGATGTTCTCGACGTGAAGTCAGCGACAGTCGGATATGCCCCCCCTGGGTATACGCCCTTCCCCGCTTCCATCTGCACCTCGGTCAATCACGTGATCTGTCATGGCATCCCCGGCGACAAGGTGCTGAAGAATGGCGACATCATGAATATCGACGTCACCATCATCAAGGATGGCTGGTTCGGCGATACGAGCCGCATGTTCTTCATTGGCGAACCGTCAATTCTGGCCCGTCGCCTGGTGGAAACCACATACGAATGCATGTGGTTGGGTATTGAGCAGGTCAAACCTGGCGCAACGCTCGGCGATGTGGGCCACGCCATCCAGAAGCACGCCGAGAACGCGGGTTTTTCCGTTGTGCGCGAATATTGCGGACACGGCGTGGGCCGTCAGTTTCACCAAGACCCCCAGGTGTTGCACTATGGCAAACCCGGCAGTGGTGTGCGCCTCGAGCCAGGCATGATATTCACCATAGAACCCATGATCAACGCGGGTCGCCGCGACATTCGCACTCTGGCAGACGGCTGGACGGTGGTCACGCGCGATCGCAGCCTGTCGGCACAGTGGGAACACGCCATTCTCGTCACTGATAATGGTTATGAAGTGCTCACCGTTTCCCCTCAGATGCCCGAGCCTCCCGCCTTTGTGAAAGGTTTCCAGCACGCCTGACGACTAAACCATGGCCTTTACCCGGGACATCACTCGCTTGCGAGAACAGCTGGCTGAGAGCCGGCGCGACGCCATACAACTGTTCCGGGAAAATCGAAGGCCCGAAACACTGCTGCAGAGTCTTCGCCGCGCTACGGATCGCGCGCTCAAAGGTCTCGTTGCACTGTGCCCCCTTCCCCCTGGAGCGGCGCTTGTTGCAGTAGGCGGTTATGGGCGGGGCGAGCTCTATCCCTATTCTGATGTAGACATTCTCATATTGCTGAGGGAAGCGCCTACGCCAGAAGCGGCCGAGCGCCTCGAGCAATTTGTCGCAGCCCTGTGGGATCTCGGTATTGAACCCGGCCACAGCGTGCGCACCATCGAAGACTGTAGTCGTGAGGCGGCGGCAGATGTCACCGTTGAGACCTCACTCCTGGAAGCGCGCTGGCTGGAGGGTGATCGAAAGCTCATGCAATCGTTGCACAAAGCCATGGACGCGCAGCGTGACCCGCGCAGCTTCTTCCAGGCCAAGCGCACTGAAATGCAGCAGCGCCACGCCCGTTATCAGGACACCCCGTACGCCCTCGAGCCAAACTGCAAGGAATCTCCAGGGGCGTTGCGCGACCTGCAGGTGGTCTTATGGATGGCACAAGCTGCAGGCATGGGCATGACGTGGGCGCAAATAGCCCGAAATCAAGGGCTGACGTCTTCCGAGCTGCGTGCGCTGCGCCGAGCCGAACTGGCCTTCAAGCGCCTGCGCGTCGAACTGCATCTGCTCACGGGGCGTCGCGAGGACCGCCTGCTGTTCGACTTGCAGCCCGCGTTGGCAGAAATTTATGGCTTCGCAGCCACCAAGACCCGACGGCCCAGCGAACTCCTGATGCAGCGCTACTACTGGGCGGCACGCGTGGTCTGTCAGCTCAATGCCATTCTGATGCAGACCATCGAGGAGCGCCTTTTCCCATTACCTTTGGAGCAGTCCCAGCCCATCGATGACTATTTCACCGCCGTACGCGGGCGCTTGGCCCTGCGCCGCGATGACGAGTTCGACCGCAATCCTGCACTGATCTTCAGAGCCTTTCTTATCATGCAGGAACGCAGCGATTTACATGGTCTGACCGCACAGACTCTGCGTTCCATGTGGCATGCGCGACGTCACATTGACGCGCAGTTCCGGCGCAATCCTGTAAACCGACACCAGTTCATTCAGATTCTGCAGCAGCCGCGCGGTATCACCCATGCCTTGCGGCGGATGACCATGCTGAACATTCTGCCGCGCTACCTGCCGGTTTTCCGGCGGATAGTTGGCCAGATGCAGCACGACTTGTTTCACGCGTACACAGTAGATCAGCATACTTTGATGGTGATCCGTAACCTGCGGCGGTTCACCATGCCGGAACACGCTCAGGAAAACCCACTGGCCAGCCAGCTGATCGCCGATTTTGACAACCATTGGCTGCTTTATGTCGCTGCGCTATTTCACGACATAGCCAAGGGGCGCGGGGGCGACCACTCCGAACTCGGTGCGCTGGAGGTGGTCCGTTTCTGCAAAGACCACGGCATTACCGGCGACGATGCGGAATTAAGCGAGTTTCTGGTCAGACACCATCTCCTCATGTCGATGGTTGCCCAGAAGCGCGACCTCACTGACCCGGCAGTCATTACCGAGTTCACCACACGTGTGGGGACCGAACGGCGATTGACAGCCCTGTATCTGCTGACCGTGGCCGACATCCGCGGAACAAGTCCTAAAGTCTGGAACTCATGGAAGGGCAAACTTCTGGAAGACCTCTATCGTCTGAGCTTGGCAGCGCTGGGTAGCAGCCAGCCGGATACGGGCGCAGTCTTGGCCCGACGCAAACAGGAAGCGAAGGATGAAATCCAGCGCTTGGGGCTGCGCGACGAGAGTCGCGATGCCTTCTGGTCACAGTTGGACGTTGCCTATTTTCTGCGTCACGAGGCTAACGAGATCGCCTGGCATACGCGGCACTTGCACTACCGCGTCAACTCTCCCAGTCCGGTCGTCAAGGCGCGTGTGATCGGGCAGAACGAGGCCTTGCAGGTGCTGGTCTATGCGCCAGATCGGGAAGACCTCTTCGTATCTATTTGCCGCTACTTCGACGATGCACGCTACAGCGTGCAAGACGCGCGCGTGCATACAACCCACCATGGGTGGGCGCTCGACAGCTTTGTGGTGCTGCTGCCAGACCCCGAGGCCGACTATCGATCTTACGCAGCACTCGTGGAACACGGGCTGGCTGCCAGTCTGCAGGAACCCGGCCGTGCGCGGCCCGAACCAGGGATGTGGCGCAAGCGTTCACGACGCTCCAGGGTGTTTCCCATCGTGCCCAGCGTGGAGCTGCAACCGGATGATCAGAGCGCCTCATGGCGGCTTTCCATCACGGCGGCTGACCGCCCTGGCCTGCTTCACAGTCTGGCAAAAGTGTTCGCCGCCCATGGGGTGGACCTGCGCATGGCGAAAATCATGACGCTGGGTGACCGAGTCGAGGACATTTTTGTCGTTGAAGGTGGGCAGCTCGATACGCCCCGCGCGCAACGGCTGTTTGAGCGCGACGTGTTGACAGCTCTGGACGCTCCCTGAACCAGAATATTCTTCCTATGAAACTCGGTACGACCCATCTTCTTCATATCATCGCAGGGCTATGCGTGGCCAGTGTAGCGGCTGCACTGGTCTCCCAGCATTTTTTTGATATGCCACCCTGCGCCTGGTGTGTATTTCAGCGGTTGCTGTTCCTCGTCATTGCCGTGACATGCTGGGCAGGAATCCTATTCGGTCGTTTGGTCGGATCAGCACACCGCATTGCGGGAGTGCTCGCTGGCCTGCTCGCACTCGGGGGCATAGTTTCGGGCTGGTACCAATACACGGTGGCGGCACAAATGGTTTCCTGTGACCGCACCTTTGCAGACCGCTTTATGGTGGAGAGCGGCTTAGACGCCGGCATTCCCTGGCTGTTCGGCATCTTTGCCACCTGCATGGACGCTCAGGTCGAATTGCTTGGCGTGGAATATGTGTTCTGGGCCATAGCAGTATTCGTACTGGTGTTCGTGCTCGGCCTGGTGGTCGCGCTGCGACGCCCATAAGTAAAAGGGTCAGAAGGGCTCCAGCAGAAGTATCTCGGGGTTCGCTTCTGCGTAGGCCAGGGCGTATTCCAATTCACCTTTACTGGCCGAATGAATGGTGCACAGCGGCTGCCCCCTGTCGACTTTATCTGTCAGCCTGACATGCATTTCCACGCCCGCGCAGGCGGTTTCCGGTGCACCCGCCAATTTGGCGAGCCTTGCCAGGCGACGATTGTCTATGGCGTGGATTTGTCCAGCCTCGGAGGCATGCAGTGTCTGTTTTAAGGGTGCCACAGGTGGCACGCGCCGACCGCCCTGGGCGTCGCAAATGGCTTCAAACTTCCGTAGAGCACGACCGTCCTTCAGCGTCTGGAGCGCCAAAGCGGCGCCTTCGCCCGCTGCCGCCTTGCCGCCCATTTCCAGCAAGGTGCCAGCGAGCTGGCACGCCCGTTCAGTGAGGTCCTGCGGTGCGCCCGCCGATCCTTCGAGAATGGCCAGAAGGTCTCGCGCCTCGAGGGCGGGACCAATGCCCCTGCCGACTGGTTCCCGGCCGTCGCTGCGGTGAACCACCATCTGCATGTCGAAATCGTTCGCCACTGCCGTCATAAGTCGTTCCAGATGATCGGCGGCCGCAACACTGCGCACTTTGGCACTCGGGCCTATCGGAATATCGAGAACGATATGCGTGGCACCCGCCGCGACCTTCTTGGACAGTACCGAGGCCACCATTTGGCCATCGTTTTCAA
The DNA here is from genome assembly GCA_029267315.1 of Alcaligenaceae bacterium. Taxonomy (GTDB): domain Bacteria; phylum Pseudomonadota; class Gammaproteobacteria; order Burkholderiales; family Burkholderiaceae_B; genus Yanghanlia. Next base: position 6,194 of record JAJUJD010000023.1, read on the forward strand.
GATCAAGCGCCCTCTGAACACGAATCATGATGTCGTCCGCCGGGCTTAATTGCATAGCGCCACCCCACACAACGCAACCGCCCTCTTTCTCCACGACCGCACGAATGCGCTCAATGGGCAGATCTACCGGTGCAAGCGTTTCCATGGTGTCCGCCGTCCCTGCCGGCGAGGTGATTGCGCGTGAAGATGTTTTGGGAATCACCAGCCCGTGTGCCGCCACGATGGCAACCACCAAGGGAGTTGTGCGATTACCCGGCAAACCACCCACACAGTGTTTGTCCAGGACCATGGGCTCACCCCAGTCCAGCCGCACACCGGTATCCACCATGGCGCGAGTCAAGGAGCGAGTCTCGTTCAAGTCGAGCGGAAGCGTGGTGCACGCGGCTAAGAAGGAAGCGATATGAACATCAGAATAGCGGCCCCCTGCGATATCACTGATCACCATACGCAGCGATGTGTCGTCGAGCCGTCGCCCAAAGACGCGACGGCGCAGGGCAGAAAACGAATCGACTGGCTGGGGATGACGAATGGATACCGGGTCACCATCATGAATGGCGAGCTGATGCCAGGCGGACTCCGACAGGCCCGCCTCGTCCACACTCAAAGCGTCCCCATCCACCTGATAAAGGGTGGCCATGATTTCTCTAGCACCCGAACGCACTGCTACACGAACCTGTGTGCCGAGCCCCTCTGCCTTACAGACAGGGCTGTCCGAACGTAGGAAAACCACGGACTCGTGGACAGTGTGGATGCGGAGGCGGCGCGCCCGGAGCGGCGACATGGCACTTTCGTCGGCCCGCGTTTGCAGAGCGTTCATGGAAGGGAAAATTTCTCTAGGTGTTCGGGAATGAAGACGCTCCAACCAAGCTCGTCCTTGATTCGCAGACGCAGCGTATCTGCGGCCTGTACCTCTCCATGATTAAGGAAACAGCAGTTGGGCGCGGTTTCGAACCCTTGCAGCCAGCGCACAAGTTCGTCGGCGTCTGCGTGGGCCGACAGCATGGAAAGGTGATGGACATCCGCCCGGATGGGTATATATTCACCATGAATTTTTACGGTGGCAGCGCCGCTGGTCATGGTGGCGCCTCGCGTACCGGCCGCCTGATACCCGGCGAACAGAATGGTGGAGCGAGAGTCGGGCGCATAGTGCTTCAGATGATGTAGCACGCGACCGCCGGTAGCCATGCCGCTGGCCGAAATAATGACTTTCGGCATGCGGGTGATGTCCAAGGCCTTGGATTCCTGCACGTCGCGAACGTAACGGGGCATCTGAAAGGCGGCTTGCAGCTCGGTGTAGTTCTGCTTGAGCAGACGGCTGTTGTCGCGGTAGATGTCAGTGACATCGGTGGACATCGGGCTATCTACATAGATAGGCAGGTTCGCGGGCAGTCGCCCTGACCCGCGCAAACGATAGAGATACCAAAGCAGGAGCTGCACCCTGCCCACGGCAAAGGCGGGAATCACTACCGTGCCGCCTCGTTGAGCGGTGCGAGTGATCAGGTCGTGCAGAATCTCCAGGGGTCTCTCTTCAGTATGGAGTCGGTCGCCGTAGGTCGACTCCAGAACGAGGTAGTCGGCACGCCGGATGGGTTCCGGATCGATCATGATGGGATCATCGTAGCGTCCAATATCGCCTGAAAAAACCACACGTCGCCCAGCATGTTCCACTTCGATGCTGCATGCGCCGAGTATGTGGCCCGCGCTGTTCCAACGTGCACGCCAGCCAGGTAAAAACTCCACCCAGTCACCCGGCTCCACCCTGCGAAATTGCTTCAGCACGCGCTCCGCGTCGGCAATCGTGTAGAGCGGCAATGCAGGCGCATGTGAACTCAGTTGATGTTTGTTTGCGAATGCGGCATCAGCTTCCTGGATGCCGGCACTATCCAACAGCAGTATGCGCGCCAGGTCGACGGTTGCAGAGCTGGCGTAAACAGGCCCGCTGAAGCCCAGCCGAGCCAAACGCGGCAGGTAGCCGGAATGATCCAGATGAGCATGAGTCAGGAGCACGGCTGAAAGCGACGAGCATTCAACGGGGAACGGCTCCCAATTGCGACGTCGCAAATTCTTTAAGCCCTGGAACATGCCGCAGTCGATGAGGACGCGCTGGTTTCCTGCCTCCAACAGGCTGCGGGACCCCGTCACGGTACCCGCGGCACCGAGAAAGTGCAGACTTAGTCCATGTGTCATCGGGTAGCCTCAACGATAAAGGTCTGCCGGGTCACCGCGACCCTCCAGTGCACTTCGCAATCGACTGGGCAGAAACTGCTGCAACTCATGCCCGAGCAGCTTGGACGCGTGAGCGACAATGTGCGCCCAGGTACAGCGGTTGGCGAACAGCATGCCCTGCACATCAAACGTGCCGCCCCGGTTGATATAGCCCAAGGCCAATGTTGATTCGGGCCCGCCGTCCAGGCGGCGCAGTGTACCCAACATGGGCTCGGGGCGGCTATGCGAAATAATGATACGCGGCACGCCGGCCGGGAAGGCCTGTTCTAGAACGTCGTCTTCCAACACAAAATCGGCCTCGATCTTGTCACGCGGCTGGCGTAAACGGCCGGGTTCGAGAATGGCGACCACCTGCGCGGGGCAACCGCCCTCTTCCAGAACCTGCGCAGCCCGGCGGGCCTCTTCCAGTTGATACGCGCCCACCGCAAGCAACTGAATACGCGTACCGTCCTGTAATGGGTTCAGAACGGCAAAGCCGTCTCGCACGGCTTGCGCGGCATAGCTCGCATCGAAGATTTGCGGCATTTCCTGTTTGGGCACCAGCAGCCCGCCAATGACACCGCGACTGGCATAGACCGACTGCAAGGACGCAACCGCAGTGGCCGCGTCCACGGGAAAAAGCACCCGGGAGGTGTCTGACATTTCACCAAGCAGGGCTTCACAAAGTGTCGGGTCTTGGTGGGACTGTTCGTTTTTGCCGTTCTCCCAGGTGTGGGAAGTCATGATCACAGGCACTCCCAGCCAAGCCGGGGCTATGCCGGCTTCCCGCTGGTGACGCGCAAAGAGTATTTCCTGACGCAAAGCACCCAGCATCTTTACGGCAAATGCCTCATAGCTCACGGCAATATTCAGCCCACCTTTATTGCCCAGCGCCGCACCCACCACCGCCTCCTCGTTCAAAGCAGTGATGACCGCGCCGTCCACTGCCTCCAGCCCACCAGGCTCGGGTTTGTCTACCCGGTGCTTGAGCACTGCCAAAGTGCGCACCATACGATTACTTTGCAGTTCGTCTGGATTTCCCACTCTCACGCGCAGCTGGGAGTTGGCTTCAACCAAATCCACAAATGCGTCATCTATTGCCCGCATGGGGGAAATGGCTTCGTCCTTGGGGTACTGCGGCATGGCTGGCAATACAGGCGCACGCACGTGACGCCGTACCAAGGGGTGATCGCGCTCCAGTGGCCGATTTTGAGTGCCATGCAGTTTGAAAAGCGCTCTGGCTGCATCGAGCGTTTTCACATCGACATAGAGACGTGCGGCGCCCTCATTGAACTCTGCTCGGGCGGACTCATCCACGGCCGGATTCTGATCCAGAGGCAGATTATGCGCATGGTTAGTGCCTGCGCCCGGGAAGCCGAAACCCTTGATGCAGGTGGCGACGGCGTGTGGCAAGCGCAAGGGGTAATCCAGCTGCCCCTCATGATGCTGGCGCGCGTACGCAGCAAGAGTGTCCTCCATCTCCAGCAGCGCCCACGCATGGGCGGCCGGATCATGTCCATCGATTTCGAATGGGTCGAAACCGTTGAGACTCAGATGTTGCAGGAGCCAGTTGGCACCGCCTTCCTGGACAATATTGGTGCGCTGGTCAATGCGGCGGCCATTCATAATCATGACCGGCATGACATAGCCGCTGTCCGAGGGGCGCCACCATCGCGAGGCCCAGTCACCGCCTCGCTGCTCCTCAAACGCGCCGTCGCTCAGAAATACGGCAAGGCTCTCGCCCGGCAATGGCATGTGGACATACTGAACCTCGGCAAAACCGAGGTAACCACCTTCCGAAATCCCCCCCGCAGTATGAACGTTCACATGGCTGCCCAACGGCACGCCCGGCAAGCCTTCGGGCGTGATGGCATACGAATAGAAATCCTGTACCAGTTGGCTCAGGCCTTCATTCGTGGCTGTATAGCGCCCTTTCTGGCCGGGCGACACGTTACCGATCAGGACATTGACGGCCTCGATGGCCGCCACGCAATGCCCCTGCCCCATCAGCCAGCCCCGGGTCTGCCCCGTGAGCGCATTCGCTGCCAGATAGCCGACGTAGGCAGGAACCATGTTGAGCGAGCCTCCTGTGTGGCCTTGCGGAGATACTTTAAAGTCCTCCACTTGAAGCGGCCGGCCGTCGAGGTACACACGCTGCGCATACGTCATGTGCACCACCAACCACATGGCTGCGTTGGCCAGCCTGTCAGCCGCTGCCAACACATCGAATACAAAGGCCGCGTCTGGCACGCGACCTTGGCTGACCAAACGCTCGGCCATGGCAAGCACCCGTTCATTGGTGCGCGCTTGGTGGGCGATTACGCCATAGCCTTTGGCCCATTGCCCATACGCAGGCATGGCAAGAAAAGAGGACGGATCGGGACGGTGTGCGTTGGGCATGATTCCTCCGTTGGGGGTTCAAAGCTGTCCGAGCAACGTTTCGACTGTATGGCGTGCGATGACTGCTTCCTCATTGGTCGGCACGACATGCACCGATATACAACTATCCGGGTGAGAGATCGTCAGCGAATTGGCAGCATTGGCCGCCTCATCAAGCTGCACGCCCATCCACGCCAGGTGCTGGCATACCCGGGTGCGGATTTCCGGTGAGTTTTCTCCAACGCCGGCGGTGAAGACCAGGGCATCCAGGCCCTGGGCAGCAACACACAGGCCGGCGATACTTTCCGCTGTTCGATAGCTGAAATAATTCAGCGCCAAAGCCGCGGCGGGTTCGTCGCTGGCAAGCAGGGTTCGCATGTCATTGCTGATTCCCGACAGACCCTTTATGCCTGAGCCGTTATAGAGAAGGTCCTGGATTTCGTCGTGACTCATGCCCTGTTCCAACATCCAGAGCACGACTCCAGCATCCAACCGCCCCGGACGCGTGCCCATGGGCAGTCCGTCCAGAGCAGTAAATCCCATTGTGGTTTCGCGGCTGACACCGTCGACCATGGCGCAAGCGGAGGCACCGGACCCCAGGTGCGCAGCAATAACGCGCCCCGTGGCTATCTCCGGGAGAATCTCGCGCAACCGACCGGCGATGTACTGATAGGACAGACCGTGGAAGCCATAACGTCGTACACCCCGCTCGAAATATTCTTCCGGCAGCGCAAAGTGCTGGACGACATTGTCCTGGGTTCGATGGAAGGCTGTGTCGAAGCATGCGACCTGACGTATTTCCGGCCAATGCTCGAATATGACGTGCACCGGGGCCAGGTTATTACGCTGGTGCAGTGGAGCCAATGGCACCAGGCTGTCCAGGTACTCCAGAATTTCCTGAGTAATCAGCACACTGCGGCTAAGCTTGGGCCCTCCGTGCACAATGCGGTGGCCCACCGCTATGGGCGGTGCGGGTATGCGTTCCTGCAGCCAGGCAGCCATGATTTCCTGGGCGCCGGCCAGGTTGCGGGCCTCCGAGGGTTGCAATGAGCGATCCACCAGGCATGTGCCGGAACTGTCCTTCACCTTGAAAGCGGCGCGGCTGCCGCCAATGCCCGACACCTGCCCGCCCAGCGTAAAACTCAGTTCGTGGTCGGTGCCCAGCTCATAAACCTGGAACTTCAGGCTGGAGCTGCCTGCGTTGACGACCAGTATCACCTCATTCATCTTTTCCTTCCTTCGACAGGCCCATACGCAGGCGAGCCAGATGATCGGCGTATAGCGAAGCAACTGCGCAGGAAGCCAGCTTGGTACTGCGGCTATCCGCGCGACTCGTCAGCACAATGGGTACACGCGCGCCGAGCACAATTCCGGCAGCGGAAGCCCCCCCCAGAAAGGTGAGATTCTTGGCCAGCATATTGCCGGCTTCAAGATCGGGCACGACCAAGATCTGCGCCCTCCCCGCAACGTCGGATCGGATACCTTTAATTTCGGCCGCCTCGGGACTGATGGCGTTATCTAGTGCCAGAGGGCCATCCAGCGACCCTCCAGTAATTTGACCGCGCTCGGCCATCTTGCAAAGGGCAGCCGCCTCGATCGTGCCAGGAATCTTGCCACTGACCTGCTCCACGGCAGAAAGAATGGCCACCCGCGGCGTTCCCAGTGCAAGCCCGTGGTGCAGGTCTATGGCGTTCTGCACAATGTCGGCCTTGGTTTCAAGGTCCGGAAAGATATTGATGGCTGCGTCTGTAATGAAGAGCAGTTCGGGATAGTTGGGCACATCCATGATAAAAACATGGCTGATGCGCCGTTCAGTGCGCAAACCGCCCCTGTGTTTCAACACGGCATGCATGAGTTCGTCCGTGTGCAGGCTGCCCTTCATCAACAGCGAGGCTTGGGCAGATTGCACACACTCCACCGCGCGTTCGGCAGAGGCATGGCTGTGGGGGGTGTCAATGCATTCGAAGCCTGAAATATCCAGACCGTTGTCGCACGCAACAGCCTCTATTTTTTTCCTTGGGCCGACGAGTATGGGTCGGAACAGACCCAGTTCCGCAGCCTCCACCGCGGAGCCGAGTGAGCTGGTATCACAGGGGTGAGCCACGGCACAGCAAGGAGGTGAAATTTTCCGGGCAGAATCGATTAGTCTTTGATAACGTTGTGACTCAGTCATGAGGATGTCCGTTGTAAATACTACAATATGTTACATGAAACAGGACAGCGCGAAATCGTTCATGGAACCCTCGGTGTTCGACTCGGCATGGCACGCTGAGGACAGCGAAGTCGTCGTCGCGGCCTTGCAATCAACTGACAGCGGTCTGACCGTCGATGAGGCGGCGCAACGACTATTGCGTTTCGGCCCCAACCAACTGGGTGCCGGCAAACAACGGCATCCCCTGCTCCGGCTGCTGCGTCAGTTTCACAACTTGCTGCTCTACCTCATGATGGGAGCGGGCGTGGTCACCGCACTACTGGGTGAATGGCTGGATGCCTCCGTGCTCTGGGCGGCAGTGATTGTGAATGTCCTGATAGGCTACATACAGGAAGGCAAGGCGGAATCGGCACTGGCAGCAATACGCGGCATGCTTGCACCCGTAGCCACTGTAATACGTGACGGAAGACGCCTGCAATGCGATGCATCAAGCCTAGTGCCTGGCGACAGTGTCGTTATTGCTTCGGGGGACCGCGTTCCGGCTGACCTGCGGCTTCTGCAGACCCGGGAACTTCGCATTGACGAAGCCTCGCTGACAGGCGAATCCCTCGCGGTACATAAATCCACTCAAGCGGTAGACCTCGGCGCCACCTTGGGCGATCGACACTGCATGGCTTATTCGGGAACGCTGGTGGTGAGTGGACAGGGAATGGGGGTGGTGACGGCCACGGGCACGAGCACGGAGCTTGGCCGCATCACGCGAATGATCAGCGGCATCCAGGAGACCAGTACGCCGCTGATGCGCAAGCTGAACCGGTTTTCCTTCCACCTTGCCTTGGCAATTCTGGCCCTGGCGGCTCTTACCTTCATATTCGGTGTGGTGTTCAGGGGGGTGGATACGGCCGACATGTTCCTCATGTCAGTTGCCCTGGTCGCCTCGGCCATACCCGAAGGGCTCCCCGCCATCATGACTGTGATTCTGGCTCTCGGTGTGCAGCGCATGGCCCGTCAACGCGCCATCATTCGCCGACTCCCCGCCGTGGAGACCCTGGGGTCCGTTACCATCATCTGCTCTGACAAGACCGGCACGCTTACGCGTAATGAAATGACCGTTCAGCGAGTGATCACTGCGGCTGGGCGTTATACGGTCTCGGGAGTCGGTTATGCGCCTGAAGGTGCGATCACTTCTGACAACACCATCAACGCTCAGACAGACGAAGCGCTGGCTGCTGCGCTACGCGCCGGCATGCTGTGTAATGACAGCACTCTGGCGCATGGCGCTGATGATTGGACGATCGTTGGCGACCCGACGGAAGGCGCTCTGCACGTACTGGGAGCCAAGGCCGGGCTGCAGCTCCACGCGCTCTTGTCCGAGTGGCCACGCCTGGACTCTATTCCTTTCGAATCCGAGAACCGCTACATGGCTACTCATCACCGTGATTCCAGCGGTAGGGACTGGATACTCGTGAAGGGGGCCCCGGAGCGAATTTTGGAGATGTGTCGGTGGCAGCAGGGCCATAGTGACCTCGAAGCGCTTGAGGTCGACGAGTGGCGGCGGATGGCCAATGACCTGGCAGCGCGCGGCCTGCGCTTGCTGGCCTTGGCACAGAAGCAGGCAGCCCCCTCTGGCGACATGCTGTCGGTCAGCGATATGGAAGACGGTTTCACCATATTGGCGCTCACCGGAATCATTGATCCGCCTCGAGCAGAGGCCATCGCTGCGGTTGCACAGTGCCAGGCGGCAGGGATTACCGTGAAGATGATTACGGGCGACCATGCTGACACCGCCTGTGCCATTGGTGCGCAACTGGGGATTGGCCGCGGCAAGCCGCCCATGACGGGTGCAGAAATTTCACTGACTAACGACGCTGAACTGCAACGGATAGTCCAGGACGTCGACATCTTTGCTCGCGCAAGTCCCGAACACAAGCTGCGTCTGGTCCAGGCCATGCAGAGCAATGGCGAGATCGTCGCCATGACCGGCGATGGTGTAAATGACGCCCCTGCCCTGAAGCGGGCGGACGTTGGTGTGGCCATGGGCTTGAAGGGTACGGACGCGGCTCGCGAAGCGTCTGACATGACGCTGGCGGATGACAACTTCGCGACCATTGCCTCGGCCGTCCGGGAGGGACGGGCAATCTATGACAATCTGCTTAAGTTCATCCTGTTCATGTTGCCTACAAATGGGGGCGAAGCGCTGTTAGTCATTGCTGCCTTGGTGCTGGGTTTCGTGCTGCCGCTCACCCCTGCGCAAGTTCTATGGATCAATATGGTCACGGCCAGCACACTGGGCATCGCGCTAGCCTTCGACCCTCCCGATAAAAATGTGATGCAGCGCGCACCGCGCAGCCCCGGAGAATCGATTTTTTCCGGTTTCTTCGTATGGCGCCTGGTGTTTGTTTCAATAGTGATGATGCTCGGGGCCACCGGCCTGTTTCTCTACAAACTGGAAAGTGGTGCCAGCCTGGAAATTGCCCGAACCATGGCGGTAAATACCATCGTGCTGTGCGAAGCCGTTTATCTGCTGAACAGCCGCCGCCTGCGGCGCACTATTCTGGACAGAGAAGGACTACTGGGCAACCGCTTTGCACTTGTGACGATAGCTATTGCGGTCGTCTTCCAGGTGGTCTACATACATTGGCAGCCAATGAACACACTTTTCGGGTCGGCCCCTCTGGGGCCGACTGAATGGCTGCTGACCCTTGCGGCCGCCCTGGCCCTGTTCTTCTGCGTCGAAGCGGAAAAAATTCTTACTCAGAAGCTGGGCCTGGGCCAGGAACAACGCATCAGTCCTCGTGCTTAGGTGACATGGCGCCGGCGGGAGCACGCTTGCCACGCGTACGCTGCAAGGTATCCAGATAGGCTTCGTCAATATCGCCCGTAACGTAACAACCGTTGAAGCAAGACGATTCAAACTGGGTCATGGCAGGGTTGAGATCGCGAATGGATTGTTCCAGATCTTCCAGGCTTTGGTACACCAGCCCGTCCGCACCGATTTCCTCAGCCACTTGTTCAGTGTCACGCCCGTGCGCAATCAGCTCGCTTTGCGTTGGCATATCAATGCCATAGACATTGGGATACCGCACGGCGGGCGCAGCCGAAGCGAAAAACACTTTGTTGGCACCAGCCGCACGGGCCATTTCCACAATCTCCCGGCTGGTTGTACCGCGCACGATGGAATCGTCCACCAGCAAAACATTCTTGCCCCGGAACTCCATGTCGATGGCGCTCAGCTTCTGGCGTACCGATTTCTTGCGCACTGCCTGACCCGGCATGATGAAGGTACGCCCAACATAGCGATTCTTAATGAAACCTTCCCGGTAGGAGAGATCCAGCTTGGAGGCCAATTGCATGGCTGCAGGACGTGCAGAGTCCGGAATCGGCATCACCACGTCGATTTCGCCCAAACGCAAGGAACGAGCAACGTTGTTACCCAGATACTCGCCCATCTGCAGCCTTGCGTTATAGACGGACACGCCGTCCATGAAGCTGTCGGGACGCGCGAAATAGACGTACTCGAACACGCAAGGCGTCAGAATGGGACTTTCAGCGCACTGCCTGCTGCGCATGTTGCGATCGAGATCCAGAATAATGGCTTCGCCTGGCTCGACATCGCGCAGTCGGCTGAAGCCACAACCGGTAAGGGCCACCGATTCCGAAGCAATCATCCATTCCGTGCCCTGCTCCGTTTCATTCGTGCCAATGCACAGCGGCCGGATGCCGTAGGGGTCGCGAAACGCTACCATGCCGAAGTTGGAAATTTGCGCGATGACAGCATAGGCACCGCGGCAGCGAGCATGAACGGCAGCCACCGCCTTGTAAACGGCCTCGTCATCCAAGGAACGGCCATCGGCAGCCTTCTGCAGCTCGTGCGCAAAGACGTTTAACAAGACCTCGGAGTCGGAGTTCGTATTGATATGCCTGCGGTCAATGCTGAACAGCTCTTCACGCAATTCACGCCAGTTCGTCAGGTTGCCGTTGTGCACGAACATAATGCCAAATGGCGCGTTAACGTAGAAGGGCTGGGCTTCATCAACGCTATCACTCGAACCGGCGGTGGGGTACCTGACTTGTCCCAGGCCGGAATTCCCCGGCAAGGAACGCATGTTGCGCGTGCGGAATACGTCGCGCACCAGGCCATGTGCCTTGTACATGCTGAAAAACTGATCGTGCGACGTGGAGATGCCGGCAGCATCCTGGCCACGGTGCTGCAGGAGCAGCAGACTGTCATAGATCAACTGATTGACGGGGGCGGTCGCCGCAACCCCCACGATTCCACACATTTTGATGTCCCTGTAATGACTTCAGATCGACTGCGTTGATGAGCCGCCCGGCTGATGCGAACGGCTGCGGAAGAAAGAATTTTGCTCAGTAAGGCAACCACGACGATATCGCCGGCGGCAGGACGGCCTTGGAGTGCTGCATGGCCTGCACCACTGCGCCAGATAGTCTGGCCTCACTCCACCAAGGTTCACTGGGCAATTCGGTGTACCCAGCCAGGCCGACTAATACGAAAACAATGAGTGCACCTCGCGCTAGACCGAATACAGCGCCAAGGCCATGGTCGGCGGGAGTCAAACCCGTGCGTTCAACCAGGCCTGCCAATGTGACGTTCAGCAGGCCTACCAATAAGAGAACTACAACAAACACGCCGCCATAACCGACGGCTGCACGCAGAAATTCGTTGCTAATGTAATCGGCAAGGGCTCGGGCAACCGGCCCTCCCCACCAGACGGCGGCCCCCACGGCGACAACAAATGCCACCAGTGAGAGAACCTCTTTGATCAGACCTCGTATCATGCCCAGCAGCGCCGAAACGCCCAGGATGGCAAGCACGATGTAGTCAAACCCGGTCACTTGGTGAATATCAGGCCGTTGTTGTAGCCAAGCTGACGCAGGCGTGCCTGTGCAGCCTCGGCCGCTTCACGGGTCGGAAACGGGCCGACGCGCAATCGATAGGCCGTCTTGCCATTGGCGACGGCATTTTCCACATAAGCATTGGTGACGCCGGCAGCAGCCAGTTTGTCACGCCGCGACTGTGCGTCGCCCTCGGTGGTGTAGGCAGCCACTTGCAGCACGAAATTACCGGACGCAGGCGCTGCACTACCCTGCTGTTGCACCGGCTTGCGACCTTCAAGCAGGGCCAATGCGACCGAGCCGTCATCAGTACGCGGTTTGTCGTTAGCAGGCGGTTTGGCCGGTGTAGGCTTGGGCGCCTCAGCAGGCGGTTCAGGCTTGCGGGCGGGCTCTGGTGCCGGTGCGGGTTCGGGCGTGGTGGCAGTCGCCTGAGGAGTGGGTTCGCTAGGCTTGGCCACGGGTGCAGCGGGTTCTACCGGCTGGGGCTGCTGAATGACACCGCTGGACGTCTCGACGCTGTTGCTGGGCGATTCAGGGGCGAGGGCCACCTGGGGTTCAGCCGGAATCGGAGGGATGGTGTCTGGCAATACAACAGGCACCGGCATTTCCTCTTCCGGAGGTGAATCGAACAGCATGGGGACGAAAATGACGGCTGTTAGAACCAGAACCAGAGCACCGATGAGACGACGCCGAGCGCGTACTCGCAGTTCAGCTGCCTGAGCTTCGCTGCTGGTTCGAGCAGAACCGCGCCGACCGCTACCGGATGGCTCCTTGCGCGAAAACAATCCCATGAACGCTAAGACCTCGCGTGATGATGAAGACCGGGGGAATGCCCGGTTTTAGTAGGCTTCCCGCCCGAGATGCTGAAGTACCGGGCCGACGGTCGAAAATGAGCCGAACACCACAATTCTATCATTGTCACTGGCCAGCTTCCGGGCCTGCTCAAAGCCCGTTACCGGATTGTCCCAGACGCTGACTTCAACCTGTTTCGGTTGCGGCGTTACCTTCGGCATGGGCCTGACCCCGGGTCCGGGACCGCTGGCAGAACTGCCGCTCTGTGGCAGGACGATCGAAGTGTCATTGGGGCCTTGACCAACCATGGCTGCTGCTCCGGATGGGCCCTTGCGCTCGGCAAGGACCTTGTGCACGATGTCCGCAAGCGTTTCTGCCTTCATGCCCCGCGGACCATCGAGGGTCACGCAATGCCAGTGCGTGACACGGGAAGCCATCAGGCGTACCACCCCTTCCGCGTCCTTGTCGGCATACATGCCCAAAACGGCATGCGTTTCAGGTACGGAAGGCATGGCGTCCAGACCCTGTCCCAAAGCACCTGCGGCATGGGGGTTGTGAGCAACGTCCAGCACGATAGAGGGCATGCCCGGAAGTATCTGCATGCGCCCCGGCAGAGAAACCTGAGACAGGCCAATGCGTACGGCCTGCTGGGGAACGGCCAAGCTGCTGTGTAAGGCTTCGATCGCGGCCAATGCGGCTGACGCATTCAGAAGCTGGTTCGCACCACGTAGGGCCGGATAGGCGAGACTGTTTCGGCGCTGCTCACGACCACCGTATGCCCATTGCAGGCGATCACCGGAATAGTTGAAGTCACGCCCGAACAGCCAGAGGTCGGCGCCTATGCTACCCGCGTAATTAACTAGGCTTTTGGGCGGCACAGGGTCGCTGCAAATGGCCGGACGCCCCTTGCGAAATATATGGGCCTTTTCCCAGCCAACCTTTTCTCGGTCGTTGCCCAGATACTCCTGATGATCAAGGTCGACGCTGGTCACGATTGCGCAATCCGCATCGATCATGTTCACGGCATCCAGCCGCCCGCCCAGCCCTACTTCAAGAACGGCGACATCCACCCTTCTCTCTTCGAATAACAATAGAGCCGCCAGGGTGGCGAATTCAAAATAACTGAGCGTGATTTCACCCCTTGCCTGCTCAATACGAACGAACTGCTCAATGATGTCTGCGTCTTCCGCTTCCGCACCATTGAGACGTATGCGCTCGTTATACCGAACCAGGTGGGGGGAACTGTAAGTACCGACTTTATAACCGGCAGCCAAGTAAATGGCTTCCAGCAACGCACAGGTTGAACCCTTCCCGTTAGTGCCCCCCACCGTGATTCTGACGCAAGGCAGGGTCAGGTTCAGCCGCTTTGACACCTCTGTGATGCGCGCCAAGCCCATGTCGATGGCTGTTGGATGCAGAGTCTCGAGATAGGCAAGCCACTCAGTCAGCGGTGCATGTGGGCCGGGGGTGCTAGGCATGATTCTGTTCGCGGGGTGAAGCTGTGAAGCGCGTATTGTAGTCCTCGGGCGCAGGCCTTAGCCAATGACTCTGGCCGGCGCCCGAGCAAGTCAAGTGCTGGGCTACTTCTTGCGCTGCGGTGGGAGGTCCGTGCAACTGCCCTTGGCAACTTCCGCCGCCATGCCGATGGACTCGCCCAAAGTGGGGTGCGGATGGATCGTCTTGCCGATGTCGACGGCGTCTGCGCCCATTTCCACTGCCAACACTACCTCGCTGATGAGGTCACCAGCGTGAGTGCCGACAATGCCGCCACCGATGATCCGACCGGTGTCGGCGTCGAAAAGAAGTTTGGTGAAGCCTTCGTCTCGACCATTCGCGATGGCGCGACCTGAGGCCGCCCACGGGAATACACCCTTGTCGAACTTGATGCCCTGCTTGCGGGCCTCTTCCTCAGTAAGCCCCACCCAGGCGATTTCCGGGTCGGTATAGGCGACCGATGGAATGACCCGCGCATCAAAATAGCTTTTCTCGCCGGCAATGACTTCCGCCGCCACATGCCCTTCATGCACAGCCTTGTGAGCCAGCATGGGCTGACCGACGATGTCGCCGATTGCGTATATGTGAGGCACATTGGTACGCATCTGTTTGTCGACGGCGATAAAGCCGCGCTCATCCACGTTCACACCGGCCGATTCTGCCCCGATGCGTGCCCCGTTGGGCTTGCGACCCACGGCCTGCAGGACAAGGTCGTAGCGTTGCGGACCTTCGGGTGCATTCTTGCCTTCGAAGCTGACCCAGATACCGTCCTCTCGGGCTTCGGCCGAGACGGTCCGGGTCTCCAGCATGATTTTGTCAAACCGGCGGGCGTTGAGTTTCTCCCAAACCTTCACGAGGTCGCGGTCGGCTCCCGGCATGAGACCAGGCAACATCTCGACGACGTCCAGCCGGGCGCCCAACGAGGAATATACCGTGCCCATCTCAAGACCAATGATGCCGCCACCAATGATCAGCATACGCTCCGGAATGGATTTCAGTTGCAGGGCACCTGTGGAATCCACAATGCGTTCATCCTGCGGTAGGAAAGGCAGTTTTACGGATTCGCTGCCCGCAGCGATGATCGCTGAACGGAACTTCACCACGCGCTTGCCGGATTCCGCCTCGACTTGCAGGTGGTAAGGGTCGACAAAAGCCCCCTTGCCCTGCACGACCTCGACTTTGCGCGCCTTGGCCATACCGGCCAAACCGGTGGTCAGCTTTCCGATGACGCCGTCCTTGTAGCCACGAAGCTTGTCGAGATCAATGCTTGGCTCGCCAAAGGAGATGCCGTGAGCGGCCAGAGCCCGGGCTTCATCCAGCACAGCGACGCTGTGCAGCAATGCCTTAGACGGTATGCAACCGACGTTAAGGCACACGCCACCTAAAGTCGGGTAGCGTTCTACTAGGACGACCCTGAGGCCTAAGTCTGCCGCCCGAAACGCTGCAGAGTAACCGCCGGGACCTGCCCCCAACACCAAGACATCACATTCCACATCGACCTGGCCAGCGTAGCTCGATGCTGCAGAGGCAGTACTGCGGGCCGGGCCAGCATCACCAGAATTCGGTGTCGAAGATGTCTGGTTAACCTGCGCTGCGTCGTCAGCGGCGGCAGTTGGCGTGTCCGTCTGCTCAGCCGAGGCCGAACCGGATGAGGATTTACCCACCGGTTCGATCTCGACCAGCGGAGTGCCCTTGTTCACTTTGTCGCCCACTTTGACCAAAACGCGCACCACCTTGCCCGGCTGGTCAGCCGGAAGCTCCATGGACGCTTTGTCTGATTCCACGGTAACGATACCCTGCTCTGTCTGGAGCTCGTCACCTTCTGCCACCAGGACTTCGATGACTTCCACATCAGAGAAGTCACCGATGTCAGGGACGGTGATTTGAACTGTCATGCGCGGCTCCTATAGAACGATGCGACGGAAATCCGCCAACAGCGAGGCAAGGTAGACGTTGAAGCGAGCGGCAGCGGCACCGTCGATCACTCTGTGGTCGTAAGATAGAGACAAGGGCAGCATCAGGCGTGGTTTGAACTTCTTGCCATTCCACACCGGCTGCACCGCCGAGCGCGACACTCCGAGAATGGCCACTTCCGGTGCGTTGATGATCGGCGTGAAATCGGTGCCCCCGATACCTCCCAATGAAGAGATCGAGAAGCAGCCCCCTTGCATTTGCGAAGGTGACAATTTGCCGTCGCGTGCCGCTTTGGCCAGTTCCGCCGTTTCCTGCGCGATTTCCAGAATGCCTTTCTTGTCGGCGTCGCGAATGACGGGAACTACCAGGCCGTTCGGTGTGTCCGCCGCAAACCCGATGTGGTAGTACTTCTTGAGCACCAGGTTGTCGCCATCCAGGGACGCATTGAACTCAGGGTACTTCTTCAATGCAGCGACTGATGCCTTGATCAGGAAGGCCAGCATGGTCACCTTCACACCCGACTTCGAACGTTCCTGTTCCTTATTCAGTTCCTGACGGAAGTCTTCCAGCTCGGTAATGTCGGCCACGTCGTTATTCGTGACGTGAGGAATCATCACCCAATTGCGGTGTAGGTTGGCGCCGGAGATTTTCTTGATGCGCGACAATGGCTTGGATTCGATTTCACCGAATTTAGAAAAATCGACCTTTGGCCACGGCAGCACAGCCATGCCACCTTCACTCGCAGCGACAGCACCACCCGCAACCTGAGCCGGCCCCTGGGCCAAAGCTTGCTTGACGAAAGCGCGCACATCTTCATGCGTAATACGGTTTTTGCTGCCTGAGCCCTGCACCTTAGTGAGGTCTACGCCCAGTTCCCGTGCGAATTTGCGTACCGAGGGAGAAGCATGGGGCAGATTCCGCATGGGCACCTCGGCCCGCGCGAAAGACTCTGTCGGCGAATGACGTTCCGGCGGCGCCGAAGCAAGCTGCCCCTGACTGCCGCTGACGACCGGGGCGCTGGCAGATGCCGGCGCGGACGGCCGGGCGTCCGGAGAGTCGGTATCGGGCGCGACGTCGGGTTCATTGCGGGCTTCTTCCGAAGCAGGCGCAGTATCGGCCGCAGGCGACTCAGCTGCCGCCGCTTGCGCGCCGCCCTGCTGAGCGGATGCCTCTTCGCTAGCTTCTAACACCAGAATTTCGCTGCCCTTGTTGACCTTGTCGCCGACTTTGACAAGAACTTCCTTCACGATGCCACCATGAGAGGACGGAACCTCCATGGAGGCCTTGTCAGATTCCAGCGTGATGAGGCTCTGCTCGGGCGCGACTTGATCCCCTACCGACACCATGACTTCGATCACCTCGACATCAGCCGTATCGCCGATGTCGGGGACCGCGACGGTGACCTGGCTGCCCCCGCCGGCAGCTGCCGGCTTGGCAGCAGGCGCTGGCTCAGCGGCGGGCTTCTGGGCGCTTTCCGGCTCAGGCGCTTCTTCGGTTGCGGCGGCCTTGGGTTTCTCCGCGGCCTCGCCTGCTTCAAGCTCTAGAATCAGTGTGCCCTCGCTGACCTTGTCGCCCACTTTCACCTTCAAGGACTTAACCACACCAGCGGCCGTCGAAGGGATCTCCATGGAGGCCTTGTCAGATTCGACCGTGATCAAGCTCTGTTCCTTGGAGACGTTGTCCCCTTCCGCCACGAGTACCTCAATGACATCGACTTCCGTCACGTCGCCGATATCCGGTACTTTGACTTCTATGATGTTGCTCATCGTACTGGCTCCCCTCAGGCGTACTGCGGATTGGCTTTATCCGGATTGATTCCGTATTTCTTGATGGCTTCGCTCACCTTGGAGAGCGGGATCGAGCCCTCATCCGCCAGGCTGCGCAGTGCGGCCAGCACGACGAAATGACGATCGACTTCAAAATGCTCACGCAGTTTGTAGCGGAAGTCAGAGCGGCCGTAGCCGTCAGTACCCAGTACGCGGTAGTCGCGGCCCTTGGGAATGAACTGACGGATCTGGTCGCCAAATGCTTTGACGTAATCGGTGGAGGCCACGATGGGGCCTTCCGTGCCGGCCAGCAACTGTGTGACGTAAGGCACGCGTTGTGAACCCTCTTCAGGCTTAAGCAGGTTGTGGCGCTCGCAATCCAGGCCTTCGCGACGCAGCTGTGTGAAGCTCGTGACGCTCCAGACATCCGCGGCGACGCCCCAATCTTGTTCAAGCAGCTTCTGCGCCTCAATGACTTCGCGGAGAATGGTGCCAGAACCAAGCAGTTGCACGCGTTGCTTGCCCTTGCCACCTTCCAGCAGGCGATACATACCCCGGATGATCCCTTCTTCGTCCCCTTCCTTCAAGCCCGGGTGCGAGTAGTTTTCGTTCATCACGGTGATGTAGTAGTACACGTTCTCCTGGTTCTCGACCATGCGCTTCAAGCCGTCGTGAACAATCACGGCCAGTTCGTGCGCAAAGGTCGGATCGTAGGACACACAATTCGGGATCATGCTGGACAAGATATGGCTGTGACCGTCCTGATGCTGCAGCCCCTCACCGTTTAGCGTGGTGCGCCCCGCCGTTCCACCCAGCAGGAAGCCGCGAGCCTGCATGTCGCCAGCCGCCCAGGCGAGATCGCCCACGCGCTGGAAGCCGAACATGGAGTAATAGATGAAGAAGGGAATCATGATGCGGTTGTTCGTCGAGTACGACGTCGCCGCAGCAATCCAGGAGCTGAACGCACCCGCTTCGTTAATACCTTCTTGCAGAAGCTGGCCGTTCTCCGCTTCACGGTAGTACATGACCTGGTCTTTATCGACCGGTACGTACTTCTGCCCTTCCGGTGCATAAATACCAATCTGGCGGAACAGACCTTCCATCCCGAATGTGCGGGACTCGTCAGCAAGAATTGGTACGACGCGCGGCCCCAGCTGTTTGTCACGCAGGATCTGGTTCAGAATCCGCACAAAGGCCTGGGTGGTGGAGATTTCGCGACCTTCCGCCGTGGGTTCCAGCACAGGCTTGAACACTTCAAGGCCCGGCACGGGGAGGGTTTCGTCAGCCTTCGGCCGACGTTTGGGCAAGTAACCGCCCAAGGCCTTGCGACGTTCGCGCAAGTACTTCATTTCGGGCGAATCGTCCGCCGGCTTGAAGTAAGGCAGTTCGCCGAGCTTGTCGTCCGGAATGGGAATGTTGAAACGGTCGCGGAACTCGCGAACGGCTTCCAGATCCAGCTTTTTCTGCTGGTGGGTTGGGTTCTTGGCCTGGCCGACATGACCCATGCCATAACCCTTAATGGTTTTGGCGAGGATAACGGACGGCTGGCCTGAATGATTGGCCGCGGCATGGAAGGCGGCAAAGACCTTGTAGGGGTCATGACCACCGCGGTTCAGACGCCACACGTCTTCGTCGCTCATGCGACTGACCATTTCCAGCAGCTTAGGGTGCTTGCCGAAGAAGTGCTCACGGACATATTTGCCGTCGTGCGCCTTGTAGGCCTGGTATTCGCCATCGACCGACTCTTCCATGATGCGGCGCAAAATACCTTCTTTGTCACGCTGCAGGAGAGGATCCCAGTAGCCACCCCAGATGAGCTTGATGACATTCCAGCCGCTGCCACGGAAGTCGCCTTCAAGCTCCTGAATGATCTTGCCATTGCCACGTACCGGGCCGTCCAGTCGCTGCAGGTTGCAGTTGATGACGAAGATCAGATTGTCTAGCTTTTCACGCGCGGCCAGGCTGATGGCACCGAGGGACTCGGGCTCATCCATTTCGCCGTCGCCGCAGAATACCCAGACCTTTCGCTTGCTTGTGTCAGCAATACCACGTGCATGCAGGTATTTCAGAAAGCGTGCCTGGTAGATCGCCATCAGCGGGCCCAGACCCATAGACACCGTCGGGAACTGCCAAAATTCCGGCATCAGCTTGGGGTGCGGATAGGAAGGCAGCCCCTTGCCGTCAACTTCCTGTCGGAAATTGTCGAGTTGTTCTTCAGTTATGCGCCCTTCCAGATAGGCACGGCCGTAAATCCCAGGCGAAGAATGGCCCTGGAAGTACACCAGGTCACCGCCGTGGTCTTCCGATTCGGCATGCCAGAAATGATTCTGCCCGCAGCCAATCATGGTGGCCAGCGATGCAAAAGAGGCGATGTGCCCACCGAGGTCACCGCCGTCGGGAGGATTCTTGCTGTTGGCCTTGACCACCATGGCCATGGCATTCCAGCGCACATAGGAACGGATGCGTTCTTCCAGCACCAGGTTGCCAGGGTGCGGAGGTTCCAAGCCCGGAGGAATAGTGTTTACGTAAGCAGTATTAGCCGAGAACGGGATATAGGCGCCCGAGCGGCGTGCCAGGTCGATCAGCCGTTCCAGCAGGTGATGCGCGCGTTCCGGACCTTCGCGATCAAGCACCGCTTCGAGTGCTTCAAGCCATTCCTGTTCTTCGAGGAGTGCATCATCGACCTCGGTGGCCGAAGACTGCGCGTGTGCAAGAGAGGACATGCGGGATCTCCTGTGGTTTTTCAATATTCGATGTCCAAAAGCTGCG
>JAJUJD010000008.1 GCA_029267315.1 Alcaligenaceae bacterium
GAGCCCCATGACATGGTCGCTTAACCAGCGTAGTGACTCGATCTCGGTGTCACCCGATGCTGACTTCGTCGGCCGTGCGCCGGGCCGCTTGACTGACACCGAAACGTCGTTGCTGCAAGGCCTTCAGCAGGCGTGGGACACCGGCAACACCAGCATGGCTGGCGTGTTTGCCGACATGGCGAATATCGATTCAGGGCAGAAGTACGACATGGCGATCAATAGTCTTACGCCCACTGATGACTTGGGTCATGCGGCGACAGGTCAAACGATCTCCGGCAGGCATTCTCTCAATGCTGCCTTGAGCTGCCCGGTGTTCGATGGCAGCAGCGTCACCTTGCGTGAGTCGCAATGCGTCTGGGGGCGTGTAACCGGATCGCGCACCAAACGCAGCGACAGTTCGGCTAGTGATGGATTCTCTCGCCGGGGCACGAGCTACCGTGTAGGTGCCCAGTGGGAGGTGCAACCAGATTGGTTTGTGGGAGCCACGGCCGCCTATAGCACCGATACTTTGGATACCAGTGACCATCTCACCACAATTAGTGGCGAGAGCGGCGATGTGGCAGTTTCGCTGAAACATCAGCGGGGTGCGTGGTTATTCGCAGGGGCCTTGCATGCCGGTTACGGCCGCTATGATTCCAATTCGCTGTTCGTCGTAGGCAATGAAGTGTGGAGCTCCGAGAACGCAAACGACGTCTGGACAGCAGGTGCAAGACTGCGGGCCGCCTACGAAATGCAACCGGCTAGCAATTGGTACGTACGACCGTATGTTGACCTTGATGTGCTGTACACCTACATGCCCGGCTATACGCTGCGCGGTGATGGCGCAACGCTGACGGCCAGCGCCACGAAGGAGTGGACAGTGGCCCTGTCTCCCAACATCGAGGCAGGTACCCGTATCGATCTGGGGGAACGTGCTTGGCTGCGTCCCTATGTTTCCGTGGGCGCTACTTTCTTGAACAACCGAGGCCTGGAAAGCGAAGTGACCTTCACCAACGGCCCTGGCAGCGGGTTTCAGTTCACCAACTCTTCTGCTTTACCTCATCGAATGCTGAATCTGGGCGCAGGCTTGCAGTTATTCAAAGAGGAAAAGTATGAACTGCGTACCGAGTACAAGGCGCAGTTCGGGAAGGACTATCGCAACCAGGAGCTGAGCTTGAGGGTGGCAATACCTTTCTAAGTTGCGAGCTGCTTTCGCAGGCCGGCGTGCGCTTCGGTGTTGGTCTGCGGTGAATTCCGGTGTCCCGCTACTTGGTCCACGTTGACGGGGCTAATCGAAAGTTCGGCAGTTACGATTATTAGCAGTGAGCGGCGTATTGGCTGGTAAAGCCGGCGCCGCTTTTTCATGGACATTTGTTGACCACTGAGCCACGAAGTCAAATAGATCAAAGCCTTGCGGAGGGTGTCCGCAGCTTGTCCACAGAGAAGTTCACGGTTGGTGTTGATAAGGTGGGCTAAGCCTCACCGCTTCCAGCCTGTGCTTGTTCCTGCTGCTGTTGCCGCCATAAGCGCGCATACAGTCCATGCCGCTGCAGCAAATCATGGTGTGTGCCTTGTTCCACCACCCGACCTGCTTCGAGAACCAGTATTTTCTCGGCATCCTGGATGGTCGACAGGCGATGGGCAATAGCCAGGGTGGTGCGCCGCTGGCTGATCTCATTCAGGGCACTGAGGATTGCATGTTCCGACCGCGAATCCAGGGATGAGGTGGCTTCGTCCAGTATCAGGATGGGAGGATTCTTCAACAGTACCCGCGCAATCGCGATACGCTGCTTTTCACCTCCGGACAGTTTCAGTCCACGTTCACCGACCATGGTATTGAAACCGTCAGGCAATTGGGCAATAAAGTGATCCAGGTGCGCAAGCCGGGCCGCGTTGTGAACCTCGGCTTCTGAGGCGCCGGGGCGGCCGTAGGCGATATTGTTGTAGATGGTGTCATTGAACAGCACGGTGTCCTGGGGAACAACGCCGATGGCGCTGCGAAGGCTGTCTTGGGTGACATCGCGCACGTCTTGCCCGTCTATGGTGATACGGCCGTTATTCACATCGTAAAAACGGAACAGCAGACGGGCGAGAGTAGATTTTCCGGATCCGCTGGGCCCCACAATGGCAATCTTATGCCCGGCGGGCAGATCAAAACTGACGTCGTGCAGTATCGGCCGCTTGGGGTCATAAGAAAAATCTACGTGTTCAAAGCGAATGGCGCCGCCTTCCGGCTTCAAAGGCTTGGCGTCATCACGATCCACCACCGAAGGCTTCTGCTTGAGCAATGCGAACATGCGCTCCACATTGACCAGCGACTGGCGGATCTCGCGGTAGACGAAGCCCAGCATGTTCAGGGGGATGAATAGCTGAATCATGTAGGCGTTGATCATGGTGAGATCCCCCAGCGTGATTTCACCAAGGCTCACCTGACGCACTGCCATGAGCATAATCACCGTAATAGTGAGCCCAATGATGAACGCCTGGCCGCTGTTGAGCATCGCCAGCGACATGCGGTTCTTCAGGCGCGCGTCTTCCCAGTCCCGCAGGTCGCGGTCATACCGTTGCGCTTCGAACTGCTCATTCACGAAATACTTAACCGTTTCGTAGTTGAGCAGGCTATCTACCGCACGCGAGTTCGAGCGGTTGTCCATCGCATAGGTCTCGCGCACGAAACGCGTACGCCATTCAGTGACTTTGACTGAAAACACGGTGTAGATCAGCACCGCCACTAGCACTGTCAGCGTATAGCTGAGATCAAACGCAAACAGCAGTATGACCGCCACCATTAGAATTTCGAGAATGGTGGGCACGACGTTGAACAGACAGAAGCGCAGCAGAAAGCTGATACCGTTGGTACCGCGCTCGATATCCCTGCTCAAACCCCCGGTGCGGCGGCTCAGATGGAAGTTCAGATCGAGCTGGTGCAGATGCTCGAACACCCTAAGGGACACCCGGCGCATGGCGCGCTCCGCCACCCGGGCAAAGACCATATCACGCAACTCACCAAAGAAGGTAGAACAGAAGCGCAGCAGGCCATAGCCCACCACCAGCGCCAACGGTATGCCGACCAGCATTTCAGTGCTGCCGTTCTGGTCGAAATAGTCGACGATGTACTTCAAGGCAACCGGCACCGCCACCGTGGCCAGTTTGGCACCGATCAGAAACAGCAGCGCCAGCACGACGCGGCCAGGAAACTCCATCAAATAAGGAGCCAGGTCTTTGATCACGCCCCAATCGGGCTTCTGGTCCGGATAATCGTTGTCGATACGGCTAGGGCTACGGCTGCTGCTTCGCACTTCAAAAGTGTCCTTTCTGAACCTGCGTCGTGATTGGCTTGCCACACATGTTGCCATAAGCCCATGCAAATTTCCTCAAAGAGGAGGGGGCGACAAGGCAAAGAAAAAGCCCCTACAGCCTGGTGGCTGTAAGGGCTTGATTTCTTTCGGTATTCGGTGGCTCCCCGAACAGGGCTCGAACCTGTGACCTGCGGATTAACAGTCCGTCGCTCTACCGACTGAGCTATCGGGGAACTGAAGAAAAAGAACTATAACACTTTTTTCAACTGCTGTGCAAGTCCCTTCTCCAACTTCACCTTTCTCATCCGAGCCGCGAAGCGGATAAACGGTGCAAAGAAAAGCGAAGCTCGATTTATAGCGCGTTTTTGCCAGATGTGTCAAGTGGCCCACTGGCCACGCCCCTAAATCAAGCTCTTACTGAACCGGACTCTAACCTTGAGTTTTACCCGCGGCGGAGTTTTTTCCGTGGGCTCATGCAACATCGTTCGTAAGCATGATCAACAAATCTATAATCCCGACAACGCAGCCCAAATCAGGTAGCCCATCTGAATGTCGTCGTCTTCCCAACCTCAGCCCACGCAGGACAACGCTTCCATCAGTACTTTCTGGACGGGCTTTTTGCTCGCCTGTATGGGTTCTATCCTGTTTTCAGCCAAGGCTATCGTTGCCAAGCTCACCTACCGATATGGGGTGGATGCACTGACGGTCATCGGCTTTCGCATGATTTTTTCTTTGCCGTTCTTTTTACTCATCGCGGCCGTTCAGGCGGATAAAGCCAGGCGCGGTCGGCTGCCCAAGCTGAACCTGAAAGATTCCATGCTGGTGCTGGTGCTGGGCTTCATCGGCTACTACCTCTCCAGTTACCTGGATTTTCTCGGTTTGCAGTACATCTCGGCAGGGCTGGAGCGTCTCATTCTCTTTCTGGCGCCGTCGTTCGTGATGCTGCTTTCTGCATTCTGGCTGAAACGGCGCATCACCTTAAGCCAGTGGCTGGCCCTGGCAATCTCGTATGCGGGTGTGGTGCTGGCCTTCATCCATGATTTGTCCTTTGCCGGGAGCAATGTATTGCTGGGTTCCTCCTTCGTACTGGCCTCGGCATTCACTTATGCCATTTACCTGATCAGCTCGGGGGAAGTACTCAAGCGCATGGGCTCAACACGGCTGGTCGCCTACGCGATGAGCGCCTCGGCGGTCTATGTGATGATTCATTTCTTTTCGGTCAAGGGGTGGGCAGGTTTGGTCCAACCTACCGAGGTCTATTGGCTGTCGCTCGTTCACGCTGTGCTCAATACCGTGTTGCCTACTTTCATGATCATGTGGTCGGTGCAACGGGTTGGCGCACCGCTAACCTCGCAGCTAGGCATGGTCGGGCCAGTGTCGATTCTTTTTCTTGCATGGTGGCTGCTCGATGAACCCATCACTGCACTTCAGGTGCTGGGTACGGCCTTTGTGCTGAGCGGCATGCTGGTGCTGAGCAGATTGCGACCCGGAAAATAAACCGGGCCTGTCGTCTGAAACGAATCAGTCGCTGCGTCCCATGCGCTCGTCCAGTTCCTCCTGGTGAACGTCATGGGTGACAAACCCGATGTCGGGGTCAGGCATGGCCAGGCGCTGCGGCTCAACCAAGGTCTTGCGAATGTCGTTCAACCCGGACCGCCAATGCTCGCGCATGGACGCCAACCCGAATTGGTAGTCCTTGAAGTGCAGGTCGTAGGGTTGGTTGCGGAAAATCAGGTGAATGACGTTGTAGCGCTTGGCAGTGCTGACCCGTTCGGCAAGTTGCGCGTACTCAGACCGTGATCTGACGTCTTCCGGCATATCCTGCAGCATCCGCCAAAGCAGGTGGCGCAGCTGCTGCGACTGGCGGAAATGTTCCGTGACGAAGCGCGTACGGCTGGAATAGCGGATATCCTGCATGCGGTCATAGACCTCGCCCATATTCGTGGGCGCCGCGCCACGGGCGCTCCACAAGTCAACCTGAAACACCAAGGTATCGCGCATGGGCCGCTGCTGCAGGACATCACCCAGCGGGGTGTTGGAAACCAGGCCTCCGTCCCAATAGAGTTCTCCATCGATTTCTACGGGAGGGAAGGCGGGCGGAAGCGCGCCGGACGCCATAAAGTGCTCCGGGCCAAGCTTCTGCTTGTGATTATCGAAGTAGACGAAGTTGCCGTTGCGGATGTTCACCGCGCCTACGGAAACGTGCAGTCCACTGTCATTGATCCGGTCGAAATCACAGAGGTTTTCCAGGGTTTCCTTCAGCGCATCAATACGGTAGAGGCTGGTCTGGGCAGGCGGCTCATGCATGAAGGCAAATAGCGGTGCGCCCAGCCGAGGCTGGAAAAAACCTTTTTGACCGTCCACGAGCGCCCGGGCAGCATTCAGGTGGCCTAGCCACTGTCGGGCAGCGTCATTCAAATTGAAAACCGACTGCTCGAATTCGGGCGGCAGGGCCATGAAGGGCTGGTTGGGGCGGCAGATCGTTTCCCAGAATTCCCTTAACCGCTCGATGCGTTTGTCCGGCGGGTTGCCGGCGATCACAGCGGTATTGAGCGCACCAATTGAAATACCAGCCAGGCGGTTAAGAGGAATGCCGGCTTCCTGCAACCCTTCGAATACTCCGGCCTGATAGGCGCCCAGTGCGCCGCCGCCCTGCAGGACCAGGGCGATGGTTTCATACGGAGGCAGCTCTACTTTGTCAGGCATCTGTACGGATTAGTAGAACCAGGAGGCAGGGTGGTGCTTGAGTGCCACCCCGACGATGTAGAAGAAGATCAGCACAGCGATTACCGCCGCGATGGCGCGAGTGCGGGGCGTCTTGCCGCGCTTGATGGCTATCGTGCCCACGCCAATGTAAGCGATCAGCAGCACGATTTTTGTCAGCACCCAGGGTTGTGCTGCGGCCGGGCCAAGAAAGGTAGCAAGCACAATCGCCGCTACCAGAAGCACCGTATCAATAATGTGGGGGGCAATTTTGACGAATTTCTTTTGCAGCAGGCTGTTGCCGGTTACGGACCAGTAAGCGCGCAGCATGAAGAACAGAATGCTCAGGGCGGCGGCCGTGACGTGCAGGTGCTTGATAGCCAGATAGTTCATGTCGTCGTTAAGAAGTCGGATTAAAAGAATCGGTTGGAGTCGCAGACCAGTATAGGTGCTTCATGCGTGGCGAAGCTGATATGTTCGTTTGGTCCCGATGAATATTGTGTACAGCCTCACAGCTCTGCCGCCGATTTCAAACCGAGCTTACGGGCGCGCTTGTGCAAGTTGCTCGAGTCGATCTGAAGCAGTCGTGCGGCGCGTGCCCAGTTGTGCTCAGTGTCGCGCAGCGCTTTTAGAATGCGTTCCCGCTCGAATTGTTCCAGAGCTTGGCGCAAGGCGAGCGGGTAGGAGGTGCTTGCTTCGTCCGGGTGAAGGGCACCGTCGTCCCCGGCGCGCATTCCCGCCGAAAAGGCATCTGAACCAAGTTCCAAAGTCGGGTTTGCGGGAAGGTCCAAGTCCAGAAGTTCGGCGGGCAAGGTAAGGATTTGGTCGCGCGACGCGCCGCGGCTCAGGAGTTTGAGCGCGGCACGGCTGATCACATGTTCAAGTTCGCGCACATTGCCAGGCCAGGGGTAGCTCAGCAGTGCTTCCTCGGCGGCATAGGAAAGGCGTAGCCCGCGTATGCCCAAGCGCGCGCGGTTGAACTCAAGGTAATGGCCAGCGATTAACAACACGTCGCGGTCACGTTCGCGCAAAGGGGGAATGGGAACCGGATACACCGAAAGACGGTGGTAAAGATCGGCGCGGAAACTCCCTTCCATGGTGTGACGTTTCAAATCACGATTGGTGGCCGCGATAATCCGCACATCCGTTTTTATCGAGGCATCGGTGCCAAGGCGTTGAATCTCGCCGTTTTGCAAAGCTCGCAGCAGTTTGGCCTGAATCGATAGAGGCAGCTCGCCGACTTCGTCTAGAAACAGCGTACCGCCTTGTGCGGCTTCGAAGCGGCCCATGCGATCCTGTGTGGCTCCGGAAAAAGCGCCTTTCACATGCCCGAACAACTCGCTTTCCGCCAGCGATTCCGGAAGGGCCGCACAATTCACATGAATCATGGGCTTGTTGCGGCGTCGCGATTTACGATGCACGCGGCGGGCAAACAGTTCCTTCCCCACACCGGTCTCGCCAAGCAGCAGGACTGGCAGTTCGGAATCCGCCACCACATCCAGCTCATGCAGCAGTTGAGCAATGGCATCACTGCGACCGATGATTTCCGTTTCGTCCAGCAGTTGCGGGTCGTGGATCCCGGCCGCGCCGAGCTGGCGCAGGTTGCGATTCTCCTTTTCCAGCGTGGTCACACGAATGGCGGTTTCCAGCAGCAGTGCATAGCGCTGCACTTCCATGCGTATTTCATCATCGAAAGTGCCCGTCTTGAGCGCGTCCAAAGTGAGTGCGCCCCACAGCTTGCCTTGAACATAAAGGCTCATGCCCAGGCAGTCGTGCACGGGCAATGGCGCTCCACGCCGGTCATCCAGCAGGCCGTCGTAAGGGTCGGGCATCATATTTCCCGGTTCGAACCACGTAGGCTCACGACGCGACAGAATGGTGGCAAAGCGCGGATGCTCCGCCACCTTGAAGCGACGGCCGAGCGCTTCGTCTGCCAGGCCTGCAGCACCCACCAGGCGCAAGCTGCCATCGTCCAGTTTCAGCAGACCGACGGCATCAGAAGAGAAGCGTTGTTGCAAGGTGTGGGCGAGCCGTTGCAGGCGCACGGCATCGGGAAGGTCGGTGACCAGGTCGGCAAGTATGAGCGAATCCATGCGGGTAATTTACACCCTCAGGGTCGAATTAACCCTAATGATGAGGTGAAAAATACCGTGGATAGCGAATTTTCTTGATCCAGATCTAGAAAACGCTGCGAAAAAATTGGCACAGACATTGCGTTAAGGGGGGCACTACTCAACTTGGGAGGGTTAACCCCATGAACGCGCAAGTACCGCTCGACGTCAGTGCCCTGTCGACGGAGGAGCTCGTGACTTACATCGTGAGCCGCTTCCACACAGGGCACCGCGAGCAATTGCCAGAGCTAATCACTCTGTCCCGACGTGTCGAGCATGTGCACGCGGGTCACGCCCGCTGCCCTGCGGGCCTGGCGGATGAGCTCGAAGCCCATTTGCAGGAAATGGAAAGCCACATGCTCAAGGAAGAGCAGGTGCTTTTTCCCATGCTCTGTCGTGGCATGAATGGGCCGGCTCAGGGGCCGATCTCAGTCATGAAGTTCGAGCATGGCCACCACTTTGATGCGATCGAACGCATCCACAACCTTACACAGGATCTGATCCCGCCGGACGACGCCTGCAATACCTGGCGTGCGCTTTACGCCGGCCTGGCCACATACGCGCGGGAACTCGCTCAGCATATCAAACTGGAGAACGACGTGTTGTTCGCACAAGCTTCGCAAGCAGTCAAAGGAGCGCAAAATGCGTGAATACAAAAAACTATGGTTATTGCTAGCCGCCGTGCTGGCGATAACGTTTGGAATCCTCGGATGGAGCGGGGTGGAAGTCTACAAACAGGTACCACCCATTCCTTCTAAGGTTGTGACGACCTCGGGCCAAGTGTTGATGACCGAGGAAACGATTCTGGACGGTCAGACTGCGTGGCAGAGCACCGGCGGCATGCAGGTAGGCTCGATCTGGGGTCACGGCGCTTATCAGGCTCCTGACTGGACTGCCGACTGGTTGCACAGAGAACTGCTCGCCTGGCTGGACCTGGCAGCAATCGAAAGCGTAGGCGTGCCGTACGACCAGGCCGACCCCCGTGAACAGGCGTGGCTGCGCGAACAGTTGAAGACCGAGTACCGCAGCAATACGCTCGACCCCGAGACCAAAGTAGTGACGATTTCGGAGCGACGTGCGCAGGCCATTGCCCAGACGGCTGAGTACTACGACAAGCTCTATGGTGCGGACCCGGAACTGCGCGGTTCGCGCGAAAGCTTCG
Source organism: Alcaligenaceae bacterium (assembly GCA_029267315.1). GTDB lineage: Bacteria > Pseudomonadota > Gammaproteobacteria > Burkholderiales > Burkholderiaceae_B > Yanghanlia. The sequence goes on from JAJUJD010000008.1 coordinate 9,255, forward strand.
CCATGAAGGAAGACACGCTGCCTAGCGCTGAGCGTCGCGCCGACCTGGCCAAGTTCTTCTTCTGGACATCCTGGGCAGCCTCCACAGAGCGCCCCGGCACGGAAGTGACTTACACCAATAACTGGCCGCATGAGCCGCTGGTTGGTAACAAGCCGTCGACCAACAACATTATCTGGTCGGTAGTCAGCGTTGTGCTGTTGCTGGCAGGGATTGCGTTCCTGGTGTGGGGCTGGGCGTTCACGCATCGCGAACAGCCCGAGCCGGAAGCGCCCCGCAGCGACCCTCTGCTGGCTGCTGGCCTGACGCCGTCGCAGCGCGCGCTCGGCAAGTATCTGCTCATGGTGGTGGGCCTGTTCATCTTCCAGATCTTGCTGGGTGGCTTCACGGCGCACTACACAGTGGAAGGGCAGACTTTCTATGGCATTAACGTATCCGAGTGGTTCCCCTATTCGCTGACCCGTACCTGGCACTTGCAAACCGCATTGTTCTGGATAGCGGGTGGCTTCCTGGCCGGTGGCCTGTTCCTGGTGCCGCTCATCAACGGTGGGAAAGATCCCAAGTATCAGAAGCTTGGTGTAGACATCCTGTTCTGGGCACTGATCATCCTGGTCGTCGGGTCTTACATAGGCAACTTTCTGGCAATTGCCCAGATCATGCCGGCGCACCTGAGCTTCTGGTTCGGACATCAGGGCTATGAGTATGTTGAGCTGGGCCGCTTCTGGCAGATCGTCAAGTTCCTGGGTCTGGCATTCTGGCTGCTGCTCATGCTGCGTGGCATCACGCCCGCACTCAAGCAGCGGGGTGGCGACAAGAACTTGCTGATGCTGCTGACGTTCTCGATTGTGGCAGTCGGACTGTTCTACGGCACCGGCCTGTTCTATGGTGAGCGCACACACATCACCATCATGGAATACTGGCGCTGGTGGGTGGTTCACCTGTGGGTGGAAGGGTTCTTCGAAGTCTTCGCCACAGTTGCGCTCGCCTTCATCTTCTCGTCCATGGGCCTTGTCTCCAAGCGCGGCGCTACCGTAGCCAGCCTCGCATCGGCCTCCCTCTTCATGCTCGGTGGCGTGCCCGGTACGCTGCACCACCTGTACTTTGCCGGTACCACCACACCCGTGATGGCTATTGGCGCCAGCTTCAGTGCTCTGGAAGTGGTACCGCTGATCGTGCTGGGTTATGAGGCCTTCGAAAACTGGCGCTTGAAGGAACGTGCGCCGTGGATGGCATCGCTGAAGTGGCCCGTCATGTGCTTCGTGGCGGTGGCTTTCTGGAACATGTTGGGTGCAGGTGTGTTCGGCTTCATGGTGAACCCCCCGATTTCGCTCTATTACATCCAGGGTCTGAACACCACCCCGGTCCATGCTCATGCTGCGCTGTTCGGAGTGTATGGCTTCCTGGCACTGGGCTTCACCATGCTCGTACTGCGCTACATCGTTCCCGGCTTTGCCTTCAACGATAAGCTCATGCGCTTGGGCTTCTGGGGCCTGAATGGCGGCCTGGTATTGATGATTGCCACCAGCCTGCTGCCGATCGGCGTCATCCAGGCATACGCCAGCATCACCGAAGGCATGTGGTACGCCCGCAGCGAGGAATTCATGCAGCAGCCTTTGCTTGAAACTCTGCGTTGGGTACGCACCTTCGGCGACATGGTATTCATCGTGGGCGGTTTTGCTATGGCCTGGCAGGTTGTCTTGGGTGTGTTCGGCGGTGGACGTCGCAGCACCCAGCCTGCAGAAGTTGCCGTGGCTCCCGCCGAATAAGATCCCCAGAACGGGGGCTTAGCAAAGATTCCCCTTGAAGCAAGTTTTGCCCGCCGGTTTTCCGGCGGGCGTTTTTTTATCCAAGATGGCTGTGCGCAGCGCGCGCGGGAATGTCCATTTCGCTCAGACCCTCAATAATGCCGCAGTCCTTCACGGCACTTCCCTGCGCACAGCGTTGCCGCAGTTCGACCAGCTGAGTGCGCAGCTGCTGTAGTTCAGCAATGCGGGTGTCGACGTGCCCGATATGTTCGTCCAGCAATTGATTTACCGGTTGGCAGTCCTCAGCCGCAGCGTCCAGCGACTGCAACAAGCTGCGGATTTCATCATGCGTCATGTCCAGGCTGCGACAGTTGCGTATCAGGCGCAAGCGTTCGAGGTGGGCTGAACCATATTCCCGATAGTTGCTGGCATTGCGCGCTGGGGGCGGCAGCAAGCCCGCCTTCTCGTAATAGCGAATGGTCTCTGCGGTGCAGTTGGCCGCTTCGGCAAGTTGACCGATTTTCATGGCTGCTCCTTTGCGGTCACCCGCGCCAGATATATGTGCACGACGTGCAGGGTCGACCTGCGCAAGTCTAAGGTCGGTCACATATCATTATAATTTGAGCCACATGTCTTGGCCGCCGTCGACACTGACGGTCGGCAGTTTCAGTGGGAGTACGATGCTAGCAATAGTGGATGCATACCGGTCGGGCCTGCTGGCGCGCCGTCACTGGGTAAAGAATATCGTCGCCGGCCTGATCGTGGGTGTGGTTGCCTTGCCCCTGGCCATGGCGTTTGCCATCGCCTCCGGCGTTAAACCAGAGCAGGGCTTGTACACCGCCATCATTGCAGGAATCATCGTATCCCTGTTCGGCGGCAGCCGCATCCAGATTGCGGGGCCCACCGGAGCTTTCATCGTTATTCTGGCCGGTATTGTGGCCGAGCACGGTGTGGTCGGCTTGCAGATCGCCACGCTCATGGCTGGCGTCATGCTCATGCTGCTTGGGTTTGCGCGCATGGGGGCAGTGATCAAATTCATTCCCGCGCCGGTAATTGTCGGATTTACGGCGGGCATCGGAGTGGTGATCTGGGTGGGGCAATGGAAGGACTTCTTCGGTCTCCCCGAAGTTGGCGGCGCGCATTTCCATGAAAAGCTCTGGGCCTTGGTCCAGGTGTTTCCGCAGTTGGATATTGTCACGACAGGGCTGGCCATCATGGCGCTCCTGCTTGTCATATTCACGCCCCGACTGCCAGGCGTACTGGGCCGTCTGCCAGGGCCGCTGGTCGCGCTGGTGGTGGTGACCCTGCTACAGGCGCTATTCCATTTTGAATCGGTTGCCACAATTGGAAGCCGCTACGGGGAAATACCGCGCGGCTTGCCCTCCTTTGAGGTTCCGGATATCACCATCAGCCGCCTGGTCGACCTCATGGGTCCCGCCTTTGCCATCGCCATGCTGGGGGCAATTGAATCGTTGTTGTCGGCAGTGGTGGCAGACCGCATGGCAGGTACGCGCCATCATTCGAATCAGGAGTTGATCGGCCAGGGCATGGCCAACGTCGTTGCACCGCTGTTTGGAGGAATCGCTGCAACGGGCGCGATAGCCCGCACGGCGACGAATATTCGTAATGGGGGCAATAGCCCCATTGCGGGTATTGTGCATGCCCTGTGTCTGGTCTTCATCTTGCTGTTTCTGGCGCCGTTGGCAGCAAATATCCCGCTGGCAGCCCTTGCCGCCATTCTGTTTGTGGTGGCCTGGAATATGAGCGACGTACGCCATGTTGTTCGCATGATTCGTGGTGCCCCGCGGGCTGATGTCGTCATTCTGGTGGTCACCTTCCTCATCACCGTCTTCGTTGATCTGGTCGTTGCGGTAAACATCGGCGTGGTTCTCGCCATGTTGCACTTCCTTTTGAACATGGCGGAAAGCGTGGTGGTACGCCGGCAGGATAAATCTGAACTGCAACGTGAACTGGCGGCTGAAGGGCTCGGTGAGCTGCCTGCGGATGTTGGCGTCTATGTGATTGAAGGGCCTTTTTTCTTTGCTGCGGTAGAGAGCTTTTCTCAAGTTCTGGAGCGCGGGCCTGATGCACCAGGTGTGGTGGTTATACGCTTGCGACATGTCCCCTTCATGGACGCCACCGGCTTACAGACTCTGGACGACGTCATCGCCCAATTACGCGGGCAAGGTGTAAGCGTGCTGCTTGTCGAAATGAATGAGCGGGTGCACCACAAGTTGCGGCGTATGGGAGTTCTGGGGCGATTGGGCGAAGGCAACGTGCTGCGCAACCTTGCCGAAGTTGTTTCCAGTATGGAATAAATATTGATCGAACGTAACAGGATGCGTAAACTGCTTTTTTCCCAGCAGTTTACGCAACTGTTCCGGTCTCGCATTAGGTTCATGGCCGGGAGATAAAAACATAAAAAATCACCAGGACAGGTCATGCCTTGCGAAAGCTCGGGGCACCTTTCATTGCGGCTTGAAGTCCTTCGCTCGCTGGCATGCAGCCGCTTGGCGAAAGAAGGCTTGACGCGAGCCCTAGAAATTCTGCTCCATCACCATTCATGGGATTTTGGTGTTGTCTGGTTGGGCGAAGGCGCATCGCTGCGCTACGCAGGCGATTGCCTGTCACCCAAAGCGCAACATAGCAGCCCCCGCTTCCAGGCTTTTGTTGAATCCGTGCGCAACCGCGTGCGTCCTGCCCGTTTCCCCGGCCATTCCCCTCGCAGCAGTTCGCTATGCACTTGCGATACGGCAGACTGCATGGCCAATTGCGCTTGGGGACGTGAGCCGGCAGAAGGGGGCATGCAATCGGCCTTGGCGCTGTCCCTATCCCGTGGCGGCGTCGTCTATGGGGCGATTGAGCTCTTCAGCCGAGAGCGTCGTCGGCTCGACGCAACCAGCAGGGAATGCCTGCAGGCCGTGGCGGATGACCTGGGCAGGTTCCTCTGGTCGCGGCGCGTGGAAAGTCGCGCCCGGCTGCGAACGGCCCGCTGGGAGGGCGCCCGGCGCATTGCGCGACTGGCCTATTGGGAATGCTCGCCGCACACGGGTCGATTGCGCGCAGCCATCAATATGTCCGAAGTGCTCGGGCTTAACCCCGCCAAGCTCCCCACCACTATTGAAGAATATTTGTTGCTTGCTCCGGAAGAGGACCGTGCCTCAGTGCGCGCCGCCTTGGCTGATCTGAACAACCCCGCTGTTGGCAGCATCGAATTGGAGCACCGCATCGTGGCCCAGGACGGCGCTGGCGACCGAATCGTGGTGGTTCAGGCCATGGCTGATTTTGATTCCGAAGGCAGTGTCGTGAACGTTTCGGGAACGCTGCAGGACATCACCCCATACCGCCGCCTGGAAGATCGACTCAGGCTGGCAGCCACGGCCATCGATCACGCTGGCGATGCCATCGTTATTTTTGATGCGCGCGGAGCCATCATGTCGGTCAACTCCGCTTTCACGCGAATTACCGGCTATAGCGAAAGCGAAGCACGCGGGCGGCAGTTCGATGGGTTGCTAAACCGGCCCAGCGGCAAACACGATGAATCCTTCTACCGGCGCCTGCTTGGCCGCTTGCGTACCTTTGGACGATGGAAGGGGGAGCTTTGGGCGCGCGCCAAGGATGGGCGTGGGTTCGCGATGCTGCTCAGCCTCAGCGAGATCCGCGACGAGCAAGGTCGTGTGTCACACCATGTCGGCGTGTTCACTGATGTCTCACGGCAAAAAGAATACAAGGAGCGCCTGGAATTACTGGCGCTGCATGACAGCCTTACCGGCCTTCCCAACCGGGCGCTTTTCCTGGACCGCGGGCAGCAGGCTCTGAGCCGCGCAATGCGGGGCGGGGCGCAGGTCGGCGTAATCTTCATTGACCTGGATCTCTTCAAGCGCGTGAACGATACCTGGGGGCATGCCGTTGGCGATGAAGTCCTGCGCCGTGCAGGTGCGCGCATGCGCTCGGCCATGCGTGACTGCGACACGGTCGCCCGGCTCGGTGGCGATGAATTCGTTGTGTTGCTGACCGACGCGGGGGATATTGACGCCTGCCTGGGCTTGGCCGATCGCCTTTTGGCCGCGATCACCGAACCCTATCTGCTCAATGGCTTTTCGGTAGAGTTGGGGGCCAGCCTCGGCATTGCGATCTCACCAGAGCATGGCACGGAAATCCGCAGCCTGCTGCATAGGGCCGATCAGGCCCTTTACTCCATTAAACGCAACGACATATGCCGGGTTGCGGTGTGGTCTCCCGAAGTCCCACATGATACGTCTCCACTGGCCGAAGATCTCAACCTTCAGTTATGAGTCATTACGCCGCGCTGCGCCACGAGTGCGACGCGCAGCAACAGGGTTGACCACTGCAGGGGCATGCGCACCACTGCCGTCTGGCTGAGCGGGGCCATATGAAACGCCGTGGTCGGCAAGGTAATCGCGGATGAGCTGGCGTACCACTTGTGAAGGCGTGAGGTCTTGGCGAGCACAAAGCTGCTCAAATGCCTTCTTTTTTTCAGGGTCGACGAGTACGGTGAGCCTGGCGGTTTTTCTTTCCATGGAAATTGATTCTGGTTCGGGTCGACCCGCATTGTAAGAAAAGTCTAGCTATTCAACTTGCCTGCCTTATATTCAAGGCCTGGTCGCGGGAAGCGGGGAAAGCGTAAAAGGTTTAATCAGACAAGGCGCTGGCGTAAACGGCGTCAACCAGCGCTCGCCGATAACGTTCGCGCAGGCCGCCCGGCTGCCCGAGCACGGCAGCGATCGAAATCACCTTATCCGGCGAATATTCTCGCCCACTGCCCAGTTCGGCTTCAAAGGCATTTGCTACGGTGGTGACATTGGTAGTGTCGACATCAACCAAGACTAGCGCGTGAACCAACCCCAGATACGTATCCGTGCTGCCCGAAACGCGCCGCCAGCTTTGCGCCGTGCCGGCAATCTTGACGTTCTCGCCCTTGTGAAGCACGGCCAGATTGTAGCGACCATCGCAGAATGACCCGTCCACTGTTGCAGGGAAGCCGTCGATTCCCACCGCCTGCAGGGACTCTGCCAGTATCGTACAAATCAGCTCATAACCCGGTTCTGAATGCTGCATGGGCGGTCCGTTCACCGCATAGGCCAGGCTCAGGTTCAGAATGCCGGGCCCTTGAGGCACAATGCCGCCACCAGTCTGGCGCACTGACACTGGCCAACCCCTGGCCGTAAAACGCTCGCAGACCTCGTCAAAATTTTCGTAACGTCGATAGCTGCGGGGGACCACCAGGCTCTGCTGCGCTGCCCATATAGTTGCAAGCGGGCCGGTGCTCGTCACCTGCTCCATCAGAAACTCGTCATGCCGCGCATCCTGCGTTGCTTCGCTTCCACCGGTGAGTAGCGTAAATCTCGGGCGAAGATCAGCGTTCACTTCGGGCATCACGGGTGTCAGGCGCGGGCGACGGCGAACTGCTCATCGGACATGAAGAAATATCGAATGGCATCGATTAGGGCGAGCACAACCACCAAGGGCGGGAAGAACCAAAGAATGATCAGGTACACAATGCCTCGCCCGATCTGGCCCAGGTAGAAGTGGTGCGCACCCAGCCAGCCCAGGCACAGGGCCAGCACGATGGCGATTTTGCGGCTGGTGGCGGGGCTGCGCAATTCCTGACCACGGTTGCGAAACACCCACCAGCTCACCGGAATGGTAAGGGCGATGGCCAGCAACACCTTGGTGGTGTGGTTGGACACGTAGTAATGAAGGCCCCAGTAAAGGTCCGAAAAATTGTGGGCCACCCACTCTGAAATGCGCGCAAGCCAGACGTAGGCCTGAGCCAGCAGCGCGTGCCCAAAGGTCAGGGCCAGCAATATGGCCAGAAAGATGGCGACGACTAGTATTGCGCGCTGCAGCATTCAAACTCCCTTTTTAATCAGTGCACGCCTGGCGCACTGCTTTTTCCCAGCGAGCCATCAATTCTTCGGCCCGCCCCGGGTCGCATTCTGGCTCGAACGTTCTTTCGACCTTCCACAGCGCAGAAAGTTCGTCCTTGCTGCTATACACGCCTGCCGTAAGCCCAGCCAGATACGCGGCACCCAAAGCAGTCGTTTCAATCATGGCGGGGCGCAGCACCGGTATGCCCAGCAGGTCTGCCTGGAACTGCATGAGCAAGTCGTTCACGCAGGCACCGCCATCCACCCGTAGTTCGCGCAAGGGCTGGCCACCCGCGGATTCGGCGTCCCGGCTCATGGCCTTAAGGAGGGCGGCACTTTGGAAGGCGATGCTGTCCAAGGCGGCGCGGGCGATGTGAGCGATACTGCTGCCGCGGGTCAGCCCCGTAATGATGCCTCGGGCGTCGGGCTGCCAGTAAGGCGCGCCCAGACCCGTGAAGGCGGGCACCACCATGACACCGTCCGAATCTTGTACGGTGCGGGCAAGAGCTTCGATATCGCTACTGCTGCGAATGGCCTTCAACCCATCACGCAGCCATTGAACAACCGCACCCGCTACGAAGACACTGCCTTCGAATGCGTACTCGGCCCGTTCACTAGTCTGTGCGGCGCTGGTTGTGACCAAGCCGTTGGTCGATACGTTGAACTGCTCCCCGGTATGCATGAGCATGAAGCAACCCGTGCCATAGGTATTCTTCGCCATACCACTCTGGAAGCAGGCCTGGCCGAAAAGCGCACTTTGCTGGTCGCCGGCTACCCCGCAGATAGGAATCTCGCCGCCGAGCCATTCGGCAGCCGCGACACCAAAATGTGAGCCGGAGGGTTGAACTTGGGGAAGCAGGGCAGTGGGGATGTTCAATGTTCGCAATAAGGTGTCGTCCCAGCGGTTCTCGTGGACGTTGAACATCATGGTGCGCGACGCATTGCTGACATCCGTGACGTGACGGTGGTCCGCGGTCAATTGCCAGATCAGCCAGCTGTCCACAGTACCAAATGCGAGGTCGCCACGTTCCGCCAGCTCACGGCTGCCTGCGACGTTGTCCAACAGCCATTGCAGCTTGGTGGCAGAAAAATAAGCGTCCACCCGCAAGCCGGTGCGTTGTTGAATGTCGTCTTCATGCCCCTGTTCTCGCAAGCGCGCGCAAGCGGGCTCCGAGCGGCGGTCCTGCCAGACGATGGCGTTATGAATGGGCTGGCCGGTGCGACGATTCCAAACCAGCGTGGTTTCCCGCTGATTGGTAATACCGATGGCGCGAATGTCTGAGGCCTTCAGGCCCGACTTGGTCAGCGCTTCCCGGGCTGTCTCGAGCTGGGTATTCCAGATCTCCATAGGGTCGTGTTCCACCCAGCCAGGCTGCGGGAAGATCTGCGTGAATTCGCGCTGGGCAAGCGCCACGATTTCACCCGCTTCATTGAAAATGATGCTGCGGGAGCTCGAAGTGCCCTGATCAAGTGCAAGCAAGTACGCCATGGTCTCAGTGCAGATTTGAAGTGGCATGTAGTTTAACGACGATTCACCTCTCTGCGTCAGGGTGTCCCGCCCCGACCCTGCGCGCATACCGTAAACTTAAGGCGGTTTTTTCTCAGTACACAGGGTCTCTCATGAATTCCAGCCCGAGTCATGCGCAAGCACCGGCGCCCTTGGAAACACAACGCGCAAAACTGTTGGAACGTCTTGCTTCCACTCGCAAAGTGGATCTGCTCATTGTGGGGGGAGGGGCTACAGGCCTGGGCGTTGCGCTGGATGCCGCCTTGCGTGGCCTGTCAGTTGTGTTGCTGGAAGCGCGAGACTTCGCCAAGGGAACTTCTTCCCGGGCCACCAAACTGGTGCACGGTGGCGTACGTTACCTGGCGCAGGGGAATGTGGCGCTGGTCCGCGAGGCACTGCATGAACGCCGCAAGCTGCTGAATAATGCGCCGCATCTCGCAGCACCTTTGCCGTTTGTCATGCCTTCCTATAAGTGCTGGGAAACTCCGTTTTATGGTGTGGGACTAACCGCCTACGATGCCCTGGCCGGCTCCTCAGGTTTGGGGAAGACACAATGGCTATCCAAACGTCAGACGCTTCAGACGCTTCCCGGCGTTAAACCTCAAAACCTCAAGGGCGGGGTGAAATATTGGGACGGCCAGTTCGACGACGCGCGGTTGGCTGTGGCCTTGGCTCGCAGCGCGGCGGGGCAGGGGGCCTTGCTTCTCAACTACTGCCCCGTCATCGGTCTGCTGCATCGTGATGGTCGGGTGGCCGGTGTGCGCTATCACGCACAAGGTATGGACACCCCCGGGGAAATTGAAGCCAGCTGCGTTGTGAACGCCACCGGAGTCTGGGTCGACGAGGTCCGCCGCATGGATGACCGGGTCGCGGGGCGTACGACGGAAACCATGGTGGCGCCCAGCCAAGGGGTGCATCTGGTGGTTGATCGCGAATTTCTACCGGGCGACCACGCCTTGCTGGTCCCGCGTACTCAAGATGGGCGGGTACTGTTTGCGGTTCCCTGGTTGGGCAAGGTCATTCTTGGTACCACCGATACTCTGCGCCCCGAAATCGAAGAAGAGCCGCGACCCTTGGCCGCGGAAACCCGATTCATTCTGGGCGAAGCCGCCAATTACCTGGCGCGTGCCCCGCGCCCGGAGGATGTCCGTAGCGCGTGGGTGGGCCTACGGCCACTGGTCCGTCCCCCGCGCGATTCCGGCGATACTAAAAAGATCAATCGCGAGCATACCGTCGTTGTGAGCTCCAGCGGCATGGTCACCGTCACGGGTGGGAAGTGGACAACCTATCGGGCCATGGCCGAAGACGTCCTTGCCAAATGCGTGGATGCGGGTCTGCTGCAGCGCTTGCCGCCCTGCGAAACGGCCGACTTCTTACTTATAGGCGCTGCGCCCCGCCAGCCCTCTACATCATTGGGTGATGCGCCCGGCCTGCATTCCTATGGGACGGAAGCGGAATGGGTCAACCGTTTGCCAGGAGCCAACCACGAAATGGCACCGGGCCTTTCCGAAGCCATGCTGCGCTTTGCCGTACGGCATGAGTATGCCCGCAGCGTGGAAGATGTTCTGGCACGCCGTTCCCGCCTATTGTTTCTCGATGCCGCCCTGGCTGCGCAAATTGCTCCTGCAGTGGCTAAGGTGGTTCAGGAGGAAACGGGGGAGGATCCGAAGCTGGAAGCGTTCCTGGCCCTGGCAAGGGAATATTCCGAATTCCCCGTTTGATAGCTGTTCACCGGCTCGCAAAGAGGGTGCGCGCCGAATTGAAACGCTTCGAAAAATAGGGGTTGCTCAGGCTGTCTACTCTGACGCGCCCCCCTGATGAGGGCGCGTTCACAAATCGGCCGTCTCCTATATAGATGCCTACATGTGAGTTGGGCCGTCCCAGCGTATTGAAGAAGACCAGATCGCCTTCACGCAGTTCACGGCGGTTTATCTTACGGCTGACCGCAGCCTGTTCGTCTGCGCTGCGTGGCAGGGGCGTTCTGGCAGCAAGCTGAAAAACATAATTCACCAGCCCGCTGCAGTCGAAACCTTCAACAGGGTCGCGCCCGCCATACCGGTAGGGACTGCCCATCAAACCAAGGGCAGTCATCACCACTTCCTGCCGGTGAGTGTCCGGAAGTTGGTGCATTGCAACATTCGGGCTACGTGGTGCGGGACCACTGCATCCAGACAGGATCAAAATCGCGGAAAATAAGCCGCCCATCCCCTTCTTATCTGCAAAAAAGCGACACATTTTGAGCATACTCGTGGCCTTTTGATATTTGCCAACGTAACTGAACTGCCACAAATAGTAATTTCACATATATTTTGCTACTATTTCTCCATCGGTTCATTCAGTTTTTGCATGGAGAGGCTCGCAAAGCTGCGAAATAGGTGATTTCCAGTTACAAGCGGTATCTTGTAGCAAAAAATTTTCGTCTTTGGCTAATCAATAAGGAATGGGATCGTGCCCGCCTCTGAAAATAGTGCTTTGAGCGACATCCAGGAAGTCAACCTGTCGTACCTCATGTTGGCACAGCGCCTGCTGCGTGACAACTACGCCGCCGGCATGTATCGGTTGGGTTTTGACTCCGATGTTGCTGACATCATTCTTGGCCTGTCACCTGCTCAGCTGGTCAAGCTGGCCAGCAGCAACTCGCTTATTTGCGGGTTCCGTCTGAACGATTACGAGCTGTTGTCCACGCTCGGTCAGGATGTTCTGGGCGGTGTGCTTCAGCAGGCACATTCCACCATTCTCCTTGCCCAGCGTTCCCCGGAACAACTGGCCTGAATTGAGTTCACTCATGAGTAAGAAAAGTGTCGCGAAAGAGGCCGAAGAAATTCTTCTGGCCACCGACATGATCCAGCTCGGAGCCCGGCTACAAGTTTTGCAGGCAGAAACCAGTCTGAGCTACGACCGCCTGGCGCGTCTATATAGGGAAGTGAAGGGGTGCTCGCCACCAAAGGGCATGCTTCCATTTTCGGTCGACTGGTTCATGACCTGGCTGCCGAATATTCATTCCACCGTGTTCTACAGCATCTATAACTATATAGATACGCACACGCCTGCTAAGAAGTCGCGCGCCTTGGTGGAGGCTTACCGCCTGTATGCGGAGCAGGCCGATGGCGGGCTGGGAACGCCTCCCGGCGAAGAGCTTGTCCTGAGCTTTACGCGTGCCTGGATGCTGATCCGTTTCTTCGACAGCAATCTGCTGCAGCTTTCTCACTGCGAACGTTGTAAGGGCGGCTTCATCGCCCATGCGCACGACCCTCAAGCTGGCTTTGTTTGTGCAATTTGCCGCCCACCACCACGGGCGGGCAAAACCCGCAAGCGCCGCACTGCCACCGCGTCTTCCAAAGTAGCAAACGCCGGCAATTCCGGCGATTTGGTCGATGAGCTTGAATCGACGCTCGTTCCCGAAGCCAAAGGGTCAAGCAGTAAGGCGGCAAAATCTCCCGTTGGTCGACCGCGTGCCCGCAAGGCTTCCCAAGCCTTGTCTCAGGGGGGAATGGAAGCTTCCCCTGTCGCGCAGAGCGACGCGCTTAGTGAAACCTGAGGTTTCAAAAAACTCTCAAAGGTAAAGATGTGCCGATTTAGGACGTAAATCGGCCATTGATACCGCATTCCTCAGGTCTCGCTTTCGGCGAACATACCCATTCTGGATAGGCTTGGCTAGGGCAACCCGTGTTCATTCTTCTCGGTTACATCATCGTCGTATTCTCCGTCATCGGCGCCTATATTTTTATGGGCGGCGCGTTGGGGGCCCTTTATCAACCCTTCGAGCTTCTGCTCATCGGCGGCTCCGCGTTAGGCGCGTACGTTGCGTCCAGCAGTGGCCAGTCCGTGAAAATGATGTTCGGGGCTGTACCGAAGGTCCTGCGTCGCAACCCCTATGGCAAGGAAACATATATGCAGCTTATGGCGTTGCTGTATGTGCTCCTTAACAAGGCGCGTCGGGACGGCCTCATGTCTGTGGAAAGCGACATCGAGGAACCCTTTTCCAGCCCCATCTTCGCTGAATATCCCAATGTGGTTGGCGACCCCGTGCTGGTCGAATTCATTTCCGACTACATGCGCTTGATCATCAGCGGCAATATGAGCTCTTTCGAAATCGAAACGCTCATGGATCAAGAAATCGAAACGCATCTGCATGAGCGCAACATTCCATGCAATGCCTTGCGAGCGGTGGCCGATGGGCTACCTGCTTTCGGTATTGTGGCTGCGGTTCTGGGTGTGATCAAAGCCCTGTCGGCAGTCGATCAGCCCCCGGCCATTCTTGCCGACCTCATCTCCAAAGCCATGGTGGGTACCTTTCTTGGCATTCTGCTGGCCTATGGTTTTGTGGCGCCGCTGGCTGCAAGTATGGAGCGTCGTTCCATTTCCTCGGTAAAGGTGCTGGAGTGCATCAAGGTCACCCTGTTGGCCAGCATGAACGGTTACCCGCCTCAGCTCGCCGTGGAATTTGGCCGTAAGGTCCTGTATTCCCATCTGCGTCCTTCCTTCATGGAGTTGGAAGACCACGTCAAACAAGTGCGCGCGGGCGCACGTCGCGGCTGACGGCAGCATGAGCAAAGGGGAACCGCGCGTCGTCATCCGGCGCAAGAAACTGCATCACGAGCAGCCACACGGAGGCAGCTGGAAGATCGCATACGCTGACTTCATGACAGCCATGATGGCCTTTTTCCTGGTCATGTGGCTGTTGTCGCTGATTCCAGTACATGAACTCACTCTGGTGGCTGAGTACTTCCGCAAACCACTGGTCGAAGCCATTCGCTCGCAAAACGAGAACCGGCCCTTGGGCACGGATGCCGTGATTCCGGGCGGTGCGCCCAGCGTCATTCCCAACTTCCAGCTGACGCCTCGCACGCCAAAAGATTCCGGCGACATCAGCGATATGGAGCGGCTGGAGAATCTGCGTGAAAACCTCGAGCAGCTAATTGAACATGACCCCGTCATGTCCGAGTACCGGCCGCAAATGCTGCTGGACATGACGCCCGATGGCTTGCGGGTGCAGATTCTCGACCGTAAGAATCGGCCGATGTTCGACACCGGCAGCGCCACATTGCAACGGGAAATGCGTGTCATCCTTCGACAACTTGGGCCCGTGCTGAACGGTATGCCTAACTCCATCACGATCACCGGACACACCGACGCCCGGCAATACGCCACAGGCGAGCGAGAGTATTCCAACTGGGAACTGTCCGCCGATCGCGCCAACGCGGCCCGCCGTGAACTGGTGGCCGGGGGAATGGACGATGCCAAGGTGCGCCGCGTGCAAGGCGTTTCGTCAACGGTGAATTTGGTCGACGACCCTTATGCCGACGCGAACCGTCGCATCAGTATTCTCGTTCTCAATCGCCGTGCGGAACGCCGTATGGACGAGCAGGACGCCAGTTACGCCAAACCTATCGATTTGGATGAAGTCCTCGGCAAGGGTGCTTCTAAGAATCTGGGTGTGGAACAGCGGGAGCCATTTGATTTTGACGAAGCGCCCATGCTGATTACTCCAGATTCTGTAACCGAGTTGCCCGCTCCACCGGTTAGCGAACCAAACCACGGCGCTGCGAAGCCTGCGGTAAACCTGAGCGCACCTTTCGAGATGCCCCTGGCTCCGAAAGCCGGAGGACTCGTGGAAACGGTCATCCCAGCTCAGCTGGGTGTGGCAATTGGCAGCCCCTCAGCTGGTACTGCGGGTAACATTAGGTAATATTGCCGTGGGCCGGCGCCTTTGCCGGGGCAGCATCACGACACAGACGTGTTTATAGGGAATCGATCATGAGTGCAGGCGTGGACCTGAGTCAGTTTTTCGATACGTTCTTTGACGAAGCCGACGAGTTGCTCAATGACATGGAGCAGTTGCTCCTAAGCCTGGATATAGACAATCCGGACATTGACCAGCTCAACGGTATTTTCCGTGCCGCGCATTCCATCAAGGGCGGGGCGGGCACGTTCGGCTGCTTCGGTATGCTGGCCGATACTACGCACCTGCTGGAGAACCTGCTCGACTACATTCGTCGTGGCGAGATGACGCTCCGCAAGGACATGATTGACCTCTTTCTTGAAACCAAAGACGTTCTAATGGACCAAGTTGCCGCGTACCGCAACCAGCAGGAGCCGAGCCAGGAAGCTTACGACCGCATCTGTGCGCAATTGCGCACGCTCGCGGAAGAGCGACTAACTGGCGGCCAGGCTGCCCCCGCAGCCGCAGCAGCTCCAGCCCCGGCGGCTGCGCAGCCCGCTGCAGCTCAAGCACAAGCCGCTCCCGCTGAGCCACAGGCCCAGCCAGCACCAGCGGTGCAAGCGCCGGTTCAGGCTACAGCGGCAGCGCCTGGCAATCTGCCCATGAAGATTCAGGTGACGCGCATCAAGGAAAGCGACATGCTGTCGCTGGCCGCCGAAATGGCCTTGATGGGTGAGGTGCTCCACGAAGAACGGCAGGGCGACAGCATCACCTTCTGGCTCAAGACCAGCACAGCTGAAGCAGACATCGTCGCGGTGTGTTGCTTCATCGTGAACGACGATCAAGTCAAGGTGAGCTACGAGGCCGCGCCGGGCGGCCAGGCTCTGCCCGCGGCTGCGGCCGCGGCACCTGAAGTCACTGCGTCTTCACCAGCTCCGGCCACACCAACACCGGCGCCCGCTCCAGCCGCCGCTGCACAACCCTCCGCGCAGGCTACTGCACCGGCCCCTGCCGCTGAATCGGCCGCCGCCAAACCTGCCGAAAAACCGGCTGCACCAGCCAAGCCGGCTGCGAAGTCGTCTGCGGCCTCCATCCCCACCGGGGGCAGTTCAGGCAGCAGCACTATTCGCGTGGGCGTGGAAAAGGTGGACCAGATTATCAACCTGGTGGGCGAGCTGGTCATCACGCAGGCCATGCTGGTACAGACCGCCTCGACACTCGATCCTGTCCTGCATGACAGGCTGCTCAATGGCATCGAACAACTGGACCGTAACGCACGCGACCTCCAGGAAGCCGTGATGTCCATCCGGATGGTGCCCATGGACTACGTCTTCAGCCGCTTCCCGCGTGTGGTGCGCGAAGCGGCTGCAAAGATGGGCAAGAACATCAAGTTGGTAACACAGGGCGCCGCCACGGAACTGGATAAGAGTCTGATCGAGCGGATCATCGACCCGCTTACCCACTTGGTGCGCAACAGCATTGACCACGGTGTCGAAACGCCCGAGCGCCGCATGGAAGTCGGTAAGAGCCCGGAAGGCACTATCACCATGGCAGCCCAGCACCACGGCGGCCAAATAGTCATCGAAGTGCGTGACGACGGTGCTGGCCTCAACCGTGAAAAAATCCTGAAGAAGGCCATGTCGCAAGGCTTCCCGGTCAATGAGAACACCCCGGATGAAGAGCTCTGGCCGCTCATCTTCGCGCCTGGCTTCTCCACGGCTGAGCAGGTTACGGAAATCTCCGGCCGCGGCGTGGGCATGGACGTGGTTCGCAGAAACATTCAGGGCATGGGCGGCCACATTCAGATTTTCTCCAGGGCGGGCGAAGGGTCCACCATCCGTATCGTGCTGCCTTTAACGCTGGCCATTCTCGATGGCATGTCGGTGCGTGTGGGCGAGGAAACCTTCATTCTGCCCCTGAGCAATGTCACGGAGTCCTTGCAGCCCACCAAGGAGCAGATCCACTCCATCTCTGAAACCGAGAAAGTGTTGCAGGTCCGCGGCGATTACTTGCCGCTGGTCGCCTTGCACGAAGTCTTCGACGTGGCCAACGCCGAAACGGAAATCACCCGCGCAATTGCCGTGATCCTGCAGGTGCAGGACGTGCGCTTCGCACTGTTGGTCGACCACCTGGTTGGTCAGCATCAAGTGGTCGTCAAGAACCTGGAAGCGAATTACAAGAAGATTCCAGGTGTGTCTGCTGCTACGATTCTCGGAGACGGCAGTGTCGCCCTCATCGTCGACGTCTTCGCCCTCATGCAGACTTCACAGAATCAACGTCCGGCAACCGTATAGTCACTACCCAGAATTCCGGAGAATCAAATGTCCTATCAAGTTGACGCTCAGAAAACGTCCGAAACCACCGGCCAGGAATATCTCATCTTCACTCTGGCGGCGCAGGAATACGGCATCGATATTCTGAAAGTGCAGGAAATTCGCGGCTACGACGCACAGACTGTCACGCGTATCGCCAACGTGCCACCCTTCGTGAAGGGGGTGACCAACCTGCGCGGCGTGATCGTGCCCATCGTAGACATGCGTATCAAGTTCAACTTGGCGAATGTGGAGTACGACCACCAAACCGTCGTCGTCATCCTCAATCTCAAATCGCGCGTGGTGGGTATTGTGGTGGACGGAGTGTCCGATGTGCTCATGCTGCAGAAGTCACAGGTCAGTGCTGCACCCCAATTTGGCACTGCTTTTTCCACGGAATACCTCACGGGCATCGGAACCGTGGGCGACCGCATGCTGATTCTGGTCGATATTGAAAAGCTCATGACGAGCGAAGAAATGGCACTGGTGGAGGCCGCGGCCGCCGTCTGAGCGCGGTTCCATGGAGGGGTCGGCTTCAAACCGGGGCTGTTTTTAATAACGAGGCAGGGTAGGGAATATGCGAAAGTCGTCGCTGGCAAATAACATGAAGATCCGCACCAGCATCATCCTGGTATTGGTTTTCTATTTACTCATGTTGATCGCAGGTGCTGCGCTGGGTGTGTTGTCCCTGCGTGCCGGCAACATTTCCCTGGATTCCATCGTGCAGAACCAGCGCGCCGGTGCTGCACTCGCGCAAGCGGTGGACGGCTATCGCAATGTTCAGGCGGCTCTGGCGCGTGCAGCGAATGCGCGCATCTTTGGTACCGCCACCGCGGTCGACGAGGAACTCAAACTCGGCCGTACCCATCGCGAAACTGCCCTGAATGCATTCCGGAGCTTTCAGGATGCTGCCCAGCACACCGAAAGCGGCAGCCAGCTTGCCCCGCAAATCGCGCAGCGCTTCGATGCACTAATGAATCGCGGCGTCAGCCCCATGTTCGATGCCCTGGCAGCCGGCGAGGACACCGATTACGAACGCTTGCGCGATTCCGTTGTTCCTGGCTTGGAGCGCGAGCTTTTCGATTCCTGGAACGCATTGCAACGCGCTCAGCAGGCGGTGATCGAAACCACCTATCAGGGTGAAATCAACCAATACGAACTGGTGGTGAAGCTGGTGGCAGTAGGCATGCTGGCGTGTTTCTTGATTGCCTTTCTCACCTATGCATTCCTGAACCGCATGGTCCTTCGCCCATTGCGGGTAGCTGGCTCTCATGCCGACCGCATTGCAGGCGGTGATCTCACCCAACGCATTCAGGTCGACTCCAGCAACGAGATCGGCGTGTTGCTGCAGGCCATGGCTCGCATGCAGGAAAGCCTCACCCATATTGTTGGTACGGTGCGTCGCGGCGTAGAGGAGATCAACGTTGGTGCGCATGAAATCTATTTGGGCAACACTGATCTCAGCGACCGCACCGAGCGTCAGGCGAGCTCGCTGCAACAGACCGCCGCAAGCATGGAGCAATTGGCCAGCACGGTGCAGCAGAATACCGAGCATGCCACTGAAGCAGATCGTCTCGTCAAGGGCGCTGCTGAAGTGGCCCAACGCGGTGGGTCTGCCGTCACCGCGGTAGTTGGCACCATGGGCGAAATCTCCGACAGTTCGCACAAGATGGCGGAAATCGTCAGCGTGATCGACGGCATCGCCTTCCAGACCAACATTCTCGCGCTCAATGCCGCCGTGGAAGCTGCACGTGCCGGGGAACAGGGCAAGGGTTTTGCTGTTGTGGCTGGCGAGGTTCGCTCGCTGGCACAGCGCAGTGCCCAGGCAGCGCGTGAAATTAAGCAGCTTATCGACGAGTCACTGGAGAAAGTTGCCAACGGAGCACAGCAGGCAAGTGCCGCAGGCGACATCATGCAGGAAGTCGTGCGTTCGGTGGACACCGTTACGACCATCATGGATGAAATTGCTACGGCTTCGCGCGAACAGTCTGATGGTATCAGTCAGGTGAACGCGGCAGTTGCCGATATGGATGGCGTCACTCAGCAGAATGCTGCCTTGGTGCAGGAAGCCGCTGCTGCAGCCGGCTCGTTGCAAGACCAGGCCCGCCGCCTGACTGAGCTCGTCGCCATTTTCAAAGTAAGCGCGAACGAAATCATTGATGTTACGTCGGCACAGGCCCAACGCAGAGAAATCGCGCAGGAATACGAATCGTCCGGAGCCTTGTTGCACCCGGACAAACGGGCAGGGGCTTTGTTAAGCTCCTGAAGCAATGGATCCTTTGAATAATCCCAATTCCATCTTTGCGCTCCCGGAACGGGCTCGGTTGTCTCAAGGCGACTTTGAGTATGCGGCGCGGCTCCTCCAGGGCCGCGCCGGCATCGTTCTAGGCGAGCACAAGCAGGAGATGGCCGGCCGTACACTCGCTTTGCGAGCGCACCAGGTCGGCCACGGCAGTGTGCGCGACTATCTGGATGATCTCGCGCGTAATTCGCATTCGCCGGAGTGGGAAGTATTCGTCAATTCCTTCACCATCAACCACACGGCGTTCTTCCGCGAACAGCATCACTTCGAGATCCTGGCGCGGTTCGTACGAACTCGTCGAAAGCCGATCTCAATCTGGTGCTGCGCTGCCTCCACTGGCGAGGAGCCCTACACCATTGCCATGACGCTGCGCGAGGCCGTTCCACAGCCCGATGTCGGCGTCTCCATTTGGGCCACGGATATCGACACCTCGGCCATACAGAAAGCGCGCGACGGGGTGTATTCAACTGAGCGAGTCAAGCCGGTGTCTGAAGAATACCTGCGCAAGTACTTCCAGCGGGGGACAGGCCGGCGTGCCGGCATGGTCCGGGTCAAGGACAACCTGCGTAGCATGGTCGAATTCGGGGTGTTCAACCTGCTGCAGAATGATTGGCCGCCGCCGTCGAGCTTCGACGCCATTTTCTGTCGCAACACGATGATCTACTTCGACAAGGACACGCAGGTAAAGGTGCTGGAACGTTTCGCTCCCACCTTGAAGACCGGCGGTTTGCTGTTCGCAGGTCATTCCGAGAACTTTACCTACCTCACGGACGCGCTCCGTTTGCAGGGCCAGACCGTCTACGTGAAGACGTAAGCGTTAGGCGCAGTACGAAGGTGATATGTTGCTATGACAAAAAAAATTCGCGTTCTGTGTGTCGATGACTCCGCCCTGGTGCGCAGCTTGATGACTGAGATCATCAATAGCCAACCGGACATGGAAGTCGTGGCTACCGCTCCCGATCCTCTCGTGGCCCGTGAGCTCATCAAGCAGCACAATCCGGATGTCCTCACACTGGACGTCGAAATGCCGCGCATGGACGGTCTGGATTTTCTCGATCGCCTGATGCGTCTGCGCCCAATGCCCGTCGTCATGGTTTCGTCACTGACTGAAAGAGGGTCGGAAGTCACTATGCGCGCACTGGAGCTCGGTGCCGTCGATTTCGTCACCAAGCCCAAGCTGGGCCTGCGCGACGGCCTCATCGAATATACCGATCTGATCGCAGACAAAATCCGTGCGGCGGCTGCTTCCCGTCCTCGACAGGCAGTCAGAGGTGAACCGCGCAAGCTTCTGCATTCTGCCCGACCTTTTTCCACGACGGAGAAACTGGTCATGATCGGAGCCTCTACGGGTGGTACGGAAGCAATACGTCAGGTACTGGAGCCGCTGCCGCCCAACAGCCCGGCCATCATGATCACACAGCACATGCCGGCGGGCTTCACGAAATCCTTTGTGCAACGGCTCGACAGCTTGTGTGCCATGCAGGTACACGAGGCAGAGGATGGCCAGCGTGTCCTGCCGGGCCATGTTTACCTCGCTCCCGGTGGCGTCGCCCACATGAAGTTGGCGCGCTCGGGCGCGAACTATATCGTCCGGCTGGATCCCAGCGAGCCGGTGAACCGCCATCGACCTTCAGTCGATGTGCTGTTCCATTCAGCGGCTGAAGTGGCCGGCCGCAACGCCGTGGGGGTGTTGCTAACTGGCATGGGCAAGGACGGAGCCCAGGGGCTACTGGCCATGAAAAAGGCCGGAGCCGTTACCTTTGCACAGGATGAAGCAAGTTGCGTCGTGTTCGGCATGCCGCGCGAAGCCTTGCACATTGGTGCGGCCGACGAGGCCGTCCCCCTGTCGGAAATCAGTGAGCGCATTCTGGCCAGCGCAGGCACTACCCATCTGCGCGTGTAGAAGCGGACTGAAAACAATCATTTACCGGAGAGTCTCAAGTGGTACAGAAAACCATGAAAATTTTGATTGTTGATGATTTTCCGACCATGCGTCGGATCATCAAGAATCTGCTCAAGGACCTTGGGTTCGAAAACGTTGACGAGGCCGAAGACGGTGCCATGGGTCTCGAGAAGCTGCGTAACGGCAACTTCGAGTTCGTGGTTTCGGACTGGAACATGCCCAATATGGACGGCCTCGAAATGCTCAAGGCCATTCGTGCCGACCCCAATCTCAGCAAGCTTCCGGTGCTGATGGTCACTGCCGAAGCCAAGAAGGAAAACATTATTGCGGCTGCACAGGCGGGTGCCAATGGCTACGTGGTGAAGCCCTTTACTGCGGCAACACTTGAAGAGAAGCTCAACAAGATCTTCGAAAAACTTGGTGCCTGAGGAGAGGGTCATGGAAATGCAGAACGCTCCCGAAGGCGGTAACGTCGATGACAAGCTGATTCTCCGAATCGCGCAGTTGACGCGCATGCTGCGTGACAGCATGCGCGAGCTCGGCCTGGATCAGGCCGTCAAGGAAGCCGCGTATGCGATCCCTGATGCGCGTGA
Source organism: Alcaligenaceae bacterium (assembly GCA_029267315.1). GTDB lineage: Bacteria > Pseudomonadota > Gammaproteobacteria > Burkholderiales > Burkholderiaceae_B > Yanghanlia. The sequence continues at coordinate 31,167 of JAJUJD010000008.1, forward strand.
CCGCCTGCATTATGTCGCCCGCATGACCGAACAGGCGGCCAACCGAGTGCTCAACGCAGCTGAGGCTCTTCAGCCCGTTCAGGATGATCTTCAACGCCGGGCTGTCGCTCTGGATGAGCGCTGGCAGGCCTGGTTCGACCGTCCCGTGGAGCTTGCTGAGGCACGCGAGCTGGTGGATGACACCCGCGCCATGATCAAGGAGATTCCCGAGAGAACCAAGCAGACTCAGGATGCCTTGCTCGACATCATCATGGCTCAGGATTTTCAAGACCTCACCGGTCAGGTCATCATGAAAATGCTGGGGGTCGTCACGGCCATCGAAACTGAGCTGGTTCAGGTGCTGATCGACAGCGTTCCGCAGGAACGCCGCGATGAAGCGAACTCACTGCTGAACGGTCCTGCGGTGGATCACTCCAAACCGGACATCGTCACCAGCCAGGATCAAGTAGACGATCTGCTCGACAGCCTCGGGTTCTGATTTCCGGCAAGCCCGGATTAATACCAGCAACATTGAAACGTTCCTTCAACTAAAACGTCACGAAGCAGATGGGCTAATTAAAAGAAAACCTCGGAGGGGGAGACATATGAAGCACGGCACACGTCGTTTGCTGGGTGTTGGTCGTTTGTTAGGGCATCTGCGTACGGGCAGGGCAACCTTGGCTGACAGGGCATGGACGCTCAGCGCGGTAGCCATTCCTCTTTCCCGTTTTCTTGGTGATCTTCGTGAGCGTCTGGTGGTGATGCGGCGCTCTGCGATCGATATTTCCCTGAGCGCCGCCCGCCTGAATGCCCAGACGCGCGCCTGTAGAGACATGTCGCGTGAACAGGTGGAGCAGGCGGAGGGGCTGGCTCAACGCAGTGAGCAGATTGCTGCCATGTCGGAACAGACGGCGGCCTCCACCCGAGGCATTGCCGACGGGTTCCATGCGCACATGGCCATAGCGGAACAGACGCTGGGCCAGCTCAAAGTACTGAACGAGCGCATCGACCGAGTTGTTCACGACATGCAGGTGTTTGCTGGTGTGGTCGGGCAACTGACCCGCCGGGCGCAATCTGTTGACGATACGAGCCGACTCATTAAGGACATTGCTTTGCAGACTCACCTGCTTGCCCTGAACGCAGGGGTTGAGGCTGCACGCGCAGGGGACGCAGGGCGCGGCTTTGCCGTGGTAGCCAGTGAAGTCGGTAAGTTGGCCGAACGTGTCAATTTGGCCACGGGCGAAATCGTTCAACATGCGGGTCAGATTCTCTCGCTGGTGCAGGACACCAGCAAGCGCAGCCACGACATTCAAGGCGAACTCGATGCCTCAGGCGAATTGGTGCGCACCTTCATGGGCAACTTTGATCAGCTCGTCAGCGATTTCACGCGTTTGAACGGGGAAATGACTGAGGTCGCCGATACTGTCACGCAGGTCAGTTCCACTAATCAGGAAATGTCGGCAGCTATTGGGCGCATCGCACAGTTGAGTAATCAAGTGCAGGGTCGGCTCAGGGTGATGGTGGAAGAAGTGGGCGGCGTACGGGAAAAATCCGAGCATCTGCAGGAAATGCTCGCTGCGCTGCGTACGGGAAACACGCCCTTCGATGCGTTGGTATCGCTTTTGGAAGCAACCAGCGAAGCCGTAATCGCGGTGCTGCGCCAAGCACAATCACAGGGCGCAGATATTTTCGATGAACGCTACCTGCGAATAGCCGGCAGCAACCCCCCGCGGTATCACACGTCCTACGACCGCAATGTAGACGAAGCGCTGACCCGCATTGTCGACCATACATTGGACCAACTCCCTGGTGGCAGTTATACCCTGGCGATGGATCGCAACGGCTACGCGCCCGCCCATAACAGCAAGTATTCGCTCCCGCCCACCGGCGACCCAGCACACGACACCCTGCATTGCCGGGACAAGCGCGTATTCGACGATCATGTCGCCCTGAATGCAGCGCGGTCCACCAGTGGTGTGCTATGCCAGACTTATATGCGGGATACCGGGGAAATCATTACCGATATTTCCATGCCTATTGATATCGACGGGCAGCGTTGGGGTGCGGTACGCATTGGCGTCGACTACCTGATATTTGACCGGGCCCTGGGTGGCGCAGGCGAAAGCGCTGCCAACTCCAGCGCTTACTCTCAGCCGAGAATTGCCTAGCAATCAGGGGCTTGCTCCCACCTTCGTGGCCAAGGCCATCGATTAGAATCCATGCTGGCTTTCATGTATCTCGGCTGAAACTGCATGGCAGAGGATAGCGACCTCGAAAAAACAGAACCTGCCTCGCCCCGGCGCCTGGAAAAGGCGCGCGAGGAGGGGCAGGTGGTGCGTTCTCGCGAGCTGAACACCTTTCTGGTGTTGTCAGCTGGCGTCGGCACGCTCTGGGTCATGGGTGGCTTCATGTTTCATCAGCTGCGGGAAGTCATTCATCACTCCATGTGGTTTGACCCGAATGTCGGTCGCGACACAACCGTCATGGTGGGCTCGGCCGTGGGGCTGGTCCTGAAGGCCTTGATCACCTTGCTGCCATTATTTGGGGTGCTGGTGGTGGTGGCCATTCTCGCATCCGTCCTGCTCGGGGGCATGGTGCTGTCGGGCAAGGCACTGCAGCCAAAGTTCGAGCGCATGAGCCCCCTGAAGGGCATTAAGCGCATGTTTTCGGCTCAGACTCTGGTCGAACTGTTCAAAACGCTGGCCAAGGCAACGGTAATCGCCCTGGTCGGCGTGATGGTCATCATCCACTATCGTGACCAAATGCTGGCACTGATGCATGCCACGCCTTCGGAAGCCCTCACTTACGGCATGTCGCTGGTGGCGCTGTGTTGCGGCCTCATCGTGGCATCGCTGATTCTGATCGTCATTATTGACGCTCCGTGGCAGGTGTACAGCCACTTCAAGAAGCTGCGGATGTCGCGCCAGGATGTGAAGCAGGAGCACAAGGAAAGCGAGGGTGACCCCCATGTGAAAGGCCGTATTCGCCAGCAGCAACGGGCAATGGCGCGCCGCCGCATGATGAGTGAAGTGCCGCACGCCGATGTGGTCGTTACCAACCCAACTCACTATGCCGTGGCTTTGCGTTACCTGGAAGGCAAGGGTGGGGCACCGGTGGTCGTTGCCAAAGGTGCAAACCTCATTGCTGCGCAAATCCGTCAATTGGCCAGCGACAACAAAATACCTTTGCTCAGTGCCCCTCCGTTGGCGCGAGCGCTTTATCACCATGTGGAGCTGGGCCGCGAAATTCCCATGGAACTCTATTCTGCCGTAGCCGAGGTGCTGGCGTGGGTTTATCGCCTGCGCACCTGGGCACCGGGCATGGGGCAGGAACCAGAACCGCCCACTTCATTGAACATTCCGCCTGGCCTTGATCCCGACTCCGGCAAGGCTGTGGCACAGGCATCATGAACGATTTTCTCGCAATACTGAAGCAAGGCGGTGGCCAGCACGCCCGCCTGATGGTTGGCCCTGTGCTCATCCTCATGGTTCTTGCCATGATGGTGCTGCCCCTGCCGCCCTTCATGCTCGACTTGCTGTTTACCTTCAATATTGCGATCTCGGTGATGATCCTGCTGGTGGCACTGTTCACCCGCAAGCCACTGGATTTTGCAGCGTTTCCTACTGTTCTGCTGTTCTCCACGCTGTTGCGGTTGGCCCTGAATGTGGCTTCCACGCGCGTGGTGCTGCTGCACGGCCATACTGGCCCTGACGCCGCCGGTAAAGTGATTGAGTCTTTCGGTCACTTCCTGATTGGTGGCAATTTCGCGGTCGGTCTGATCGTCTTCATCATCCTGGTCATCATCAACTTTGTGGTGATTACCAAGGGCGCCGGGCGGATCGCCGAAGTGGGTGCGCGCTTCACCCTGGACGCCATGCCCGGCAAGCAGATGGCCATTGACGCCGACCTCAACGCTGGTTTGATCGGTGAAGATGAAGCCCGCGCGCGCCGCAAGGAAGTGGGGCAGGAAGCCGAGTTCTACGGCGCCATGGACGGTGCTAGTAAGTTCGTGCGAGGCGACGCCGTCGCTGGCTTGCTGATCATGGTGATCAACATTATCGGCGGCCTGATTGTGGGAGTTGGACAGCACGACCTCTCCTTTGGTCAGGCAGCCGAGGTCTATACCATCCTCACTATTGGTGACGGCCTGGTAGCTCAAATCCCTTCGCTGATCATCTCGACTGCTGCGGGCGTGGTGGTATCCCGCGTCGCGAATGACGAAGATGTGAGTCAGCAGATGCTGGGGCAGCTGTTCACCAACCCCAATGTGATGTTCATTACGGCCGGCATCATCGGTCTTATGGGGCTGATTCCCAATATGCCGCATGTCGCATTTCTGTCCCTGTCGATTCTTATGAGCGCCATTGGTTGGTCCGTGCTCAAGAAACGCGAGAAACTCGCGGAGGCTGCAGCCGTGGAGCCCGCCCAGAAACAGGCGGCAGTCGAGGCGGCCGCCGCTGAAGCGACGTGGGATGACGTGGAGCTGGTCGACCCCTTAGGGCTGGAAGTTGGATACCGCCTCATATCGCTGGTGGACCACTCCCAAAATGGTGAACTGTTGCACCGCATCCGCAGCCTGCGCAAGAAATTCGCGCAAGATGTCGGTTTCCTTCCGCCGGTTGTGCATATCCGCGACAACCTCGAGCTTAAGCCTAACGAATACCGCATCCTGCTTTCGGGTGTGGAGGTGGGGCGGGGCACGTCCACACCAGGGCAGTGGCTGGCCATTGACCCAGGTGGTGTCACCATGAAATTGCCGGGCACGCCAACCACCGACCCGGCCTTCGGCCTTCCTGCTGTATGGATCGACGTTTCCCTGCGCGAACAGGCGCAGATTGCCGGCTACACCGTGGTGGATGCCGGTACTGTCGTCGCCACTCATCTGAACCACATAATGCATCGCCACGGCGCTCAATTGCTGGGTCGCCCGGAGGTACAGCAACTGCTCGACCATATTGAGCGCGAAGCGCCGAAGCTAGTGGAAGACCTGGTTCCCAAGACCATCACGCTGGCGGCGTTCCAGAAATTGCTGCGTGGCTTGCTGGAGGAAGAAGTACCTATCCGCGACATGCGCAGCATCATCGAGTCCATTACTGAGCATGCACCACGACTGGCCGCGCAAAACGCGGCTGGCACGGGGCCCGATCCCTCTGAATTGCTGGCCCTCACCCGCGTAGCACTAGGCCGCGCGATCTGTCAGCAGTGGTTCCCCGGCGACAGCGAGATGAACGTCATGAGTTTGGAGCCGCGCCTGGAACGTGTTCTGACACAGGCACTCACTACCAGCGGCGCCATCGAACCTGGTCTGGCCGAGAATCTCTTGCGCGAAGTCGATCGGGCAGTGCAGGAACTCGAAACTGCGGGCGAAGTGGCGGTTCTCGTTGTTCCGCCCGTGCTTCGCCCCACGCTGGCGCGCTTCCTCAAGAACCATTTTCCGCAAATTGGTATCCTTTCCACTATGGAAATACCGGATGACCGGGTATTGAAGGTGGCCGCAATCATTGGGGGGAGTAACGCAGCGTGAAGATCAGCCGGTTCTTCGGTGTCACCACCCGTGAGGCCATGAGGCAGGTTCGCCTCAGCTTGGGTCCGGATGCCTTGATCGTTTCCAATCGCCGTGTCGACGGTGGAGTGGAAATCCTGGCTGCCGACCCGGATGAGGTACCCACTGCCGGGCAATCAGCGGCAGGCAGTGCAAAACCAGCTGCTGCAGATCCACTCTCCGGGCGGCCGTCCCATGATTCGGCTGCCGGCGCACCAACCCGAGGTGTACCGCTTGCTCCTTCGGCGGCTTCCCCCATTACGCCTTCTGTGCCGTCGGCGGCTAGCCCCGTAATTCCATCTCCTAAGTCTCCTTTGGGAGCGTACGCTGCGGCATTCCAGGCAGCATATGGGCCGGTGCCCGAAACGCCGACGCCTCAGGTTTCTCCACCCAGGGTGATGCCGTCAACTTCTGAAAGCGTCCCGCTCGATACGCCGCCTGGCACGCCGCCCGCCGATATTCTGGATGCACTGGGCGATATGCGGGGTGCGTTGGAAAACCGCATCGACGAGCTGCTTTGGGGCAATCAACTCAGGCAATCTCCCCAAGCGGCCACCTTGTTCCAGACCTTATTGGGCATGGGCTTCAGTACCAGCCTGCTGCGCGCGCTGCTGCAGCATATGCCGGCGCAGCTGTCCAACAAGGCGGCGATGCAATGGGTGCGTGAACAGCTTACGTCCAAGCTGCCCATGCTTGCCAGCGAAGATGAGCTCTGGCGGCCCGGCCTCGTGCTGGCCCTGGTGGGGCCGACAGGTGTGGGCAAAACGACCACTATTGCAAAGCTGGCGGCGCGGTGCGTGCGTCGCTTTGGGCCTGACAAGCTGGTGCTCATCACCACCGATACTTATCGGATCGGCGCTCACGAACAGCTGAAAATTTATGGGCAGATGCTGCGTTCACCCGTGCACGTGGTGCGTAGCGCTGATGAACTGAAAGATGTCATCGCCGGGGTGCGCCCCGACCAAGTCATACTGATCGACAACGTCGGCATCAGCCAGCGTGACCGATATATTCATGAGCAGGCAGCCTTGCTGGCGGCGGCGGGCCGCGAAGTCAGCCGCTTGCTGGTTCTGAATGCAGCCAGCCATGGCGAGACGCTGGACGAAGTGGCCCGGCGCTACCGCGATGATGGCGGCACGCCACTGAAGGGCTGCATTATCTCCAAGGTGGACGAAGCCACCCGCCTCGGTGCCGCGCTCGATACTGCCTTGCGGTACCGCCTGCCCATTCACTATGTGTCGATCGGGCAGAAAGTGCCCGAACACCTGGTGTTCCTCAGCGCGGCGGATCTCATCGACCGCGCGCTTACGCCGCAGCCGGCCTCGCGCACCTTGTACGCGCCAACGGAAGCTGACTTCGCGGCGCTTCTGGCCATGAGCCGGCCGTCAGTTCCGGAAGCCGGCCCGGAGGCCGCCGCACGGCAGCGTTTGCTCGCGCTTCCTCGTTTGCTGTCCATCTCAGCCGGTGGCGCCGCCCATCTGAGCGAGTCCGATTTACGTGCTGGGTGCCATTACGTTGACGAACTCCCTGCGGTGTCGGAAGCCTACGATCTCTGGCGCATCAGCGTGACGCAAGAGGGCGGGCCCTCAGGCCTGGATGCCTCCATTCGGCAAATGCTGCGCATCGTCCGCGATGCCTGGGGCGGGTCGGAAGATCGTAAGTTGCTCGCCGTGCACGATCAGCTTCCCTTGAAAGCAGCCGACGAACCGCGCGCTCAGCTGCGGGCCACGCTGGTGCTGGACGAACAGGGCGCCGCACTGGCAACACCCCTGCAGCAACTTACGCTTTCTCAAGGGTGGCTGTCCTCCGCTGGCTTCGCGCGACCTCAAGCTCCTTCCACCAGCGAGGCCTTGCTGCTTCAGCTTGATTACTTGGCCGAGCAAGCTGCCGAGATACCTGTCATTCATATATTCGAAGGCGGCAATGGAGCACTCTGGCGCGGTTTGGTGGAACGGGGCCAGCCTTGGCTGGCGCAGGTTCCCCCCATTACCCGGGTCGATATGGATGACGGGTCCACCACGGCAATAGCTCTGGCGAAGACCCTGGCCCATCAACCGGTAGCTGACCCCGATTACCTGTTTGGCCTGGCGGAAGTGGCTGGCGGGCCGGCGGAAAGCCGCGCGCTGTGGGTGGCAAGTGTGGAGGTCGCGATCAAATCACGAGGTCAGCCCGCTCTGCCGCTGCATATGGTGTCCGCCATGCTGGTCGACCGGCTCACCGGCAAACGGGTAAGACACCTCGTAGGCTTGCATGCTGGCTTGGCATATTCCGCCGGCAAGCTCGCGTCGTGGCTGGTGCTCAAGGCCGAATCACGGGAAGCCATGCGCCATGCCGCAAAAGCCTGGCATTTACTGGGAAGTAGCGAAGGGGCGGGGGTTCAAGATAAGGCCCTGGTCGCCTGCCAGCTCGGCCTTGCTGCATGGGAGTTGCAAAAACATCCACTGGCACAGCAGGGCCGAAAACTGGCCGCCAACATGCTCGGGCGCAAGCACCTACCAGTTAGTGCCGCATCGGCCGCTACCTTGAAGCTGTTCGCCTTGAAGGAAATGTTGGGCGCGCAGACCTGAACTGCGCGGTCGCAGGGTGTCAGCCTGCCTTGATGTTCCGACTCGCACCCGGGTTACCCGGGCGTTTGCGGCCGCTTGCATCGTAGATATCTCCGACGCCGGCCAAACGCCGCAGGGTATCGAGTGCGCGTTGGTTGTGTTCCAGAAACACTTCAATAATGCGCCCGTTGGCTTCGTTCAGTGAACGAGCCTGGTTTGTTACATCGACCAAGGCTTGGCGAACTTGTTCCAAAGAAGGGTGCTGCCGGGCAGCTTCCGAAAGCCCGGCACCATCGCTACCAAAGCCCATGGACTGCAGCATGCTGTTGCGCACTTCGGCAACTTCCATAAGGCGATCTGCTGTGGCGTTCTTGCGTTCCGTGGTGTCGGCAAGAGCCTGTTCAGTGGCCCCTTCTTCCAGTACCTTGGCTTCTTCCTGCAGAATTTGCAGAAACTCACCCATGAGATTCGCTTCCTTTTCCAGGCAGGCTTGGAGAGCGGTAAGAGAAGCGTTCATGATGTGAGTGGTGCGAGATAAAATTGAAGTGGAGCGCAGACTTATTTCAGCAGTTCGCGAGCACTTGCGATCAGCGATTCTGCAATGCGGCTGGTATCGACCTTGTACTGGCCGGAGGCGATGGCGTCGCGCAGTTGCTGCACTTTGGCCATGTCGATATCGTTATCTGTGTTCTGCAGTGCAGCCAGGTTACGCGCGGCTGCGCTCAAGTCGACCGAAGCAGCTTTTTCTGTGCCACCCGCGACACCACCGCCAACATTTGCGCGTGAGCTGCGCGTGGCAGAGATGCTGCTTGCCAGTTGGCTTTTAATGAGATTAGGTGTGATCTTCACTGCGCTCTCCGTATGTACTGCTTGCCTGTTGCGTTTCTATAGTCTGCTTAACGGCGGGCGCCATAACAACTTTAGGGGTTGTTACAACCTGACAGACGTATTACATCATGATGCGCACGGTGGTATTACTGACCACGGTGCCCGTCACTACTTGTCCCGAACTCGTTCTTACCTGAATCATAGCGCCCGGAGCGCCATCCTCAAGCGCCACGCCTTCTCCAGTTGCAACAAAGCCCACTCCGCGGGCTTCTGTGCGCACGGGCTGTCCTTTCACGATTGAGTCTGGGTCGCGCAAGGCGCTGGAGCGTAACGACGTACCTTCAGTCATGCGCTGCGTGACGATATACCCGACTGCGAGCGCGGGGTCAGTGACTACGCCGCGCGGCATGCGCAACAGATCGCCCTCCCGTGCGGTCAGGTCGTCCATGGTGATGCGTTCGCCCGGCTCCATACGGCGGTTGGTCACGTAATAGTAGCCATTGACGCTGAGACTGGCCTGCACAAACAGCGTCCAAGGCTGCGGGGCCAGGCAGCGCACGCCGACATTCATACGTGAGCGCAACTGAGGGTTAGGCAGGTAGACGTCCAGATGTTCGCACGCGGCTTGGCGTGAAATGCGCGGTGGGGTAACGACGACTTCCGCTGCGCCTGGCAGGACCGCGGCCTGATTGAGTAGAAAAGACTCAACTTCGGAAGCGATGATGGAGGGGTCTTGAAGCTCTGTCTGAGCGCTGACGCCAGCTGGCAGAAACGGGAGCAGAGCGGCGAGTAGACAGCCCGCCAGATAGTTCAAAGTGCGCATTCAGGCATTCTATAAATCGTCACGTTCAGACAAGAAGTGAATTGGATAAGAAATGCCACTCTATTTCCAACTTTGTCAGACGGAACACACGGTTACCATTTTGGTAACTGGCGGATAAAACGCCGGCTACCAATCTTAGGTGAGGCTAATGTTCGATCGCATCGGCGAAAACTTCAATTTCAACCAGACAGCGCTTTCCCTGCGTCAGCAGCGTCAGGAAGTCCTGGCGGCCAACATTGCCAATGCTGACACGCCACATTACAAGGCGCGCGATTTCGATTTTAACAAGGCCCTCCAGGAAGCTCTGGGTGGGGGTGGCAGCATGCGTCTGCCGCCCACGCAACTGAACCTGACTTCAGCACGCCATATTCCCGCACAGGCGCTCGGCAAGAGCACGGCAGAGCTGCTGTATCGCCAGCCCTTCCAGCCAAGCCTCGACGGCAACACGGTCGATATGGACGTCGAGCGTGTTCAGTTCGCCGACAATACGGCGCGCTATCAGGCCGATCTCAGCATTATTTCCTCTCGCCTGCGCTCACTGCGTTCGGTATTCGAGCAATAGTCAGGTCAGTTGAGTCATGTCGAATTTCACAATTTTTTCCATAGCAGGCTCGGCGCTCACGGCGCAGTCGCAGCGCATGAACGTCGCAGCCAGCAATCTGGCCAACGCAGAAAGCGTGGCCGGGCCCAACGGCCAGCCTTACAAGGCCCGCCAGGTCGTATTCCAAATGCAGCCCGTTCAAGCCCAAGGCAAGGTTCAGGCTGTTGGGGGTGTGCGTGTCAGCCAAGTGGTGGAAAGCAATGCGCCGCACCGTATGGAATACAACCCAGGGCATCCCATGGCCAATGAAAACGGCTATGTGGTCAAACCCAATGTCGATGTCGTTGCGGAAACGGTCAACATGATCTCCGCATCGCGCTCCTATCAGGCCAACGTCGAAATCATCAACACGGCAAAATCGTTGATGAATCGAACGCTGACCATCGGCCAATAACCGTGGCCGTAACTTCAACCAGAACGGATAATCCATGACGACCGTTTCCAGTGTGACCTCCGCCGCGGCGCAGAACATCGCAGGAACTACCGAACTCCTGGCAGATACCCAGGAACGATTCATGACGATGCTGATCACGCAGCTGAAGAATCAGGATCCCATGAACCCCATGGACAACGCGCAAATCACCTCTCAGGTGGCGCAGCTGTCTACGGTTACTGGCATCAATCAGCTCAACCAGACCCTGCTCGCGCTTGCTGGTCAGCTTGATGTCTCCCAATCCATGCAGGCTGCCTCGCTTATCGGCAAGGAAATCCTGGTGCCGGGCGCCGATATCCGCGTAGGCACCAGTGGCGACAACACGCAGGTCACGCACTTCGGCATGGACCTGCTCTCGCCGGCCGCGGGCGTCCGCGTCATGATCACCGATGTCGCCGGCAAGGTGGTCCGTACCATGGATCTTGAGAACGTCCAGCCGGGCGTGCATTCCCTGGAGTGGGACGGTAAGGACGACACCGGCAACATCGTCCCCGACGGCCGCTACCAAGTACGCGTATCCGCCTTTGATGCACAGGAAGCACCTGTTTCAGTGGCACCGCTGACTTCCGGCAAGGTGTCCAGCGTGGCGACGTCCAACGGCGGTGTGAGGCTGGACCTCGGCCTGGCAGGTTCCTATCTGCTTTCCGACGTACGCAAGATCATGTAATGCATGCCGCGCCATGAGCGCGGCCTAATGAATAAACACCATATCAATACGAGGTTGAAACATGAGTTTCGGTCAGGGTCTTAGCGGTCTCAA
>JAJUJD010000119.1 GCA_029267315.1 Alcaligenaceae bacterium
ACGCCGTGGTCCGTGTGGGGGTTATCCAATACTTCTCCAGCAACGTTGATCTTGATGAGGCTGGAGGCGGTGATCTCCTCGTACATGTACCCATAAGGGTTGATGAGGATTTCATCCTCGGTGCCCGGAATGCGGGCCGTAATATGGTTGTAGACGAGGTCGCTCATGCCGAAGAGCGGCATCAGGCGATAGCAGGCAGCCAGGTCGACGCGTGTCTGCCATTCCTCTTTGCTGTATTTTTCCTTCATTGTTGTGTAACCCCTGCAGATTTAACCAGTTCACCCCAGGTGCGGTAGTTTGTTTCCACCATCTCGCGGAAAGCCTGGGGGGAGGGACTCGACACGACTTCCGAACCCAGTGCAGCCAACCGCTTGTTGACTTCCGGGTCTTCCAAGGCGGCATTCAGGTCGGTGTGAATTTTGGTGATGATTGATTCCGGCGTGCCCTTGGGCGCGAAGAAACCTAGCCATGCGCCCAGGTTGAAGTCTTTGATCCCTTCTTCATCGATGGTCGGGACATCAGGAGCCAGCTTCGCGCGCGACTTGGTGCTGACCGCGATCGCCTGCAGGCGCCCTTCCTTCACGTGGGGCAGGGTGGAAACGACGGTGTCGAACGTCATGTCCACATTGCCGCCGATAACGTCGGTTTGCGCCTGACCACTGCCCTTGTAGGGAACATGAACCATTTTGGTGCCGGTTTCTTTCATGACCATGGCCATCAGCAAATGGCTGGTCGTGCCCATGCCGATGGATGCGAAGGTCAGATCTTCAGGGTTCTTCTTGGCGTGATCGATGATCTTGCTGAAGGAGTCGAGCCCCTTCTTCTTGTTGGTGACCAGCATGTAGGGCAGCCAAGTGGTTTGCCCGATATATTCGAAGTCAGTGAGCGGGTCGTAGTTCAGATCCTTGTACACCCAAGGGTTGATATTCATGGGTGCGGTGGCAGACAGCACCAAGGTGTGGCCATCAGGCTTGGAACGCTTCAGTTGGGAGACCGCAAGGCTTCCACCCACCCCAGGCTTGTTTTCCACAATGATGGGTTGACCCCATTCCGCACTCAATTTCTCACCAAGAATGCGGGCAATCGCGTCTGTGGAGGTTCCGGGTGGGAAGCCGACCAGGATGGTGACGGGGCGTTCGGGGAATTTCTCTGCTGCTTGCGCTGCAAACGGAGCGGCGAGCGCGGCACAGGTCAAAGTGAGGGACGCAGCGATGCGAGATAGTTTCAATATTGTCTCCGTAATGACATTCTTATGGTCAGATGATTGTGTCACGCGGATCTTGCACACTTCAATTCGCATGTGTCGAAGATTGCCTTTACCAAGTTTGAATACTCGAATTTTTGATCCTGAGGTTTTCCGGTTCCGATAATTGCAGGCAAAAAAAAGCCGCCCGCAGGCGGCTCCCACTGCATTGTCGTTTTTTTAGAAGAAACCCAGTGCCTTCGGGCTATAGCTCACCAGCAAGCATTTGGTCTGCTGGTAGTTGGCCAGGGCCATCTTATGCGTTTCACGGCCGATGCCCGATTGCTTGTAGCCCCCGAACGCTGCGTGGGCGGGGTACATGTGATAGCAGTTCGTCCATACCCGGCCGGCTTCCACGCCACGCCCCACCTTGTATGCCCGCGTACCGTCGCGGGTCCACACGCCGGCGCCCAGACCGAAATAGGTGGCGTTGGCAATTTCGATGGCTTCTTCTTCATCCTTGAAGGTGGTGACGGAAGCGACCGGACCAAAGATCTCTTCCTGGAAGATGCGCATGTCGTTCTTGCCAAGTAAGAGGGTGGGGTTGATGTAATAGCCTTCTTCCAGACCACCGCTCAGTTCATTGCGACTGCCGCCGGTAAGGCAGGTAGCACCTTCCTCACGCCCAATGTCGATATAGCCAAGGATTTTCTCCATCTGTGCCTTGGATACCTGCGCGCCAACCATGGTGTCGGAAGCCAGCGGGTTGCCGGTCTTCATTTTCTGTACGCGTGCGATGGCTTTTTCGATGAAGCGGTCGTAGATGGATTCTTGAATCAGGATCCGAGAGGGGCATGTGCAGACTTCACCCTGGTTCAATGCAAAAAGGCTCAGGCCTTCCAGCGCCTTGTCCAGGAAGTCGTCCTCGCGGTCCAGAACGTCGGCAAAGAAGATGTTGGGGCTCTTGCCACCTAGCTCGACCGTCGCCGGAATGAGGGTGTCGGCCGCATTGCGCAGAATCTGCTGCCCGACCGGCGTGGAACCCGTGAAGGCAATTTTCGCAATACGTTTGCTGGTGGCCAGGGCGTTTCCGGCTTCCTTGCCGTAGCCATTAACAATGTTCACGACGCCTGGCGGCAGGAGGTCGCCAATCAGTTCCATGAGTAGCAGAATCGAAGCGGGTGTTTGTTCTGCTGGTTTCATGACCACCGGGCAGCCAGCCGCCAACGCCGGCGCCAGCTTCCATGCTGCCATTAGTATGGGGAAGTTCCACGGAATGATCTGCCCCACAACGCCAATGGGTTCCTGGAAGTGGTAGGCCACGGTATCCGGGTCCAGATCGGAAATGGCGCCTTCCTGGGCTCGCAGGCAGCCCGCGAAATAGCGAAAGTGGTCGACCGCCAGGGGAAGGTCGGCCGCCTGGGTTTCACGTAAAGGTTTCCCGTTGTCGATGGTTTCCGCCACCGCCAGCAGATGCAGGTTTTCTTCCATGCGATCGGCAATGCGCAGCAGAATATTGGAGCGTTCGGCCGCAGGTGTGCGGGCCCATTGCTGGCGGACGGCGTGCGCGGCATCCAGCGCCAGTTCGACGTCTTCGGCCCCTGAACGCGGCACCTGGCAGAACGGTTTGCCAGTAATCGGAGACAAGTTCTCGAAGTATTCGCCGCTGACCGGTGGTACCCATTTCCCCCCGATGAAATTGTCGTACTTCTGCTTGTAGGGGAAGGGGATGTCGAGCCCAAACTGCTTGAGGTCTGAGAGGTTCATGTCGCAGGTCTCCATTGGTTGGAAGAGGAGGGCGCCCGGACGCTGACGCGTCGTGAAGGGGGGCGGAAAAGTGACACTTGCGAAGGACTCAATGTCGCATGCGCCGCCACGCAAATCAACCTGCGTTGCACAATTAAAAAATTGTGTTATAGTTATGCCCCTAAGCACGAAACACGCAAAACGCTGTTTTAAGCAATGCGGGAATAGCTCAGTTGGTAGAGCGCAACCTTGCCAAGGTTGAGGTCGCGAGTTCGAGACTCGTTTCCCGCTCCAGGTTTCTAAAAAGCCCAGGTCAACACCTGGGCTTTTTTACTTCTGTGCAAAAGTGTGGGCCTGCCCTTGAAGCGGGCCCCGGTCCTCACCCATTCATCAACTTGCGGTAGCCATCTGGGTCCGTATCGCCCTCGGTGTTGATAAACAGCACGCGGCTGCTGGCATTCAGTTCCAGCATCTCGCACAAGGCCGTGTCGCGCAGCGCGGCAATCAGGCCGCCCAGCCCCGCTGCACCGGACGCCCCCGAAACCACAGCTTGGTCGCCATGTTTGGGTTTACCCAGGCGACGCATGCTGTCGACAATGGCTTCGTCATCAATGGCGAGCGCCGCATGAATGCCCGGGTAAATAATCGACAGCGCCAAGGGCGACGGTGCGCCGCAAGCCAAGCCGGCTGATACGGTTTTCAGGCTGCCCTTCACAGTTTCGAGCTGGCCGGCATGTCGCACGCTTTGCAAAATGCAGGCAGCGTTTCGGGGCTCCACGGTAATAAAACGGGGAAGAGGCTGGCTGCCGAAATGCGCAAAGGCCGCCATAACCGCTGCGGCCATGCCGCCTACGCCAGCCTGAAGGAATACGTGGGTAGGCGCTTCGTCCTGCTGTTCCAGCAGCTCTTTCACTATGACGCTATAGCCGGCCATCACCCACGTGGGTATGGTTTCGTAGCCGGGCCAGGTTGTGTCGGAAACTATGGTCCAACCCTCTTTTTCTGCCGTTTCCGCGCAGTTCAATACGGCATCATCGTAGTTGCCGGGTACGCGGCGTATCTCGGCGCCATAAGCGGCTATGGCTTGTTCACGGGCTGCGCTGACATTTTCATGCAGAAAGATAATGCAGCGGGCGCCGGCCTGGCGTGCACCCCAGGCAACGGAACGGCCATGGTTGCCTTCCGTCGCGCAGGCAACGGTCAGCGGCCCTTCGTGCCCACGGTGCAGCACATCAACTGCGTAGGCTCCGCCCAGGGCCTTGAAGCTGCCCAAGCCGAAACGCGGCCCTTCATCCTTACACGTTAGTTTTGCCACACCCAGGGCCCCTGCCAGGCCGGGCAAGGGGACGAGAGGCGTTGGCTGGTAAGACTCCCACTGCGTGATGCGACCAATGGCTTCTTCGCAGAGCGGGGCGGGCAGCCTCTCGGCCGCTACCGAGAGAAAGGATTCCGTTTCGGCTTCTGCCCGCGCGCAGGCTTCAAGAAATGCGAACTCAAAGTGTGTCTTGGACGTCATTGAATCAGCTCCGGAAGCGGGGTGATCTGGATTCCCGCCTGTTTGAGTGCCGCCACAACTGCCGTGGCAACGGCAACAGCGGTCGGTTCATCACCATGGATGCAGAATGTGTCTACTTCCGCAGGAATGCGCTTACCGGAAACCGACACAAGGGCTCTCTCATCCAGAATGCGCAGCACATGTTCCGCCGCTTGCTGAGGGTCCTTGATGACGGAGTTCTCCAGCTCGCGTGAAAGCATTTTTCCATTGTCGTCATAGCGGCGATCAATGTAGGATTCATTCGCTACCCGGAGGCCCAACTTGTGGCCCGCCTTGGTCATCTCCGACCCTGCGTTGGCGACAAAAATCAGATTGGGGTCGGCGGCTTTGATTCCCCGGGCAATGGCTTCGGCATACGACGCGTCGTCATGCGCCATATTGTTCAGGGCACCGTGGGGTTTGACGTGTGTCACCTTCGCGTTCTGGGCCTGTGCCAGCGCCTGCAAGGCGCCAATCTGATACGTCACAAGATATTCGAGGTCTTTCGGGTTCATCCGGATCTGCCTGCGGCCGAAGCCCCAGATATCGTTGAAGCCGGGGTGGGCGCCGATGGACACGCCGTGTTCTTTCGCCAGGCCGATTGTCCTTACCATGATGCTGGGGTCGCCGGCATGCATGCCGCACGCGATGTTGGCGGAACCAATCAGCGTCATCAGTTCTGAATCGTTGCCGATGGTGAATTTGCCGTAGCTTTCGCCGATGTCCGCGTTAATGTTGATACGCATGAAAATATGCTCCTCTGTATTTGCTAGTTTTGATCTGAGCCCGGCGCTGCAGAACGTGTGCGCGTGAAGAAGAAAGCGGTCAGCACCGCAATCACAATGAGTGCCAGGGCGACTGGGTGCTGAAGGATGGTGTAGGGGTCACCCTTGGAAATAATGATGGCCTGGCGTAGCGATAGCTCGAACAGCGGCCCGATGACAAAGCCGATCAGAAACGTCACCCGGGAATAACCAAAGCGGTGCATGACGTACCCCAGCAGGGCAAAACCCACCATGATCTGCACGGAAAATATCGACCGGGTCTCCAGGTACGCGCCCAGTACACAAAGCAAGGTGACGACCGGAATGATGATGGTCTGAGGAACAAGCGTGAGCTTGGCAAATGCCATCAGCCCCACGCGCCCGACTATCAACATGAACAGGCTTGCGACCAGCATGGCGCCGTAGATGCCGTAAACCAGCTGGCCGTTTTCTTCAAAAATGCGTGGGCCCGGGGTGACGCCGTGAATCATCAAGGCGGCAATCAGGATGGCGGCCGACACACTGCCCGGCAGGCCCAGGGCGAACAGGGGAATGAGGCTGGCCGGAACGACAGCGTTGTCAGCGGTCTCCGCTGCGGCCACGCCTTTGAGTTCGCCTTCGCCAAAACGGTCGCCGGGTTTGGCGGTCTTCTTTGCCAAGGCGTAGGATAGAAACGAGGCCACGGTTGGCCCCAACCCGGGTATGAGCCCAACCCCTATGCCTGTCGCACTCGATTTGAAAATAGTCGGCAAGACGCGACGAAATTCCGCCGCGCTGAGCTTGCCTTGCTCCCGGGTAGACTTCTGATTCCCAATGGCCGACTCCGGCCCTTGTGTCAGATACTCTTCCGCCTGAATGAACATTTCTGTCAGAGCCAGCATGCCTACCGTGACGGCGAGCAAGGGCAGCCCATCCATCAGCTCGACATGGTCGAAGGTCATGCGGGGCGTGGCAGTTTCCGGGTCCAGGCCGACCGTCGCCAGGAAAATCCCCAGCAGGCCCGAGATCAATCCACGGCACATCGATCCGGTCGACAAGGCAGCGATGAAGGTGAGGGCAAGCAGCATCAGGGCCGTCATTTCCATGGGCCCAATCTTCAATGCAATCTTGGCCAAAGGCAGGGCGAGCACAATCAGGGCCAAGGTGGCCAGGACGTCTCCGATCACGGAACCATACAGAGCAACCTTTAAGGCCTGTTCGCCCTTACCCTGCTTGGTGAGCGGGTAGCCATCCAGACAGGTGGCCGCTGCATTGGGTTCGCCCGGGGTATTCAGCAGAATGGCTGTGGTCGCACCGCCAGCTCCACTTGCTTTGGCGATACCGATAAGAAATGCGATGGCCGACAAGGGGCTCATGTAGTAACTGAGCGGGATAGCCACCGCCAGTGCCGCCGGGCGGTTCAGGCCAGGCAAAACGCCCACGGCGTATCCAAGAACGATGCCCAGGAACACGAATAACAGGGCGTCGGGCTGAAGGGCATCCGCGAAGCCGGCCAAAAGCAGGTCCATAGCATTCCCTGACGGTTTTGTATTTAGGAAAAGAGGGGAGTAAAGGGAAGAACGCAGCAGGCCGACACAACAGCAATCCGCAGAAGGCGACGTTCGCGCAGTACCAGCATGAGGACGGGAACCAGGATGGCCGCCGCGGCGGCCATTCCTGCCAGTTCAAGGGCAAGCACGGACATGAAGGTGGCGGCCATCACAGGTGCCACCACACGCCACGATGCAGGTTGTGTCGTCGATGCGCCTGCAGTCTGCAAGCCACGGAAATCGCGGATTGCTTGGATCACCCCCAATAAAAGGATGCCTAAAACACATACCCGCGGAACAAAATCAGGCTGCAGTGCGGCAAAGGGGTCGGGAGTGGTCTGGGTAGGAATCAGCCAGAAATAAGCGAGCAAGCCAGCTGCTCCAATTACCAACCACTCCAGCATCAGGCGCGTTGACGTCCTCATTACTGGCCCCGCGTGGCGTCCACCAGGCGGCCATAGCCTTCGGAATGGTTCTTGACCATGGACTCAAGCTCGCGGCCGAATGCGAGCGTGGGGTTCACACTGCGACGCTTCAGCAAGTCTGCGATGGTCTCTGAGCGAATGACTTTCTCCATCGCGCCTGTCAGCTTTTGTTCGACATCAGCCGGCAGGCCCTTGGGCGCAATGAACATGATCAGGTTGGTACTGGCAATGTCATACCCCAGTTCCTTGAGGGTAGGTACATCGGGCAGGCTTTCGAGCCGTTTCTCACCCAGCACGGCCAGCACATTCAGATTGCCACTTGCGGCCTGCGGGTAATAAGCACCCGAGCTATAGCCCAGGTCAACGTGCCCGCCCATGACCTGAGTGACCACCTCGGCTCCGCTGCGAGTGGGAACCAGCGCCAGCTTGATGCCTTCCTGCTTGGCGATGAAGGCGGTCACCAGCTTATCCAGTGCGGAGTTGGAGGCGATGGTGAGTTCCTTTCCCTTACCTTCGGCGGCGGCATCTTTCAGGTTCTTCCAACCGCGCGAAGGAAGCGAGATATAGGCTTCAGGAAACTCTCCTGCTGCGGCCACATAGGTGAAATCGCCCACGTCATAGGTCAGCTTCGACAGCTTGGGGTCAAGCGCAACGGTTGTCGACATGGTGACGACCATGTTGTAGCCGTCGGCCGGCATCTTGGACAGCGCTGTGGTCGCTACGGCACCGCCGGCACCGGCTCGATTCTCGACGACGACCGGTTGGCCAAGTTCTTTGCTCAGAAGTTCCCCGACGGCGCGTGCAACGACATCGGTGGTTCCGCCTGCGCCAAACCCGACCGTGATGGTGACCGGGCGCTCGGGCCATGCGGCATTTGCGGTAGACCAAGGCATTGCTGCAAGACTGGTGATCATGACTGCCACTGCTGCGAACTTTCTCATGCTGGCTCTCCTGGTTGGGATCCGGTCAATCGGCGTGCCGCCATATACCGTGAATTAAATATAAGTAATCGCTTACACTCGGTCCAATGCAAAATTGAGGCATCTTCTTATGCAAAAGGAGCATAAGCGTGTTGAATCTTCGCGCCTTGCATGCGTTCGTGGTAGTGGCCGAGCGCATGAATATGTCTCGCGCCGCGCAGGCTTTGCATATCAGCCAGTCCGCCTTATCGCGGCAGATAAAAAACCTAGAGCATGATCTTGGAATTCAGCTCTTCGACCGTCACGGCAAGAGCCTGCAGCTCACCGCGGAAGGCAATGACGTTCTGCCCCGGGTGGCGGCGCTTATTGATCAGGCGACAGACCTTTCATCGCGGATGAAAGCGATGAGCCGTGGGCAGGTCGGTACTTTGCGCATTGCGGCGACCCCGCAGAGCATTGAAGCCATGCTGTCGCATGTGCTCGGTACGATGCGGCTGAAATACCCCGCCATTGAAGTCAGCTTCCTGGAAGGAACCAATGATGAGTTGCTGGAGCATGTGCGTACCGGGAGTGCGCATGTAGCCATCGCTTCCGTCCCTCCAAGTACTGATCTCGAAAAACAGGACTTGTTTCGCGGGTATCTTTACGCGGTGATTCCGGATGGGCACGAACTGGTCAACCGGAAAAAGCTGGAGATCACGGAACTGGCCAACCAGCGTATCCTCACATTGCGCCGGGGCTTCATGACCCGTTCCTTGCTTGATGCTGCCTGCGCCGAAGCGGGGATTCGGGTCCATACCGTTCTGGATAGCGATAGCACGCAGACGCTCTGTGCTCTGGCCCGGGCCGGCCTGGGTATTGCCGTCGTATCAACCACGGCCCTGACGCCTTCCCAAGGGGTGACCGTATTGCCTTTGAGGCTGCACGATGAACCCATAGGCGGCATGATTTCCGCAACGTGGAACCCCAAGATGTACAAATCCCCGGCGCTGGTCAGGTTTCTTGAAGAGGTCAAGGTTTACCTGGCGCTTCATCCTCCGCGGCGGCCGGTCTGAGGGGTCGCGTATAATCTCCGCTTTCTGCAACACCCATGGGTTCCCTAACCCCATTCACCAAAAAGGTCCTTCATGACTCCCGTTTCCGTCCCGCAGTCGCGGGTGCCGTTCTATCTCGGCCTGCTGGTCGCGTTCCATATCCTCGTCATCATCGCCAGTAACTACCTGGTGCAGATTCCGATTGATCTCTTCGGTTTCCACAGCACTTGGGGGGCGTTCAGCTTTCCCTTCATCTTTCTGGCAACTGACCTGACAGTTCGCCTGATCGGCAAGGCGGAAGCGCGACGGGTGATCACGCGTGC
>JAJUJD010000237.1 GCA_029267315.1 Alcaligenaceae bacterium
GGTCACACAGAGCTGGTCGTATACCGAGGAAGACGGAACGGTGCTCGGCCAGAAAATCACGCCTCTGGATCGCGTCGGGCTATATGTTCCGGGTGGCAAGGCTGCCTACCCCTCTTCGGTTCTGATGAACGCCATTCCTGCAAAGGTGGCAGGCGTGCCCGAAGTCGTGATGGTCACCCCCACTCCAGACGGCATACGCAACCCCATTGTCCTCGCAGCGGCCGCCATTGGCGGTGTGGATCGCGTGTGGGCGATTGGCGGGGCGCAGGCAGTTGGCGCGGTAGCCTACGGTACCGAAACCATCGCACCGGTGGATAAAATCGTCGGCCCGGGCAATGCCTACGTTGCCGCGGCCAAGCGCCGCGTATTCGGCACAGTTGGTATCGACATGATCGCCGGCCCCAGTGAAATTCTGGTCATTTGTGACGGCAGTACCCCTGCGGAGTGGGTGGCCATGGATCTCTTCTCACAAGCTGAGCACGATGAAATGGCCCAGGCTATTTTGCTGTGCCCTGATGCCGACTATATCGACGCCGTTCAGCAGGCTATCGACCGCCTGCTGCCCACGATGCCGCGTACCGACATCCTGCAAGTCAGTTTGGCCAACCGCGGCGCCCTCATCAAGGTGCGCAGCCTTGAAGAAGCCTGCGAGATCGCCAACCAGATCGCGCCGGAACACCTGGAAATCTCCACGACTGAACCCGAACGCTGGGCCGACCGCATCCGCCATGCCGGAGCAATCTTCCTCGGCCCCTACACGTCGGAATCGCTGGGCGATTATTGTGCAGGCCCCAACCATGTGCTGCCGACCGCGCGCACGGCCCGGTTTTCCTCGCCCCTGGGCGTTTACGATTTCCAAAAGCGCTCCAGCCTGATCAAAGTGTCGCAGGCCGGCGCTCAGACACTCGGACGCATCGCCTCCACCCTCGCCCACGGCGAAGGCCTGCAGGCACACGCCGCCAGTGCCGAGTACCGTTTTGAATCCACCGACACCGAAGCCTGACATGCGTACCGCTGACATTACCCGCAATACCCAAGAAACCCGCGTGCGAGCGGCCATCAATCTTGATGGCACGGGCCGCCAGACCATCAACACCGGTGTCCCCTTCCTGGACCACATGCTGGACCAGATCGCCCGGCATGGCCTCATCGATCTCGACATCCATTGCGATGGTGATGTTCACATTGACGACCACCATTCTGTCGAAGATGTCGGCATCACACTGGGTCAGGCCTTTGCCGCTGCAGCCGGAAACAAGGCCGGCATGCGCCGTTATGGGCACGCCTATGTTCCGCTGGATGAAGCCCTTTCGCGGGTGGTGATTGATTTCTCCGGTCGCCCGGGCCTGTTCTACAACATTCCCTTTACCCGCTCGCACATCGGCCGCTTCGATGTCGACCTGACGCGGGAATTTTTCCAGGGCTTTGCTAATCACGCGCTGGTCACCCTGCATATCGACAACCTCAAGGGCGAGAACGCGCACCACCAGTGCGAGACCGTTTTCAAGGCCTTTGGCCGTGCCCTGCGCATGGCTCTTGAGCTTGACCCCCGCAGCGAAGGCGTAATTCCTTCGACCAAGGGCGTACTCTGAATTCAACCCGACGGAACGCATCTTGAACACAATTGCCATCGTCGACTACGGGATGGGCAACTTTCACTCGGTGGCTCGCGCCTTGCGCGCGGCCGCGCCGGACGCCGACATACAAATCTGCAACACGGCCGAACAGTTGCGGCGCGCGTCCCGAGTGGTCTTCCCCGGCCAGGGCGCCATGCCCGACTGCATGCGAACACTGGACGCCTCGGGCATGCGCGAAGCGGTCGTTCAGGCCGCCCGCGAAAAACCCCTGCTGGGTGTCTGCGTGGGCGAACAAATGCTGCTTTCTGGCAGTGATGAAGGCCAAGTCAAGGCTTTGGACATCTTCCCTGGCTGGGTGCGACGTTTTTCAGGGCCGCAGTACGCGCAGCCGCTGTATCCCGGCAACGCCTGCGACACTGACGCTTCGCCGGGCAGCACCGGCCGAAGCAGCAATTTCGACGCAACCGCAGATACCGCTGGCGCCTCCTCCGGCGCAGCAGCCCTTAAGAGCGGGCCCGATCGCCGGCTGAAGGTTCCGCATATGGGCTGGAATGCAGTCACCCAGGTGCGCGATCATGATCTCTGGGCCGGCATCCCTGACAATACGCCCTTCTATTTCGTACACAGTTATTTCGCCGTTCCTGAAGATCCGGCCCTCGCAGTAGGGGTTAGTCAGTACGGGCAGCGCTTTACCTGCGCCATTGCAGCAGATAACATTTTCGCCGTGCAGTTCCACCCCGAGAAAAGCGCTGACCACGGCCTCCGGCTCTATCGCAACTTTGCAGAATGGCAACCCTGAAAACTATTACCTTCTTCTTCCGGCCCGCCACACCAGCCATTGTGGCGGCGGATGTCTGATCCATTCTCTCGCATCTTTATCGGCTGATTCATCATGCTCCTGATTCCCGCCATCGACTTGCAAGACGGGCGCTGCGTTCGCCTACGCCAGGGCGACCTCAACGACGCAACCATTTTTTCGGAGAACCCCGCCACCATTGCTGAGCAATGGCTTGATCAGGGCGCACGTCGCCTGCATCTGGTGGATTTGAACGGCGCCGTCGCTGGCAAGCCCAAGAATGCGGCTGCCATCAAGGCCATAGTGGATGCCATTGCCGGCGACATACCGATTCAGATCGGCGGCGGCATCCGCGACCTGGACACCATCGAAAACTACCTCGATAACGGTATTTCCTACGTCATCATCGGCACTGCCGCTGTCAAGGACCCTGGCTTTCTGCGCGATGCCTGCAGTGCCTTCCCTGGCAACATCATCGTCGGTCTGGACGCCCGGGATGGCAAAGTGGCCACGGATGGCTGGAGCAAACTCACCCGCCACGACGTTGTCGACCTTGCCCGCAAGTTTGAAGACTACGGTGTGGAATCCATCATCTATAC
>JAJUJD010000176.1 GCA_029267315.1 Alcaligenaceae bacterium
AATACCTTGTGGACCTGCTCATAGCGGTCTTTCAAGCCGCGCAGAATCTGCACCGCCATGGTTGTGGACGGTTCGTCCAGTTTCACCAGTTCGAAGCGCCGGGCCAGGGCGGCGTCTTTCTCGAAGTACTTCTTGTATTCGCTCCATGTCGTAGCGGCGATGGTGCGCAGCTCACCCCGTGCAAGGGCCGGCTTAAGCAAATTCGCTGCATCGCTGGTGCCGGCGCTTCCACCCGCCCCAATGAGCGTATGGGCTTCGTCTATGAACAGAATAATCGGGGTGGTAGAGGCCTTGATCTCGTTGATGACGCCGCGCAGGCGGTTTTCAAATTCGCCCTTCACGCCGGCGCCCGCTTCCAGGGCACCCATGTCCAGGCCGAGCAGGGTGACGCCTTTCAGGACTTCGGGTACGTCGTCTTCCACTACGCGCAGAGCCAGCCCTTCGATGACGGCTGTCTTGCCCACGCCCGGGTCGCCCACGCAAATGGGGTTGTTCTTGCGGCGGCGCGCCAGAATATCCACCATCTGGCGAATTTCGGCATCGCGCCCGAATACGGGGTCTATCTTGCCGTCGCGCGCCTTGGCAGTGAAATCTTCGCAGAAGCGCTCGATGGCTGAACCGCCACGGCTGCCTTCTTGCCCGCCAGCCGCCGAGCCCGCCGAGGCGCCAGTACCTGCAAGGTTGACGACTTCGGTGCTTTCACGCGAGGTGCTGGCTATCTGGCCAAGCAGGGCAACCGCCTTGTTTTTGTCCAGCTCGGAAAGCAGCGAGGCGTAGCCGCCGCCGGCGTAGAAGGACGCGCGCGCCACGAAGGCGGCCAGCAGCGCACCGGAGCGGATGCTGCCTTCGTAAAGCTCAACCGAGGCAATCAGCCAGGCGTCGGCAAAAAGTTCAGGCAGCTGTGGAGAGAATTGCGGACGGCCGCTATTGCCGCTTTTATAAGTTTCCAGTGTCTGGTCGATGGCCCGCTGTACACGGCCTGGGTCGATACCGGCCTGTTTCAGAACCAGCTGGAAATCGGAGCGCGGGTCTTCAACCAAGCGCGCCAGCATGTGTTCTATGGTGATTTCGTAGTGCGTCCGGTTCAGGCACAGGCCTGCGGCATGCTCAAGGGCATCGCGGCAGGTTGGGTTGAGCCGATCGACCAGGGATTTGAAATCGACGATTTGCATGGAAGGTATCCCGTGTCGGCGCGTTCATCTTGAATGGAGGCGTTGCCCGCCCAGCATCAGTGCGCACCAATGAAAAGAGCCGCCGTGTACAGCGTGTCGCGCGGCTCTTTCAGACTATGTGAAACGACTCACAAGCCGCGGTGGCGGTTACCCGCCACTCGACTTGTTACGGCGCAAGAATCAGGACTTCGGTGCGTTCCAGGAGTCCTGTGCCTCGATGCCGTCCGGCACGAAGGTTTCGATAATGGTCTCGTAAGTGAAGGAGACCGCCTCCATGTGACCCATGGACTTATTGGCAGGGTCCAGGCACATCGGGACGAACTTGTGCATGGAGGTAATGATGGCGTTCTTGATTTCGACGGTGTAGTACAGCTCTTCCTTGCCTTGCGGCGAGATACGGTAGTACTCAAGCTTGGCATCGGTCAGCTGCTCACCAGAGGTGAGTGCTTGGAAGAGCTTGGGCGAGGACTTGTCGATTTCCTTGGTGATGGTCAGCGGCCCGTGGATACGCTTACCAGTCGGCAGGCCTGTCTGCAGCGACTTGGGGATCTCGATTGTGTGGTCTACCGCCTGTACCAGAATGGTGTCTTCGTGGCCTTGGATGGTGCAGCTTCCGTCTATTTTTCCTTGCGTCTGTCCCGTGAGGGTCAGATATCCTGGCATGGGCATCGTTTTTTCTCCTTAAACCCGGCAGTGTCTTGAAGTGGAACTGCTATTTGTCCAGCTTGCCTACTAGCGACAAGGTGAAGGACGCTCCCATGTATTTGAAATGGGGGCGAACTCGCATGGAAACTCGGTACCAGCCCGGGTCTCCTTCGACATCCTCTACATGGATCTGTGCCGTGCGCAGCGGACGGCGGCTCCGGACTTCAGGCCCGGGAGCGTCCATGTCGGCGACGTATTGGCGTATCCAGTTATTGAGTTCGCCTTCGAGGTCGGCCCGTTCTTTCCAGGTACCGATGTTTTCACGTTGCAGCACCTTGATGTAGTGCGCGAGCCTGCTGACGACGAAGATATAGGGAAGCTGGGTGCCCAGCTTGTAGTTGGTTTCCGCTTCCTTGCCTTCCTTGGTATTGCCGAAGAATTTCGGCTTCTGGGCAGAGTTGGCGGAAAAGAAGGCGGCGTTGTCGCTGTTCTTGCGCATGGCCAGGCCGATAAAGCCCTGTTCGGCAAGTTCGAACTCACGCCGTTCGGAAATGAGGACCTCAGTGGGGATCTTGGTTTGGATCTCGCCCATGGCCTCGTAGTTATAGATGGGGAGATCGCCCACCGTGCCGCCGCCTTGCGGGCCAATGATGTTGGCGCACCAGCGGTAGTCAGCAAAGCTGGCTGTCAGACGAGACGCAAAGGCGAAGGCGGCGTTACCCCACAGGAAGGAGCTGTTGCCCGAGGTGACGTCTTCCTCGTAATTGAATTTCTTCGAAGGCGTGGTGTCGTTGCCGTAGGGCGTGCGCAGCAGGAAGTGCGGCAGCACCAGGCCCACGTAGCGGGAGTCTTCGCTTTCGCGGAAGGCGTTCCACTTCGTGTATTGCGGCATTTCAAAGATGGAGGAAAGGTCTTTGAGGTCGGGCAGCTTGGAGAAGTTATCCAGACCGAAGAACTGCGCGCCGGCAGCGGCAATGAAGGGCGCGTGGCTCATGGAGGCAACGCTGGCGCAGTATTGCAGCAGCTTCATGTCGCTGGCGCCGGGCCCGAATTCATAGTTGGCCACAATGGCGCCGAAAGGCTGGCCGCCGAACTGGCCGAATTCTGCCGTGTAGCAGTTCTTGTAAAGGCCGGACTTCGTGACTTCAGGGGAATCTTCGAAATCGCTCAGCAAGTCATCCTTGCTGACGTTCATGATCTGCAGCTTAATGTTTTCGCGGAAGTTGGTGCGGTCTACCAGGAACTTCAGCGAGCGCCATGAAGATTCAAGACGCTGGAAATCGGGGTGATGAAGGATTTCATCGACCTGTGCGCAGAGCTTTTTATCGAGCTCGGCGATCATGTCGTCGGCCAGCGAAGCCGTGATGCGATCGACGCTGCGGGAGGAATCGAGCAGCGAAGAAATAAAGGTTTGGATGCCTTGCTTGGTGATGGCGTAGGATTCGTCGCCGGGACGAACCTTCGTGGTTTCAAGCAACTGGTCGATCAGGGAACCACCTTCTGCAGCTGCTCCGGCGGATTCCTGTTGTGCGCGTTCTTCGCTCATTTTCTACGTTCCGTTGATTATTTGTCTTCGATCCCGAGTTCCTTCAGCAAGCGTTCGCGGGTGGCTTCATCTTGCACCAGCGCTTGCAGCTTCTTGCGGAAATCAGGGATGTTGCCCAGCGGGCCCTTGAGCGCTTTGAGTGCGCCGCGCAGCTCGACAATGCTGCGCAGTTCGGGAACCTTGTCGACGATGTTGTCGGGCTGGAAATCGGCCAGAGATTCGAACTTGAGGCTGACCGGGAGGTTGTCTTCGGAACCGGGCTCGAGACGGTTGGGAACGGAGAGATCGAGAGAAAGATTCTGAGCCTTGAGGACTTCGTCGTAGTTGTCTTTGTCCACGCTGATGGGGGCGCGGTCTTCTACACTGCGATCGTCTTCACGTTGAGTGAAATCGCCCAGGATCAGGAGTTTGAGTGGCAATTCAACTTCGGCCTGGGCATCGCCCGTAGCGGGTTTGTACGTGATATTTACCCGCTCTTTGGGTGCAACGGAACCTTCGCCTGCCATGATGTGTGTCTCCTGGGGTGAACGCCTTTGAAACCTCGAATATAGAGGCATAAAAAGACGTAAAGCATTGAAAATATTGTGTCCTACTGCGACACAGCTTGTCAATTATTCATTCAAGTTTATTCAACGTTAGCGGGCAGTTTCAGGACTGTTCCGCTGATGATGAAGTTCTCGTCAGAAAGGTGGTTCAACTCCTTCAAAACCTCTACTGAGGTGTTGAATCGTCGTGCGAGGGAAAACAGTGTTTCGCCTTCCTGAACCCGGTGGGTACGGCTGATTTTGGGAGCCGTCTTGGGGGCGGCAGGGGCTGGCTTCGCATGCTGGGCCTTGGCTTGCGCCTTTTCCTCGGCCTCTGCGACAGCCTGAATGTGGGAAGGTTCCGGCGGCGGAGGCGGCTGGTTGATGATTTCCTGCGCGCGCTGGCGAATGTATAGCGGCAAGGCCGTGGAAGGTTGGTCGGGGATGCCGTCCATCCAGCACTGGCCTACTCGCTCCGGTATTTTCACGCTCAGTTTGGCCGGTGTGGCACCGAGTGTGGGCCGGCTGGTTTCGGCCAAATACTCAAGGTGATGAGCAATATCCAGTAACTTTTCGGCGCCTGTGAGGTCGTAGCGAACGTAAATGGTGTTTACGTCCAATGCCTCGAGTTCTTCTCGTGCTTGTGGGAAGTCTTCGGGGGTGAAGACAGCCTGGCCATCAACAAATTCCTCGACGAAGCGTGCCATGCCCATCGGGCCCGGGTAGCGGCGGGTCAAGGTGAGATCGTCAATGGCGATATCCACCGTGACATCGCCGCATTGGTCGGGCGACCAATCGAAGCTGCTGGTGACGGCCATGTTGTAGTTGTCCAGGGTGATTTGTTCGTTCGAACACTGAATGGACAAATGCACGGCATACGGGTTGGCCTTGGCACCGGGGTTCACGCCTATGGGGCGTGAGGAAATCAGCAGGTTGGCAGACTTGCCCACGGCGGATTCCGCCTGTTGCTTGCGCACTTCCGATGCCACCTGAGTGTCGACGGAACCGTTCAAGAACGGGACAAAATCCGGGGTGAAGGGGAAGGTGAAGCTGTCTTTCTTCGCCAGGGTGAAGCCCGCGGCCTGCTGCTTGAGGAAGGGGCGGGCAGGGCCATCGGCAAAGCTCCAGACCGAGCCTTTCTCACCGAAGAGTTGCTGCATGGTTTCCTGGGCGCTGACAGCCATCTGCGTCTTCCACAGCACACTGCTTTCCCAGTCCTTCTGCACGCTGCAGGAGCCCTGTTCGAGCACATAGCTGATCAGCAAGTTCACCGGGCCGCTGACCAGATGCCAGATCACTTGGTCATCCGGCTGGGTATAGCCCGAATTGCGGCGGAAGGCGTTCAGGTTGTCCAGCACCGTCTGAATCGCCGAGGACTTTACGTTCGGGTCCATGCCGTATCCGAAGTAATCGGCGGCCAGCTGCCAGGCGTTGCCTTCGCCGCTTAGCGCCGTGGCTACGGCCTCATCGAAGGACTGGGCGTAGGCCGCGAAATCCTGCATGCCCTGCATGGACTGCGGGAGCTCCGCAACCGGCAGCAGGGTTTGAGTAGCCACAGATTGCCGGATCACGCGCTCACCCACATTGTTGAAGGTGCTGAGCATGCCGCGCGCCTTGCCCAGCGTGCCCTGCGCAGTAGCGGCGTGGCGCAGGTCGTTGAACTCGCGAGCGAACAGTAGCCAGCCGGGGAGTTTGTCCGTGGGTACGTCGGAGAACTCCTGCTTCATGCGGTCGAAGAGGCGGTAATAGGGGCTGGCGTCAGTGTCGACCCGGCCAAGCATCTCGCGCCAGGCCGGTTCGTTGGGCAGCAGGCGCTCCCCATTGGGAAAGGCCCAGGAAAAACTGGCCCAGCTATTGAAGCGCTCACCCAGATACCAGGCTTCGAAGGCCCCGCGGCGGATGCGGAATTCCGTTGGGTCGTCCACGGCCCGGCCCAGTTCATCAAGGAAGGATTCCAGCTGTGCCTGGCCCTGGCGTGTCAACGCGGGCTCGATCATGCCCCGATTGGGCCCTTGCGTGCCGGGTGCCCAGAACTCGCGCAGGGTCACAGGCTGCAGGCCGGGCAAGCCATTGGCCCAGGGCAACAACCATTCGAGCTTGGGCGAGCGCTGCAATATGGTGTTGAGCTCTTGCTGGTCATGGTCCA
>JAJUJD010000203.1 GCA_029267315.1 Alcaligenaceae bacterium
CCTTGAAATGTTCGGCGCTGCGCACGTCCAGGAAAACGCCTTCGCGGTTGTTGGTGAGTTTAATGGCGTCGTTCACACCGATCTGCCGCGCACCACGCTGCAGAAAGCTGGGCATGGCCAGAGCGACCGCCGCAGTGATGGCAACAATGATGAGAAGTAGGTTGGTCTGATCAGAAAAAAAGTCCACGATTCGTTCCGGAAATACGCTGCAGTGATGGGCACAATCTGTCGATTATAAAATGGACGCAGATTATTAACTCCCAGGTGACT
Source organism: Alcaligenaceae bacterium (assembly GCA_029267315.1). GTDB lineage: Bacteria > Pseudomonadota > Gammaproteobacteria > Burkholderiales > Burkholderiaceae_B > Yanghanlia. Next base: position 271 of record JAJUJD010000203.1, read on the forward strand.
TTTACCATGTACAAGATCGTCTTGATGCGCCACGGCGAGAGCCAATGGAACCTCGAAAACCGTTTCACCGGCTGGACCGATGTCGACCTGACCGACACCGGGCGCGAACAGGCGCGCAAGGCGGGCGAACTGCTGAAGGAAAAAGGCTTTGAGTTCGACCTGGCCTTCTGTTCGGTGCTGAAGCGGGCCATCCGCACGCTGTGGATTGCTCTGGATGCCATGGACGCCATGCACACGCCGGTCGGCCTGAGCTGGCGCCTGAACGAGCGCCATTACGGTGCCCTGCAGGGCCTGAACAAGGCGGAAACCGCCGCCAAGTTCGGCGACGAACAGGTACTGATCTGGCGTCGCGCCTATGCCATCGCCCCGGATCCTCTGGACCTCAACGACGAGCGTCACCCCCGCTTCGACCGCCGTTATGCCAAGGTGGACCCGGCTCTGTTGCCTGCCACGGAATGCCTGAAGGATACCGTCGCACGTGTGCTGCCCTTCTGGAATGAGACCATCGCACCGGCCATTCGTTCCGGCCGCCGGGTGCTGATCTCCGCCCACGGCAACAGCTTGCGCGCGCTAATCAAGCACCTGGACAACGTCTCCGACGACGACATCGTGCACTTGAACATTCCTACCGGTCAGCCCCTGGTGTACGAACTTGACGACCAACTTCGCCCGATTCGCCATTACTACCTGGGTGATGCCGCAGAAATCGAAGCAGCCATGGCGGCTGTCGCCGCGCAGGGCAAAGCCAAGCAGGCCTGACGCAATGCGGGCCGCCGCGCTTATCCTTCTGGTGCTGTGTCTGGCACCGGCCCCCTCATGGGCGGTCGAAAGCAAGCTGCAGCAACAGCGGGCCGAAGCGCGGCGCGACCGTGAAGCATTGCGTGATCGCATTGCGAAGCTGGAAAAACAGATTCAATCTTCCGAAGCCTCGCGCCGCGACGTAACCGTGGCGTTGAAGGAATCGGAAAGCGCCATCTCGGAATTGGACCGGCGGCTGGACGAGCTCGCAGCGGAAAGCCGCCAGGCCAAATCCGAACTGGAAACCGCGCAGCAGCGCATTGGCGAACAAAAGCAGGAGCTGGGTAAACGACAGCAGCATTTGGCTGACCAGCTGCGCGCCCAGTACGCGGGAGGCCTGTCGCCCTGGGCTGCGCTGCTTTCCGGAGATGACCCACAGGACATTGCCCGTGAACTGGGTTATCTGGAATATGTGGCGCGTGCCCAGGCCGATGCCCTGCGTGCAGTTCGCAGCACACTTGATGAACTGACCCGCTTGCAGGAAGAAGCACGCAACCACGAGGCGGAGCTGCAGAAGCTTGCAGCGGAGACAACGCAGCGGCGCAAGGAACTGCAGGAGCGGCAGGCCGAACGCGTGGCCGTGCTGGAACGCATTGAAAGTGAGCTGAAGCAGCAGCGGGGAGAAGCGAAGAACCTCGTGCGAAATGAGGAACGGCTGGGCAAGTTGGTGGAACAATTGGCCGTTGCCATTGCCGAAGAGGAAGAAGCTGCCAGAAAACGTGCGGAAGAAGCACGCCGGCTGGCAGAGGAACGGCGCAAGGCTGAGGAGCGTCGCCTTGCCGAAGAGCGCAGAAAGGCGGAGGCACAGCGCCGGGCGGAACAAGAGAAGCTGACTGAAGAGCGGCGCCGTGCCGACGAAGCCCGCCGAGCCGAAGAGGCGCGCCGCGCAGAGCAGGCACGCCAGGCCGAATTGAAGCGGCTGCAGTCCATTGCTCTGCCGCCTGCAATGAAAGGTTTGCCGCGGCCTTTGCCATGGCCGGTACGCGGCGATATTCAAGGCCGCTTCGGTATGGAGCGGCCGGAAGGCGGTACATGGCGCGGTATTGTGCTGCGGGCTGCGGAAGGAACGCGGGTGGCGGCTGTAGCGCCCGGCCGGGTGGTTTACGCCGGTTGGCTGGCCAGCTTCGGGAATTTGCTGATCATCGACCACGGTGAAAAATTCTTGAGCGTGTATGCCTATAACCAAAGCTTGCTCAAGCAAGTGGGCGATAACATCAGGGCAGGAGAGATAATTGCGACGGTGGGCGCGACCGGCGGCCAGGTGGAGCCCGGTCTATACTTCGAGATCCGCCATGAGGGCAAGCCGGTCAATCCTCTCTTGTGGCTGGGGGGACAATGACAGGGCAGTTTCGTTACTATCTGCCTGTAGGCGTCATACTATGACGCAACCGAAATCACTATAAATCGGGTAAGTGCATGGGTACTCGCAGGGTACGTAGTTTAGGTCTGGTGCTGGTCGGTGCGATCGGCGGAATCCTTCTGAGCGTTGGCATTTCGGCTGTCGCTCAGCGCGGCGAACCGTTGCCGCTGAAGGAGCTGCAGCAATTCGCCAATGTATTTGCGGCAATCAAGGCCAGTTATGTTGAGCCAGTGAGTGATGAAAAGCTGATCAACGATGCCATCAAGGGCATGTTTGATGACCTTGACCCGCACTCTTCTTATCTGGACGCCGACGCTTTCAAGGAAATGGAAGCCATCACGCAAGGTGGGTTCGGCGGCCTGGGTATAGAAATCGGCAGTGAAGACGGCCAGCCCAAGGTGATCTCCCCCATAGAGGACACGCCCGCGTTTCGGGCGGGAATTCTGGCGGGCGACATCATCACGCACATCGACGGCAAGCCGACCAAGGGCATGACGTTGAACGAAGCCATCAAGCTCATGCGTGGTGAACCCAACACCAGCATTGTGCTCACCATCAGCCGGCCGGGCCGTGACAAACCTCTGGAAATCCAGATCGTCCGTGACATCATCAAGGTGCGCAGCGTACGCAGCAAGATGCTGGACAACGATATTGCCTACCTGCGTATCGCGCAGTTCCAGGAACGGACTGCACCTGACCTCGTCCGGCACCTGCGTGAACTCGGCGCGAAGAAAACTCCCAAAGGCCTGATTCTCGACCTGCGCAACGACCCGGGTGGCCTGCTCGACAGCGCCATTGCCGTCTCGTCGGCTTTCCTACAGCCCAATGTGCTGGTGGTGTCGACCAAAGGCCGCATTCCTTCGGCAAACCGCGAGTATTTCGCCAAGCCGTCTGATTATCTGCGCAACCACTTCAGTAGCGATTCCGAAGACTTCATCGCCGGTGTCGTAGACTGGGCCAAGACTGTGCCCATGGTGGTGCTGGTGAACGTGGGTTCGGCCTCGGCTTCGGAAATTGTGGCCGGCGCCTTGCAAGATCACGGACGTGCCAAGGTTCTGGGCAACCGCACGTTCGGCAAGGGCTCCGTGCAGAGTGTGCTGCCCTTGGGCGAAGATATCGGCATCAAGCTGACCACGGCGCGCTACTACACACCTAGCGGCAAATCCATTCAGGTCACAGGCGTCACGCCTGACATCACCGTGGACGATACCGCCCAGGGCAACCTGTTCCGCCTGCCGCGTGAAGCCGACCTGCAGCGCCATCTGGTGAACGGCAACATCGACGAATCCACGCTGATTGAGCAGGAAGAGGAAACCGTCGACTTGAGCCGTATGTTCGAGTTCGGCGGCGACGAAGATTACCAGCTGCAGCAGGCCATCAACTTCCTGGAAGGGCGACCGGTGCAGCGTAATAACCCGGAATTGGTTGCCAAGGCGAAGGCCGAGCGCGACGCGCGCAAGGAAGAAGATAAGCCCAGCACTACTTCCCCCGCAGCACCTGGCAGTGTTCCGGTTCCTCCAGAGAAAATGGAGGGGGCTGAAAAAAAAACTCCCTGATCAGCCCTGATGCTCGGGTGGAGCGCTTCCGCATCACGCCTCAGGGTGTGGAGCGCATCCAGCAGGAAAGGCTGTAGGCCTTAATGAGATCGCCCCCGGAAACGGGGGCGATTGTTTTTCGGGGCTGTTGAAGTGATGCGGCATGTGGGGTGGTGCCGCCTTGTTGCGTCAGTGCGGCCTTGTCGTTTCGGTGCCGCCTAATTGCCGCCGGACTTGCCAGTCATTGCTCAAAGTAAGTCGAGACCGATTTCTCGAGGGCCTCTGCGAGTACCTGGATACGGGGTGAGAATTGGCGATTCGGCAGGTAAACCATGTAGACGGGCTTGCCCGGAGGCGTCCAATCCTCCAGCACAACCTTGAGCTTCCCGCTGCGAATGCCGGGGCTTGCAATGTAGCCGGCGATTCTGGCCAGCCCGGCGCCATCCAACACTGCGTCGAAGATGGCCTCCGGGTGATTGACGTTCAAATTGCCATCTGGAACGAAGGTGTAGCGCTGGCCGTTTTTTTCGTAATCCCATTCGTGATAGCGGCCGGTATTCCACTGCGCGTAAGCCAGGCAATTGTGACGTGACAGGTCTTGCGGAGACCCAGGTGTTCCCGCCCGCGCAAGATATTCAGGGCTGGCGCAGGTGAAATAGCGGAGTTTGAACAGTTGCCGGGCGATGAGCCGGGAATCGGGCACGTCGCCAATTTTTATGAGCGCGTCGAAGTTCTCCTGAGCGATATTGGGCGTGCGGTCGCTGAAATCAGCGTCAATGGATAGCTCCGGGTACTGGCGCGTCAGCGACAACAGGGCGGGCGTGACCAGCATACGACCCATGCCGACCGGGGCGTGTATGCGCAGCTTTCCCCGAGGCGCTTGGTTGCTGCCGACCAGGCGACCTTCCGTGGTTTCCATTTCCAGCTGTATGGCCCGCAAATTGTCCAATAGCAGTTCTCCTTCGTCAGTCAGGGAGATGCTGCGGGTCGTGCG
>JAJUJD010000013.1 GCA_029267315.1 Alcaligenaceae bacterium
GTAGTAAGAAGACCACCAGGTTGGCGAACATGATGGGCGCCAGATTGGAAACAATGAACTCCATGATCAACGCCCTTCTACCGATCCGTTACTGGCCGCGCGCTCGCGCGCTTCCTGCTGGCGTTGAATTTCTTCGGCCAGTTCTTCTTCAGGACTCTTGATTTGAGCCACGCGCAACGGGTTCTCGGCTTTCCCGGCCAAATAGGCGATGCACTGGATCAGACGCGACACACCACTGAGGATGAGCAGCCCAAACCCTATGGGTATGAGCAACTTCGCCGGCCAGCGGATCAGGCCTCCCGTATTGGACGACAACTCCTGCAAACGCCACGACTCGTAAAAATAGGGAATGGATAGCCAGAACACCAGCACTGCAGCGGGCAACAAGAAAAATAGAATGCCGAATACTTCAATGATTGCCTGCAGCCTAGGAGGGAACTTGGCAGCCAATGCATCCACTCGCACATGCTCATTGCGCAGATACGTGTACCCCGATGCAAGCAGGAAGATTGCACCGAACAAATACCATTGCAGTTCGAGCCAGGCGTTTGAGCTCAAATGGAATGCCTTGCGGCTCACCGCATTGGCGGCACTCACGATTACTACGATGAGCGTGAGCCACAATACCGATCGCCCAACACGCGCATTAAGCCCGTCGATAAGGCGCGATATCGCCAGTAGGAAATTCATTTCTGACCCTTGTCGTGGATGCAAAACCCGCCGATTTTAACGTAACGAGTCGTCTCATGCGCTTGGTGAGAGTCCCGATGCCAAAGTAGCCGAAGCCGGGAGCTGTTATCCCTGGTAAGGACGATTCAGGCAGAGCGGCCGAAAACAGGCGCGTCAATTCCCAGATGGCTCAGGAGGGATTGCGCTTCAGGAACCGAAGGCAGTTCAAATTCGGCCGGGTAGTCCGCCCTGGCCAAGTACAAGCCTGCCGGCGAGAACGTTGCGGCGCTCTTGCGGCGGTCGCCTTGGGCAAGTAGGTCGGATACCCACTCCGCCGGGTACTTGCCCCTGCCTACTTCCACCAATGCCCCCATCAGGTTGCGAACCATGTGGTGGAGAAAGGCGTTGGCACGAAACGTGAATAAAAAGAAATCGCCTTGCTTGAAGATTTCCAGCCGTTCCAGCGTTCGGATGGGGCTGGCAGCCTGACATTCTGAAGAGCGGAAGGCGCTGAAATCGTGTTGCCCCAGCAGCAGGTGGGCTGCCGCACGCATGGGCTCCAACTCCAACGGATAATGCGTCCAGCCCACTTTTCCATGCAATATAGGGCTGGCTACGCGGTTTGACCGCAGCAGGTAAATGTAGCTGCGCGCCTGCGCAGAAAAACGCGCATGAAAACCATCGCCCACTCGGCATGCCCACTGCACTCGTATGGATGCAGGCAGCAAAGCGTTAAGCCCCCTGACCCAAGACTCCATCCGCCGTTCTACAGGCGTGTCAAGATGGACAACCTGCTCAAGCGCATGAACGCCGGTATCAGTACGGCCTGCGCAAATAGTATCCACCTTGCGGACCAGAAAAGACTCTAGCGCCGCTTCGAGTTTGTCCTGCACAGTACACCCGCCGGGCTGAGTTTGCCAACCCTGCCAGGGAGCACCGTCGTAGGACAAGCCAAGCGCAATGCGCGTCATGCTTCAGGAACGACGCCTTCCGCCGTCAGGCGGATTATTCAAATCCAAATCGATTTCGCGCAGCTTCTCCTGCAGCATGGAATCGCTAATCGGGCTGTCAGTTTCAAAGGTGTCCTCGCGGGCAGAGCTGGCGCGACGCAGCAGCCATACTACGAGCAGCACCAGGAGTGCAATACCACCACCAATCGCCCAGAGCATGTTTTTCTCCCACCAGGATTTGCCCCCTGCCTGTGAGGCCATGGGCGCAGGACCAGACGTATCGGCTTGGCCAGGTGAAACACCTGCACCGCCCTGTCGTGACGCCGTAGTCGCTGACGACGAGGGGGCGGCGCCTGCAGAAGCGCCTGACCCAGTTGACTGAGAAGACGTGGCTCCTGATTGCGTCGCAGTTCGAGCTTCAGAGCCCGAAGCCCCGGCGGAACTGTCACCGGTTTGTGCCGAGCCTTGTTTATCCGCAGCGCCCGGTGCACCGGCTCCTGATGCAGAGCCCGAAGCGTCTGATGCAGAACCGGATGCCCGACCATTAGCGCTTGTTCCTGGGCCTACAGACTCGGTCGCAGAGCCGGGAGCGTCTGCTGCACTCCCCGTTTCAGTGCCCGCGCCGTTCACCGCCGCATCCGGGTCGACCAGATTAATCACTTCCTTGAGAACTTCAGTCACGCTGCGCGCGCCTTCCAGGGCTGCTTCAGCCGCCACATGCCCCTGTTTCTGAAGGGCTTCGTTCAAGTGACGCACATTGTCTTCGAGCTCAACGATGCGCTTCTTGGATGCTTCGATGCCCTTTTGCTGCGCAGCGGCGTCATCAGGGTCGATGAGGGCGCCATCGGCGGATACGACTGTGCCTCCAGAGGAAGCCTCTGAACCGAACGGCACACGTGTTCCCTGATCGCTGGAGAGCGCATGAGGCCCCTGATGCAGGACCGCATCAGAAGCGATGTGCCCATTTGATGCCAGGAGACTCACCGGTGCTGAGCTCACTGCTGAGGCATTGGGCTCAGCACCGTTCGCCACATTTGAACCAGCTGCCGCTGTGCGGCCGCTTCCGGTGGCGCCGGAAATACCAGCTGTTGGCGATGCGCCGGGGACACGGGTACCAGACAAGCGCAGGATATCGCTTCCTTGCGTATCTGCAGACGCGGAGGAGGACTCGGGAAGAGCGCGCGTTTCTTCCTGCACGGCACCTTCCGCTGCCGCCGCAACCGTCGAGGCGGCCACGACGTCGGCGCTCCCCGCGCGCTGACCATATCGCGCGAACGCCTGTACGTGTTGCATGAAGATGCGTCTGGCCTCGCGATCAGACAAGGCAGTCAGCACATCCATGTCGGGCATGGTCAACGTGGACCCGGCCCTCACAAGATTGACGTTATCGTGAATGAATGCTTGCGGGTTACTGCGCTGCAGGGCGATCATCATTTGATAAACCGTCACACCCTGGACAGCGTTGCGACTGGCAACGGCGAACATGTTGTCGCCAGGGCGTACGATGATCTGCCGGCCGGCAACACTCGAGTCAGTGCGGTCGGGCAAGGCCCCTTTGTTGTCTATGACTCGCCCAGTACCCCCGCTGCTGCTCACCGCGCGCTGAATGGCCCGGGAGTCGGCGTGAGCAATAAGGCTGACCTGATATCGTTGCTGGCCCGAGACGCTGCGCACATCGATTAGAACGTCGACGACGGACTGCTGCGCTGCAAGCGGCGAGCGAAGTTGAATCAGTTTGGCGTCTGGTCTGAAACCGTCCAGCAACACCAGCCTCATGGAATCCAGTGGAACCGGCGGCGTCATGCCGGCCGCGCGCCAGGCTTCGGCGGGGGCCGGCGTTGCACGGATACTGTCAATTTCCTGCTGAGTTAGATCGGTAACCGGGATTTCCAACAGCAGGGGCTGTCCCGGCGCAGATACTATGCGCGAATGCCCGAAATTGGCTGCATTAGCAGTAGATATGCAGATGGACGCCGTAAACAGCGAGGCCAGAAGAAACGGGACAAGCGGCCGTATTTTTCTGTGTCGCTCAGACCGGGCCCCGTGAATCGGCCCATGGCAGGCATGAGAGGCCGGAGCAACCGGACCGGAACCACGACGCGACATCTGCATATTCTTATAGTTCACCCAATGCGATACGTAACATGCGGCGCAGCGGTTCGGCGGCACCCCAGAGAAGCTGGTCGCCAACAGTGAACGCGCTGAGATACTCGGGCCCCATGGACATCTTGCGCATGCGCCCCACGGGAATGTCGAGCGTACCGGTGACTGCGACGGGCGTCAAATCGCGCATGGAGGCTTCGCGAGTGTTGGGTATTACCTTCGCCCATTCTGTGCCTTGTCGCACGATATCTTCGATCTCGTCCAGAGGCACATCGCGCTTCAGCTTGATGGTAAGCGCCTGGCTATGACAGCGCATGGCACCGATGCGTACACACAGGCCATCGATAGGTACGGGCTTGCTGCCAGAGGCTTCAGAGCGGCCGAGGATCTTATTGGTCTCCACACCGCCTTTCCACTCTTCGCGCGACACCCCATTTTGTAGATCGGAATCGATCCAAGGAATAAGGTTGCCGCCGAGAGGTACACCGAAATGTTCGGTCGGCAGTGATGAGTCCTTTTGTGTTGCCAATACACCACGGTCGATATCCAGAATTGCCGAGGCAGGGTCATCCAGCAATGGCTTGACAGCACCATTGAGCAGGCCGAACTGGGTGAGGAGCTCGCGCATATGCTGGGCTCCACCACCGGATGCAGCCTGATATGTCATGGATGTCATCCACTCGACGAGGTCGTGACGGAACAGACCGGCAAGGCCCATCAGCATGCAGCTGACGGTGCAGTTGCCACCGACAAATTCCTTCACCCCGCGGGCCAGAGCCGCATCGATGACGTCACGGTTGACGGGATCCAGCACAATGACGGAGCTGTCAGCCATGCGCAGCGTGCTGGCGGCATCAATCCAGATGCCGTTCCAGCCTGCGGCACGTAGCTTGGGGTAGACCTCGGTGGTATACCCGCCACCTTGTGCTGTCACGATGATGGGAAGTTTGGCGAGCGCGTCGATGTCGTAGGCGTCCTGCAGAGGACCTGCTCCGTCCGCCCACTCGGGCGCGGCGCCCCCCGCATTGCTGGTCGAGAAAAACACCGGCTGGAAATAGGAAAAATCGTTCTCGTCGCGCATGCGTTGCATGAGGACGGACCCGACCATGCCCCGCCAGCCGACCAGACCCACTACTTGGTTCATAATGCTGTCGCCTGAAAAGAAAATAAAATCCGAAGGTTAAGCCTTCATTTTATGACAATGCCTTCAGAACGGCGTCACCCATTTGCTTTGTGCCGACCAATTCTGTCCCTTCTTCGTAAATATCGGCGGTGCGCAGCCCCTGCTCCAGGACTTTCTGAACCGCGTTTTCAACCCGTAGCGCGTGATCGGGCAGATCGAGCGAGTAACGCAACAGCATCGCAGCCGACAAAATGGTGGCCAGCGGATTCGCCTTGTCCTGGCCCGCAATATCTGGAGCAGACCCGTGGCTGGGCTCGTAAAGCCCCTGGTTTGACGCGTTCAGTGAAGCAGAAGGCAGCATACCGATGGAACCTGTCAGCATTGCCGCTTCATCTGAGAGGATGTCGCCAAACAAGTTCCCGGTGACGATGACATCGAAGGCCTTCGGTTCGCGTACCAGCTGCATGGCGGCGTTATCAACATACATGTGCGAGAGCTGCACATTGGGATATTCGCGCGCCACATCGATGACAATGTCACGCCAGAACTGGGATGTTTCCAGCACATTGGCCTTGTCCACGCTGCACAGACGACCCTGACGTTTGGCGGCTGCCTGGAACGCCACATGGGCGATGCGGCGCACTTCCGATTCGGCGTAGTGCATCGTATCGAAGCCTTGACGCTCACCCTTGAAAGGGCCATCTTCGACTTCGCGCACACCACGTGGCTGACCAAAATAGATGTCACCGGTGAGTTCGCGCACGATAAGGATATCCAGACCTGCAACGATTTCCGGTTTTAGCGAAGAGGCATTGGCCAGCTGGGGGTACAGGATAGCAGGTCGCAAATTGGCAAACAGGCCCAAGGCCTTGCGCAGGCCCAGGATGGCCTGCTCGGGCCGTAACGCACGCTCCAGCTTGTCGTATTTCCAGTCACCCACCGCGCCGAACAGAATGGCGTCAGATTCCTGTGCGAGCTTAAGGGTTCCGGGAGGAAGCGGGTGGCCGTGCAAGTCGTACGCGGCGCCGCCCACTGGCGCGGTCTTCATTTCCAGATCCAGGCCCAAGGCACCCAATACACGGGCGGCTTGTTCGGTGATTTCCGTTCCGATTCCATCACCCGGGAGGATGGCGATTTTCTTAGTCATGATGTCCTGACGAATATATGTAAAAAAGGCCGGAGTCACCCGGCCCGAATCTCAAAGGGCCCGTCGCCGTCAGGTTGCATGGCGGCGACGGTGATCTCAAGCCTGTGCCTGGCCGGCCAGCCAGGGGAAGCGGCTCAGCCGTTGTGCTTCGAATTCGCGGATTTTGTCAGCTTTCTCAAGCGTGAGGCCGATGTCATCCAGCCCATTCAACAGACAATGCTTGCGGAACGGCTCCACTTCGAAAGAAAGTTCGGCGCCGTCGGGCTTCACCACGACTTGGCGTTGCAGGTCGATTTCCAACTCATAACCGGGCGTGCTTTCCACTTCCTCGAACAGGGCGGCTACCTGTGATTCAGGAAGAATAATGGGCAACAGACCATTCTTGAAGCTGTTGTTAAAGAATATATCGGCATACGAGGGCGCAATAATCGCGCGGAACCCGAACTGCAGGAGCGCCCAAGGCGCGTGTTCACGGCTCGAGCCGCAGCCGAAGTTCTCGCGCGCCAGGAGGATGGAGGCACCCTGGTAGCGCGGCTGGTTCAGCACAAAATCGGGGTTCAACGGACGCTCGCTGTTGTCCATGCCCGGTTCACCGTGGTCCAGATAGCGGAGCTCGTCGAAAAGATTGGGCCCGAATCCAGTGCGTTTGATGGATTTCAGGAACTGCTTGGGGATGATGAGGTCCGTGTCGACATTGGCACGGTCCAGCGGGGCGGCGATCCCTTTGTGCGTGGTGAAAGCTTGCATGGTGATTTCCTATCCGAATGTGCGAACGTCGACAAAATGGCCGGCCACTGCGGCCGCGGCAGCCATGGCCGGACTCACAAGATGGGTACGACCGCCCTGCCCCTGACGACCTTCGAAGTTGCGGTTCGATGTCGAGGCGCAGCGCTCGCCGGGGTTAAGACGGTCAGCATTCATGGCCAGGCACATGGAACAGCCTGGTTCGCGCCATTCAAACCCCGCTTCCAGGAAGACAGTATGCAAGCCTTCCTGTTCCGCCTGCTGCTTCACGAGGCCGGAACCTGGCACGACCATGGCCTGCTTCACATTCGCGGCGACCTTCCGGCCTTTCACCACCTCTGCCGCTGAGCGGAGGTCTTCAATACGGGAGTTGGTACAGGAGCCGATAAAGACCTTGTCAATCGTGATATCGCTGATCGGCATGTTGGCTTCGAGACCCATGTATTCCAGCGCGCGAAGCATGCCGTTGCGACGTACTTCGTCGGTCTCACGCGCAGGGTCCGGTACGCGGTCTTCAATGGTCAACACCATTTCAGGCGAAGTGCCCCACGTAACCTGTGGAGCAATGTCGGCAGCATTAATCTCGACAACTTTGTCGAACTGCGCACCCTCATCAGAGTGCAAAGTCTTCCAATACTCCACTGCCTGATCCCAAGCTTGCCCGGTCGGTGCATAGGGACGCCCGCGAAAGTATTCGATGGTCTTTTCATCGACAGCAACCATACCGGAGCGCGCGCCCGCCTCGATCGCCATATTGCAAACCGTCATGCGGCCTTCAACAGAGAGTTCACGGATGGTGCTGCCGCCGAATTCGATGGCGTAGCCGGTGCCGCCAGCGGTGCCAATGCGACCGATGATGTGCAGCACGATGTCTTTGGCTGTGCACCCACGGGGCAGCTCACCTTCAACTTTGATCAGCATGCTCTTGTTTTTCTTCATGAGCAGAGTCTGAGTCGCGAGTACGTGTTCAACTTCCGAAGTACCAATGCCAAAGGCAAGCGCGCCCACGGCTCCGTGCGTACTGGTATGCGAGTCACCGCAGACCACTGTCATCCCCGGTAAGGTAGCACCTTGCTCCGGCCCGATGACGTGCACGATGCCCTGACGCAGATCGTTCATGCTGAACAGTGTGATGCCATGCTTTTCGCAGTTTTCGTCGAGCGTTTCCACCTGCAGGCGCGACACGGGGTCGTCGATGCCGGCAGCACGATTTTCAGTGGGCACATTGTGATCCGCCACCGCCAGATTGGCGCTGATACGCCACGGCTTGCGGCCGGCCATCGCAAGGCCCTCAAAGGCTTGCGGGCTGGTAACTTCGTGCACGAGATGGCGGTCGATATACAGCAGACAGGTGCCGTCTTCTTCCTGGTGCACCACGTGGGCAGACCAGAGCTTGTCATACAGGGTTTGTGGCATTTTCTCGATCCTGGAGTCGGAACTTAACTGAACAATCCTGGGGCGCGGGGCTCCCGTTTGGATGATTCAGTCCATTATGCCACTCTGACAAGCTCGTACAAGATGAGCCATTATCCTAGTATCGGTACTGACAGGATAATGGTGTCCGCACGTGCAATCTTGGGGCGGCATGACGCCGCCCTCGTTCGTTTGCGCTCTAGCGACGCGCGGCCTCGTAAAGCGGCATCACCTTTTCCGCATTGCGCTGCAGTTCAGCACTGCGTGTGGCAGCCGATGGGTGAGTGGACAGAAATTCCGGCGGTGCGCTACTGCCACCCAGAGCCGCCATCTTTTGCCAGAGCGTCACCGCAGCGCGCGGATCATACCCCGCTCGGGCCGCGAGTTCGACACCAATCAGATCCGCCTCCGATTCATGAGTACGACTATTCGGAAGCGTAAACATGACATTCGTTAACGCGGAACCGAGATCATTTACACCCTGCACGCCCGTAACGGCCGTCAGAATCGATAACCCGACTTGTGTAGCCATTTGCTGCGAGATCTGTTCACGGGAATGCTCGCGCAGCGCGTGCGCCATCTCATGGCCCAGCACCGCGGCCAGCTCGTCATCAGTGGGCTTGATACGGTCGATGAGGCCGGTGTAAATCGCCATTTTTCCGCCGGGCATGCACCAAGCATTGACGTCATCAGAACTGACCACATGGATTTCCCAAGGCCAACTGCTTGCGTCGGAGCGGAAGGCGCCGACTTGAGCAATCAGACGATTGGTGATTGTTCGAACGCGCTGCACCTGGGCCGCGTTCGCATCCAGCGCACCCGCGGAACGCGCCTTGGACATCATTTCCGAATACTGCTGGTCTGCTGCCTGCTGCAATTGTTCAGCAGGCACCGACGAGGCGATGAACTGCTTGCGATCGACCCCCACCGTGCCACTTCCAGTGGTCTGTACGCTCGCACAACCTGTCGCAGCGAGCAGGGCAGCTACGCCAGCCCACTGGACGAATCGCTTTCCCAATCCTTTGGCGTTGTTCATGTCAGTTCCTTGCTATGGAAAGGAGGAATTTCAGGCTCCACGCTGGGCGCGCTGGCGCATCGCGTGATCCATCAGGATAATGGCGAGCAGTGCCTCGGCGATGGGCGTGGCACGTATGCCCACGCAGGGATCGTGCCTGCCGAAAGTCTGCACTGTAGTTGGGTCTCCCTCTACCGTCACTGACCGGCGTTCCACACGTATGCTGGAAGTCGGTTTGATGGCCAGCGAAACGGTAATGGGCTGCCCAGTGGAGATGCCTCCCAGGATGCCGCCCGCATGGTTACTTAGGAAACCCTCGGGAGTAATTTCGTCCCCATGCTCCGAGCCGCGTTGCTCAATACTGGCGAATCCCGCGCCAACGGACACGCCCTTGACGGCGTTCAAACCCATCATGGCATGGGCAATGTCAGCGTCGAGACGGTCGTAAATCGGTTCGCCCCACCCTGCCGGAAGGTTCTCGGCCACTACTTCAATGCGTGCACCAATTGAGTCTCCATCACGACGTAGAGCATCCATGAACGCTTCCAGTTCTGGAACTATTTCGGCATTCGGAGCGAAGAAAGGGTTGTTGCTCACTTCATCCCATGAAACGAAGGGAATGCGAATAGGCCCGAGCTGGCTCATATAGCCGCGAATGACTATGCCGAACTCCTGCGCTAACCATTTCTTGGCGATCGCGCCTGCTGCCACTGTCGGAGCCGTGAGACGGGCTGAAGAGCGGCCGCCGCCACGTGGGTCCCGCACACCGTATTTCTTCCAATAGGAATAATCGGCATGGCCGGGTCGAAATGTCTGCAGGATATTGCCGTAATCCTTGCTACGCTGATCAGTATTCCGAATCAGCAAGCCGATAGGTGTGCCAGTCGTGACTCCCTCATATATACCCGAGAGAATCTCCACCTGGTCGGCTTCCTGCCGTTGCGTGACGTGGCGCGACGTACCCGGCCGGCGCCGGTCCAGCTCTGCCTGAATGTCGGCGGCCTCCAGAGGCAGGCCCGGTGGGCAGCCGTCAACCACCGCGCCGATGGCCGGGCCGTGAGATTCGCCGAAGTTGGTGACACAGAAAAGCTTGCCTAAAGTGTTGCCGGACATGTTGGAGTGCAGAAAGATTGATGGAGGGCGGGAGGATTGAAGGTTGAAGGTGATTGTATCCGCGGTACCCGCCCGCATGCATGCGCCCTAATTCAGGAAGAACAGCTGACCTCCAGGCGTTCTGCCCATTCGGGCGCCGCCTGAGCGTAGTATTCGAATCCAGGCCGTTCCGTGAACGGGTCGCGCAACAAGGTAAGCAGGGTTTCGATTTCACCTACGTCTCCCTTGCTCGCCGCCTCAATCGCCTCTTGTGCCAGGTGGTTGCGCAGGATGTAAAGCGGATTGGTACGCAGCATTGACGCGCGCCGCTCTGCTTCTGGCTGATCGTCAGCTTGGAGACGGCGTTCATAGCGCTGCAACCAGTCACGCGCCGGTTCCGGATTGCTGAACAGCTCAAGAAACGGTTGAGGCTCAGTCAATACATTGGCGAGCCGTCGGAAAGCAAGAGTGAAATCCGCACGCTGCTCGTGAAGAAGGCGCCACCAGCTGTCGAGCAGGTCTTCATCTTCTTTCAGCCAGGTTTCGAAACCGAATTTGCGGCGCAGGTTGTCGTGGTACGCCTTCAGAAAATCATTCTCGTAGGAAGACAGCGCTTCGCGCAAGGCTTCCTCTTCCAGGCCCAAGCCTAGAAACACGCCACCTAAACGATACAGGTTCCAGTGGGCGACGGCCGGCTGCACATTCCAGGCGTACCGACCATGTGTATCGCTATGGTTGCAAATGTGGTTGGCCTGAAAGCCATCCATAAAGCCGTATGGGCCGTAATCCATAGTGAGGCCCAGGATGGACATGTTGTCGGTATTCATTACCCCATGACAAAAACCGGCTGTCTGCCAGTCAGCCACCATGCGTGCCGTACGTGCGGTGACTTCCCGTAGCATGCGCAAGACTGGCTGATTCTCATTTTGTTCCCCAGCCTCACCTGCGCGGGCCATGGGAAAAAAGCGGTTAATGACGTAATCGGTCAGAATGCGAAGCTGCTCAGGTTTGCCTGCCCAATGTTCGAAACTGCCGAAACGCACGAAACTGGGCGCCACCCGGGCCACAATGGCCGCGGTTTCAACTGTTTCGCGGTATACCGGGTCATTGGATACCACGATCGCCAAGGCGCGTGTGGTGGGAATGCCTAGGCCGGCCATCGCTTCACTTGCCAGATATTCCCTGACTGAAGAGCGCAACACGGCACGGCCGTCTCCCATGCGCGAATATGGCGTCCTACCCGACCCCTTCAACTGCAGTTCCTGCGGCCCCTCAGGGGTAAGGATCTCTCCCAGTAAATGGGCTCGCCCGTCACCCAATTGCCCAGCCCAGATGCCGAACTGATGGCCACTATAGACCGCGGCCAAGGTGCGCCCTCCCGGCAACGGCTTCTGGCCGGATACCACCTGCAGAAAGTCGGGGCTGCTCAGGACAGAAGCGTCTATACCGAGTAGAGCCGCCAACTCAATGTTGGCATGCAATAGTTGCGGGTTATTCAGTGGCTGGGGCTGCAAAAAGGTGTAGAACTCCCGCGGTAGGTCCGCAAAGGAATTTTCAACGCGCAGTCGTTCGAGAGAAGTGACAAGCTGACCAGTATTGACTGGGCCAGTGGGGTATGTACTGGAATCCATATTCATTGCTGCCTAATCGGTCGCTTGGGTGCCCGCTGCTTGGCCGCTTTCTTGGCAGGCCGGCAATACAGGATGGCCGATACGTAGAACAGCAAAGACAAGGCAATTTCCAGGCCCGCGAGCCAGGCAGAAACCGGATTGAGATCCGACCACGCTCGCATTACACCTTCCATAAAATAAAGGAGAATGAACATCGAGGCCCACTGCATGGTGTACAGGCTCCCTTTGAGAACCCCCCGCAGCGGCAGCAGCAGCGGCAGCGCTTTAAGCGCCATCCATGATCCACCCGGAAAAATGGGCGCCAAGCGTAGCTCCCAGGCCAGGCACAATATTATTAGGCCAAACAGGGAACCGACCGCTGTCCAGCGCCAGATAGAATTAGGGGATGTTGTCATGCTGGTATTATCACCCGAAAGAACATGAGGCTGACAGGCCATGGAACGGCTGACGGAAACCGAACCCAGCGCGTCTGACAAGGGAGAACAGGCGGATAGTGACCGCGGCACTTGGGCGACTGCCCTGGCCGTGCTGCGATATGCCGGGCGGCGCGCGCGTGAAAAAAAACTCGCTCGGGTAGCGTCTAGCCTCACTTACACCACTGTGTTGAGCCTGGTGCCCATGTTGGCAGTTGTCCTGTCCCTCTTCACGGCCTTCCCCCTATTTGCTGAGTTCCGCTACGCGCTAGAGAACTTCTTCTCAACGAACGTGATGCCCGAAGTAGTCTCTGACACCGTCATGAGCTACCTCAACGAATTCGCTGCGAAGGCATCTGGCCTCACGACGATCGGCGCCCTCTTCCTGGTCGTGACATCAGTCATGCTGTTTCGCACCATTGACGACGCATTCAACGATATCTGGCAGGTTGAAACGAGGCGGCCGTTGCGGCAACGCATATTGGTCTATTGGGCTTTGCTATCGCTGGGTCCGATTCTGGTGGGGGCAAGCCTGTGGGCAGTGTCCATGCTGGCACGCGAGTCCATGGGACTTATCCGCGACCTGCCGGCCATCGGTACATTCACCTTATCAATCATTCCACTGCTGCTTACAGGCTGCGGTTATTCCGCCCTGTTCTTTACCGTGCCCAACCGGCCGGTGCGCTGGAGGGATGCCCTCATTGGCGGCTTCAGTACGGCCCTCGTGCTGGAAACGCTAAGGGTGGGCATTGCTTATTATCTGACTCGCTTCCCTTCTTACACGATTATCTACGGTGCTTTTGCCACCATTCCAATTTTCCTGCTATGGGTTTATCTCTCGTGGTTGGTGATACTGCTTGGAGCAACTATCACGGCACTTCTGCCGGCCCTGCGCCAGCGCCGTTGGGAGCAACAACATTTCACGGGTGCCGCCTTCGTTGATGGCATACGCGTACTGCATCTGCTATGGCATGCCTGGAAGGGCCCGACTCCCGGCTATAGCATTGGCGACCTGTGCCGACGGCTGAATCTGCATCAAGACGAACTCGATAAAGTGCTGCACACTCTGAAAGCCCTGGGTTATGTCGTAAATACCGAGAACGACGGAACGGAAGCCTGGGTGCTGGCCTGTGATCCCAGTCGCACTTCACTGCAGCCACTTATCGATGCCTGGCTGCTGGATACTTCACAACCCGGGCTTGTGAACGAACCTTTGCTACTTGGGGCAATTTCGCAATCGATTAAAGGCCAGGCCGTACATTTGGACACGCTGTTCGAACCTGAGGCCCCCTACCAGAACCCCCCCGCATGGGGCACAATGTCCAAAGAAATCCCAATGGAGACACCGGGAGACCATTATGTTGAAAGTAAGTGAAATCCTGCGCGTGAAGGGCAACACCCTCTTTACCGCCACGCCTGATACGTCCATCCAGGACGCCATCGATTGCATGTCTGAGCAGGACATTGGCTCCCTGGTGATAATGGAACACGGCCAGCTCGCGGGCATGCTGACCTTTCGCGAGATCATCCGTTACCTGCATACGTCCGGCGGCTCAGTTGGCAACTACACGGTGCGTAGCATCATGGACGATGCCCCGGTCAGCGTGTCACCCAATACGGGTTTTGAGGAAGTCCAGCGCCTCATGCTGGAGAAACACGCCCGGTATATCCCCGTAATGGACGGCCCCACCTTGTTGGGCGTCATTTCCTTCTACGACATGGCCGCCGCCATAGTCGCCGCTCAGGCCTTCGAGAATACGATGTTGAAGGCCTACATCCGCGACTGGCCGGGCGACCAGGCGAGTGTCTGACAGCAAGCAGATCGGGCTCCTTGCGGAGCCCGATTTTTTTTGCTGCGATGAACCTATAGGGCTGCCTGTGCGACCTCAGCCCAGCTGCGCCCACGCCTGCGCAAGAAGTTCAGGCTTATTTTCTGCCAATGCCTTGGGGTCAGACAGCATTCTTCGCCAGCGACGTGCTCCAGGTCTGCCCGTTTGCCATCCCAACATCGATTTGATCACGTGCCGCAATGCAACCCCCGCCTGAACCTGCTCTGCCGCATACTCCATCATCGCTTCCAAAACGGTGTGATCGTTCACGCGCTGCTCGACATGGCCGAGGCGAACAGATAGATCTGCCAGAATGTCGGGGGTGTGCCAGGCGGCCCGGCCCAGCATCACACCATGGAAGGTCTCTAGAGCTTCCTCGCATTGGCCAATACTTGCCAGGCCTCCATTAAGCACGAAGACGGAATCGGAGAAATCCACCGCCAGCCGGGCTGCCATGTCGTAGCGCAGTGGCGGAATTTCGCGGTTGTCCTTAGGGCTCAGGCCCTTTAGCACTGCATTGCGTGCGTGCACAATGAATACGCGGCACCCCGTTTCGTGAATACGGCCTACGAAGTCCCGCACAAAGGAATAGGAATCGTCATAATCTAGCCCCAGGCGATGTTTCACCGTGACCGGCACGCTCACGGCATCCTGCATGGCTTTGATGCAGTCGGCGACCAAGCCAGGTTCAGCCATCAGGCATGCACCGAACGCGCCTTTCTGCACCCGTTCCGACGGGCAGCCGCAATTCAGATTGATTTCGTCATAACCCCATTGTTCTCCCAGTTTGGCCGCTTTGGCCAAGTCCAGTGGCTCACTGCCGCCCAGCTGCAAGGCTACCGGGTGTTCGCTTACATGGAAATCCAGATGACGCGGAACATTGCCGTGGAGCAATGCACCGGTCGTAATCATTTCGGTATACAGACGTGCTTGCGGTGCCAGCAAACGATGAAAATAGCGACAATGACGGTCCGTCACGTCGATCATGGGAGCGACACACAGTTCCCATGCTCTGGAGTCGAGCGCGGCGCCCTGCAGGGAAAGCCCAGGAGTTTCGGCATGGGTGAGGGAGTTCATTTGGGGCAGTTGCGATGCAAAAATGGGGCTAAAACCCCCTATTTTCGCACGACCTGGCAAGCTGGACTAAAATTCGACGGCCTGTAAACCGGCGCCCAATAAGGAGTCACTCTCACCCATGGCTGTTTTCACCACCGTCAGCGACGACGACGCCCGCGAATTGCTGCAACGTTATACGCTTGGAGAGCTCGTCTCCCTGCGTGGCATCACGGCAGGTATTGAAAATACCAACTACTTCCTAAACACCACTCGCGGGGAGTACGTTTTAACAATCTTCGAGGTGCTGACAGCCCAGCAGCTGCCGTTCTACATCGAGCTGATGACGCATCTTGCCGAGCGAGGAGTGCCTGTTCCGCACCCGCAAGCCATGCGTGATGGTACACGTCTCACGACGCTGCATGGGAAGCCATGCACCATCGTAACCAGGTTGTCAGGCGGCTATGAGCCCGACCCCAGCCCTGCCCATTGTGCCCAGGCCGGCCAAACCCTCGCCCGCATGCACCTTGCGGCCCGAGGTTTTTCCATTCATCAGCCCAACCTGCGCGGGCTGCCTTGGTGGCAGGCCACCGCGCCCCGCGTCCTACCATTCCTGGAAGCGGAACAAGCACAGATGTTGACCGATACCCTGGATGAACAGGTGCGCTTCGCTGAAACGAATTCCTATAAAGCCTTGCCCACCGGCCCGGCACATTGCGACCTTTTTCGCGATAACGTTCTGTTCGACGGCACCTATGAAAGCCCACGGATGGGCGGCATCATTGACTTCTATTTTGCCGGCTGGGACACCTGGATTTTTGATGTGGCGGTTTGTGCCAATGACTGGTGCATCGAGCGTGAAACAGGTGCTTTTATCGAAGATCGCCTCAACGCGTTCTTACAGGCCTATTCGGCAGTAAGGCCTTTCACGCCGGAAGAGCGAGATGCCTGGCCACGCATGCTGCAGGCCGGTGCCCTACGATTCTGGATTTCACGCCTTTACGATTATTTCCTGCCACGCCCGGCCCAGACGCTCAAACCGCATGACCCGCGTCATTTCGAACGCATTTTGCGTTTGCGCCGTCAGGTTCCTGCGCCGGCTCTGCCCTGATCCCGACATGCAAGCTGCCATTCTTCCCATCCACGCTGGCTGGTTCTGGATACACCAAGGGTATCGAATCTGCATGAAGCAGCCCCTGGCCATGTTCTTTTGGAGCATGACACTGGGGCTGCTCATTACCTTTAGCTATCTGATTCCGATTTTCGGTCAGATGGCCCTCATCATTGCCACGCCCAGCTTCACCTTCATCACCCTTGCCGCTTGCCAGCGGATCGATTCCGGCGAAGCCATGCAATTAGGCATGTGGACACTGCCCTTGCGTGACCGCAACGTGCGCAAGCGGCTATTGTTGCTTGGCCTGGCCTACCTGCTGTGTTGTCTGGCCGGCGGAGTACTGGCCACCCTCCCCTATCTCGACGCGCTGACGACGGCATTGGAAGGCGCCACAGAGATCGACGACATTGCTCTGCTGCGGGCTATGCAGGGGCCCATGCTGACATTCGGTGTGCTCTATGTGCTGATTTCCATGTTCTTTTGGCATGCGCCGGCGCTGATCGGCTGGCACGGCATCCCCATGAAGCAAGCGCTTTTCTTTTCCATGGTGGCTTGCTGGCGTAACAAATGGGCCTTCTTGCTTTACGGCCTGAGCTGGGTGGCCATCTTCTTCGCCGTGCAGATGGCGGCCACCTTGCTCATGGTGCTTGGCTTGTCACCGGACATGGTTCAACTGCTGATGACGCCCGTGAATATCGCAGTGGCAGCGGTGCTCTACGCGAGCTTTTACCCCGCCTACGTCAGCGTATTTCGTTAAGGCTGCGTAGCGGTGCTCTGGAAACTGGGCTTGCGCTTTTCGAGGAAGGCCTGAGCCCCTTCCCGGAATTCCGGGCCCCCTGCACCCTGCATGAATGCAGCGCGTTCTGCGTCCAGCTGTTCAGCCAAGGAGCGCAGACTCGCCGTTCGCAATAAGGCCTTACTTCGGCCGAAGGCGTGAGTAGCACCTTCGGCCAGACGTTTGGTCATTGCCTCCACGCGCTCGTCGAATTCCTCTGCAGGCACCACCCAGTTAACCAAGCCCAAGCCCAGCGCCTGCTGAGCATCCACCGCATCGGACAGCAAAGTGATTTCCATCGCCTTGCGCAAGCCCACAGTGCGTGCAAGATGCCAGGTACCAGAGCCGTCCGGACTCGCTCCTATGCGGGTATACGCCATCTGGAACACCGTAGTATCGGCGGCCAGAGCAAGATCGGCTGCCAGTGCCACACTCATGCCAGCACCCGCAACCGGGCCATGCAAAGCCGCCAGCACAGGAATGGGCAGTTGCGTCATTTGCAGCATAGCTTCATGCAGCGGGTCCAGCAGCAAGGGCGCGTTGTTCAGTGGATCTTCAACCATTGCCGCCACATCGCCTCCCGCCATGAAACCGCGGCCTGCCCCACGCACGACTAAAACACGCAACGATTCGTCAGCCGCCACGCGTGCGACGGCATCACGAAACGCCAGGGCCATCTGTTCGTTCAACGCGTTGAGCGCTGCCGGACGACAAAACGTGATCTGCGCGACGGCATTTCTAACCTCGAATAACAGCGGTTGTTGTTCACTGTTCATTTGCTCTCCTGCATTCTTTTAACCAACAGGGGGAATGCCGCCTGCAACATCGCTTCAATAAATTCCTCAGCTGGAATTCGGCCGTCCGGTTTGTACCATCTGACCATATGGTTCATTCCGCCCAGAACAAACTTGCGCAACACGACGGGGTCCCCATCCATTAAACCGGCGTGCACCACCTCAGAGATGGCACGATGCCACAGGGCTTCATAAGTGTCGGCAAGAAGGCGCGCATGCGAACGCGCATCGCTGGAAAGGCTACGCCAGTCAAAAATGATAGCGTGCATGGCATTCCCGCCGACGCCATAGATGAGACTGTTCATATGTAGCCGGAACAGGGCGATGAGCCGTTCAGCGGGGTCACCCTCGCCATCCAGAACAAGCTGGCTTTCATCAATTACTTCCTGAATACCGCCTGCCATCACGGCCAGCAAAATTTCTTCCTTATTGCGGAAGTGATGAAAGATACTGCTCGACTGCAGCCCAACAGCAGCAGCCAGTTCACGCACCGTCGTACGCTCATAGCCCAGCTCGCGGAAGAGCCGCCCAGCTGCGAGCACCAATTCCTGCCGGCGTCCATCCTCACCCACTCGATGAAGCACGGACTGTGCGGATCGTTGTGGAATCATGCGTACAGAGCCTCGATCTCGCTTCCATACATCTTATAGATGCTGGCTCTCCTCACCTTCATGGTGGCCGTTACCTCCCCGTCGTCGTGATCCAGTTCTTTGGTCAACAGGTGGAAGCGGCGTATGCGCGCCACGTCGGCCAATTGAGAGTTGGCTTTCCCCACCTCTGCTTCGACCAACTCTCGCACCTTCGGATTCTCAGCCAGCGAACGGAAATGGGTGAAGGCAATGCCTCGTGATTCAGCCCATTTCGAAACCGTCTCGAAGTCGATTTGGATCAATGCGGATACAAACTTGCGGCGGTCGGCCACGACAATGCATTCCTTGATGTAGGGGCTGTCTTTAACCGCGTTCTCAATTTCCGAAGGTGTGAGGTTCTTGCCTCCGGCCGTAATCATCACATCCTTGAGTCGATCAACGATGTACACAGTCTCGCCTTCCTGGCGCACCACGTCACCTGTGTGCAACCATCCGTCCTGAATGACTTCGCTAGTCTGTTCAGGGCTCTTGTAGTACCCGGCAAAAACCATCTCACCCCTCAGCAACAGTTCCCCTGTTTCCGAGACGGCGCACGTGGCCCCCGTAGTGGGCGTGCCTACAGACCCCCATCGAATATCGTTCAATGGCTGCCCCAAGATCATGCCGGTGGATTCCGTCAGGCCGTAAACCTCGATGAGGGGCACGCCCAACGTTCGGAAATAGCGGATCACATTGGGTGAAATGGGCGCCGCCCCGGTCAGGGCTACGCGCGCATGCCGCAAACCGATGAAGTTCAGCAGTGCACGCAGTATCAGCCAGTACCAGAAACGGTAGATCAGGCGTTCGCGCAAGCTACGCTCACCGGCATGTTTATGGGCGAACGGTCCGCACGCAGCCAGAGCATGGCGATAAAGAGCCTGCATGGGCGCATGACTTTCCTGCATTTTGATGGTGATGGCCGCGTGCAGCTTTTCCCAGATGCGAGGCACACCCAAAAAGAGTGTCGGCGCAACTTCGCGCAGATCTTCCTGCACCGTGCGCAGCGACTCCCCAAAATTAATCTGACTGCCTAGGTAAATGGGCACAAATGTGGTGAGCATCTGCTCGGCCACATGGCACAGCGGCAGATAGGAAAGGTGTTTGGAATCGGCTTCCAGCTGCAGCCTGTCCACAATGCCGGGCACAATGGCCCGCATATTGCGGTAGGAAATCATGGCGCCCTTGGGCTTTCCCGTCGAGCCCGAGGTGTAAATCATCAGGCCAATATCATCTAGTTGTTGCCGTGCAAGCACATCATGAATCAAGCTCGCTGCCGCCTGAGCATGTTGCCGCCCTAGCGCTTCGAGTTCAGTGAAGCTGTGAATACGGTCGCGAAGCGACGCCGGATAGTTCCGGAACCCCTTGGTCTCCATCACGACGATGTGCCGCAGTGCGGGTAGCGCTGGCAAAGAATCGATGACCTTTTCCGCCTGTTCCTGATCTTCACAGAAAACCAGTTCAACGTCGGCATGCCCCAGCACATAGCTCACTTCCGGCGCGGGGCTGGTGGGGTAGACGCCCACCGCCACCGCAGCCACTGCCCCGGCTCCCATTTGAGCCAACACCCACTCCAGCCGGTTCTCCGAAATAATGCCAACGTGGCCGGCTTCGGCTAAGCCCAACGCCCGCATGCCGAGGCCCACATGACAGGCGCGCTGCCAATAATCCTCCCAGGTATAGGGGTTCCAGATGCCGAAATCCTTTTGCCGGATAGCCACGGCTTTGGGCGTGCGGGCGGCACGCGCGCGCAGCATTTGCGGCAAAGTCAGTTCCTCAGGCTGAAATGAAGGACGTCCCATCCATGCCTCCTTCAAGACAACCAGCGCTTGCGGCGCTTGTAATGCTTGACGTCTCGGAAACTGCGACGTTCCCCCCCACCCCCCATTCCCAGATAAAACTCGCGCACATCCGGGTCTCTGGCAAGTTTTTCTGCCGAGCCATCGATCACGACCTTCCCCATTTCCATGATGTAGCCGTAGTCAGCAATGGCCAGGGCAACCGACGCGTTTTGCTCCACCAACAGCATGGCAGTTCCTTGTTCAGCATTGATGCGCGCGATGATGCTGAAGATGCTCTCAACCAGCACAGGGGACAGTCCTAGAGACGGCTCATCCAACAGCATCAGTCTGGGCCGAGCAATCAGAGCCCGGCCAATCGCCAGCATTTGTTGCTCACCGCCCGAGAGGTAGCCGGCCAGACCACGCCGGCGCTCGTGGAGCCGCGGGAAATAGTCGTAGACGAGGTCGAAATCTGCACGCTGCGCCTGACGCCCCTCCAGCGCATAGGTAGCAGCCACCAGGTTTTCCTCCACGGTGAGATCCTCGAACACCCGGCGCCCTTCCATGACATGACTCATGCCCTTGCGCACCAACGTCTGCGGCGCCACGGCGGCAACGTCCTGGCCATCGAAGTCGATGCGGCCGCTGACCAGTGCTCCATCTTCCAGTTCGAGCAGACGGGAAATCGCCTTCAATGTGGTCGACTTGCCTGCTCCGTTGCTGCCCAGCAGGGCGACCACCTGGCCGGCTGGCACGCTCAGGGACAGGCCGCGCAATACCTGCACTACCTTGTTGTAGACGACCTCAATGTTATTGAGTGCGAGGATCATGACCGCCTGCCTCAGTCCAGGATGATCCAGTCTGAAGCCGGCACCATCTTCTTGCTGGCGTAATCTGCACGGTAGATACGGCCAACTGGAACGGAATTTCCCTTGATGGAAATAGGTACCCCAATGATGCCGCCAGTGTCGAAATCCTTGATGGACTGAAGCGCAGCCTTCATGTTGGTGGAGGTCAGATCCTTGCCTTCATCCAAAGTGCGCTTCACGGCCTCGGTCATCAACATTGCGGCTAGAAAGCCCTGCATATAGGCCGTGCTCTGATACTCCGGGCGCATGGCGCGGATTTTCTCCAGCATGGGCGCTTTTTCCTCGTCATAGTAATAACGGAAAGGCATCACCCCCATGAAGCCGTCGGCGTTCTCGCCCATCTGCATGACCGTGGAGTTATCCATGGTCCAGAAAGTGCCCATGTAGCGGCTCTTAAGCCCCATCTGCCGACCTTGCGCCACAAATTCCGGAATGGGCGCCAGCACATAGCCGTGGAAGATGGTGTAGTCGGGCCGCGCGCGCCGCAGTTTCAACACTTCCGTGGAGACATCCACACTACCCGGCGGCGTCATGATTTCCGCACCTACTTTCAAGCCCAGTTCTTCCGCCCGCTTTCGCGACGTTTCGATGGGGTCACGGCCGAATTCCGTATCTGAATAGACAAAGGCCACTGTTGCGCCCGGCTTCTCCTGTGCAATGTACTTGAGCAGTATGCCGAACATTTCCGTGTAATCAGGCCCCACCAGGAATTGGGATGGGAATTTCTCTGGATTATTGATTTCCGTGGCGAATGAAGCACCCGTCATCAGGATGTCGCCCTTGCGCTCCAGTTCCGGATTAATCGTTTTGGAAAAACCGGTAGAGTCTCCGTAATACAGATTCACCTTGTTCTGGCTGGTGATCTTCTTGAAGGCGGCTACCGACACGTCCACCTTGTAACCCGTGTCTTCCGGCACATAGACCACCTTACGGCCATTGATGCCACCTTGTTCGTTCAGCATTTTCACGTAGTCACCTATGCCGGCATGAATGCCGACCCCGGCAAAGGCGAACACCCCACTCATGGGAATGGAGCCGCCTATGACTATGTCTTCGCCCTGGGCTTGAGCGGCGGGTGACATGGCCATACCCAGCGAAAGCCCCAGAGGGGCTGCCCAGCGCCTCATCAAGTTGGTTAAACCTGTATAGCGGTGACTCATGCGTTTCTCCTGAAGTGGATGGCCTGACTCCGTTCAATTGCGGAAAGGCCAGAGGTGGAAGAAGCGCCGTATGCGTCGCCATACTTCGGCGAGGCCATGCGGTTCAAAAATGAGAAAACCAACAATCAACAGCCCGAACACAATGGTGCGAACCGGGGACACGTATTGAAGGGTATCGCCGCTGACAGGCAGCATGCTCACCGCAATACGCAGCACCTCCGGCACCATGGTCATGAAAATAGCGCCAAGAATGCCGCCCAGAATGGTTCCCATGCCGCCTACGATGATGGCAGCCAGAAAAAAGATCGACATAATGAGTGGGAAGCTCTCCGGCGTGACCACCCGAAAGAAGTAAGCCCACATGCCGCCGGCCACACCTGCGTAAAAAGACGACAGTCCGAAGGACAAAAGCTTGTAGCGCAGTAGCGGAATGCCCAGTACCTCGGCAGAAATATCGCGATCACGAATGGCTATGAAGGCGCGGCCAATGCGGGTACGGAACAGATTGGCAGCCCCCAGCACCATGAGCACCGTGGTGGGCACGATCAGCCAATAAATGCGGAAGGATGTGTCCAATGGGATACCTACGAACTGGGCGGGCGGAACGGTCATGCCACCGGTTCCGCCGGTGAAGCCGGAATTGACAAACAGAAAGTGCGCAAGGAAAGAGGCCGCGATGGTGACGATGGCTAAATACAAGCCCTTCACGCGCAAGGAGGGAATGCCCACCACAATGCCGCCGACCATGGCGACCACGCCCCCCATGAGCAGATTCAGAAAAAAGAAGGCGCCGACGTACTGTTCCATGACGGCCACTGTGTACGCCCCCAAGCCCATGAAGGCAGCCTGCCCCAGGCTGACCAGGCCCGTGTAGCCGGTCAAAATGTTGAGACCGGTCGCGCTGGCCACATTGATGGCCACCAGGCAAGCCAGGTAGAGCCAATAATCATTCGCCATGAAGGGGTAAAGAATGAGGGCGAGCGCAAGGATGCACACCCATACGCGCTGTGTGCGGGAGTCGAACAGGGCTTCGTCCTGGCGATAGCTTTCCTTGGCGGTTGCAATACGCATGTTCAGAGCCTCTCAATCTCGCGTGTGCCGAACAACCCATAGGGCCGCACCATCAATACGGCGACCAGCACCAGGAAAGTAACGAGCAGCTTGAATTCGCCGCCAAGAAAGGCGCCTGCAAGGGCCTCCAGTACGCCAATCAGCAGGCCGGCCAGCAGAGCCCCCAATACGCTGTCGAGCCCGCCCACAATGACCACCACCAGCACCGACAGGCCGAAAACACCCATCGAGGAAGACACACCGCCAATCGCGCCCACTGCTATGCCCGCAATGGCAGCCAGTGCCGCAGCCACCACCCAGGCTATGGAGAACACTCGGGGAACATTAATGCCCATGGCGTAGGCCGCAGCTTGGTCGGTCGCTGTTGCGCGCAAGGCCACCCCGCCGCGCCACCAGCGGAATACGACGAGGCTGACGGCGACCAGCACCACTGCCACCAGAAAGCTGTAGAAAATCTTCGGAGAAACGAATGCTTCGCCGATGAAAATGGGTTCGTTGGGTATGAATTCAGGCAGCCGGCGCTGGTCGGCGGACCAGATTAACTCGACAACGCCCACCATAATGGAACCCAACCCTACGGTCACCATGAACACCGAAATGGGAGATTCGCCCAACATGGGGCGTATCGCCAGGCGCTCAACCACTCCACCTAGTACTGCACACACGGCAATAGCCGCCACGATCGCCACGGGTATGGGCCACTGCATGCCGGCCGCAAAGGCAAAGAAAGCATAAGCGCCCAGCATGAGCATTTCTCCGATGGCGAGATTCACCACCTGGGTTGCCTTGTAGATAATGACAAAGGCCAAGCCTGCCAATGCATACAAACCACCCGCTCCGATACCAGCGAGAACCACTTCGAATAGAAAGAGCCAGTCCATCAAGCCACCTCGCCCAAGGAGTTGATGGCCGGCCGTCCTGCCCGCAAGCGTTCGCGCAACTCGGTGACATCGCCCGAGCCCAGGTAGGCGCGCACCACTTCGGGGTTGGACTGCACGTCCTGGGGCTTGCCTTGAGCGATTACCTGTCCGAAGTTGAGCACCACAACATGGTCGGACAAATCCATCACCAGACCCATGTCGTGCTCAACCATGAGAACGGTCACGCCCCATTCCGCATTCACATCCAGGATGAAACGGGCCATATCCTCCGTCTCTTCCCGGTTCATACCGGCCACAGGTTCATCCAGCATCAATATCTTGGGCTGCATGGCCAGCGCACGAGCCATTTCCACGCGCTTTTGCAAGCCATAAGACAAAGAGGCCACCGATGCGTGCCGAATATGGTCTATTTCCAGAAAATCGATGATGCGAGCCTCGATGTCGGCCCGCAGCTCCATTTCCTCGCGACGCGCCGTCCCCATATAAAAAAGGCTTTGCAGGATGTTGGTCTTAAGCTGACAGTGGCGCCCCAGCTTGATGTTGTCCAGTACGGACATGCCCCGGAAAAGCGCAATATTCTGGAAGCTGCGGGCCAGACCCAATCGTGCGCGCTGTGGCGCGGGCAAGCGGGTGATATCACGCCCTTCGAACTCAACCGTGCCGGCGACCGGCCGATAGAAGCCCGAAATGGTATTGAACAAGGATGTCTTGCCGGCGCCGTTGGGCCCAATCACTGTAGTGATTGAGCCTGGCTGCACGTTAAAGCCCACTCCATTGAGGGCCTTCACACCGCCGAATGCCAGCGTCAGGCCGTCGACTCGCAGGACAGGATCCACTGTCGTCACGCATGCCTCCCCAACCATCTGTTTATAGTTTTCTGGGTTACAGCCGAGTGCCCTTGCCTCCCGAACGAGCGCTCGGTTGAACAATGGACGACTGAGCGCGGGCCGACAAGCGCGGAAATACCCTCAGCTGCAACGCAGCATGGATGTGCTGCAGATAGTCCGGGCGCCGATCGCAATAACCCGCCGGCAACTCCACCACCGATGACGCGCGGCGTTCGTAGGCTATGCGGTTCGGCATCAGGCGCGTCCGCAGTCCACAAACCTTCATGTCCGAACTCAGAAAGACGACATCAATAGGCCGGTGCAGAAAAAACGTGTGGATGGCGCGACATGGGGTGATAAGCAGGCCCTCTTCTGGACCAAGGTAGGTCAGACGATGGAGCCCAAGCAAGCGAGAGAAGAACGTCGGCGCAATGTGCAAGTTGAGCGCTGGCGTGTCGCGAACGCTTGTCATTGGAGGAAGAGTGGCTGTCATCAGGGAGTATCGATGGCTTGATGAGGTAGTCATTCGAGCAGCTCAAGAAACTGTATGGCCAACGGGAAAGCAATGATCAGAAATGAACAGGGAAATATGCAGAAAACCAAGGGAAACATCAGCTTGACCGGTGCCTCCAGCGCTTGCTTTTCTGCCCGAAGAAAGCTGTCGCTGCGCCATTGATCGGCATGCGCCCGCAACACGGGTCCAAGACTCATTCCCGACATCTCAGCTTGCAATACAGCGGCTACAAATTGCTGAACTTGCGCCAGGTCACAGCGTTGGGCCCAGCTTCCCAAGGCATCCTGGCGCGAGGCCCCCGCTCTGATATCAGCCAGAAGATGCCGGATCTCTTCCCTCAATGGACCATCCGGACCTTTTTCAGCCACTTGTCGAAGCGCACTCTGTAGATTGAGGCCAGCCTCCACGCACAAAGTCACCATGTCCAAGAGGAAAGGGAATACCCTGAGCATGGCTCTCTGACGCCGCATTGCCTGGCGTCGCAGAAAATCGACCGGCCACCAGGCAGCACTGGCGGCGGTAAAAGCGGCAATCATGGCCACTGCAGGAACCGGCAGCTGCTGTGCGAGCGCCAGAACCACCAGGCCCGCCGTTGCCATGGCCAACACGCACTGCAAGGCAAAAAAGTGTTGAGGTGATTCAAAGGAGTCTGTGCCCGCCTGCTGCAAAAAGCGTGCAAGGCGATGTCGAAGGTTCCAACTCATAAAACGGCTGGCTACCGGAACGAGGGCCTCAACCCATGGCCAAACAAGTGAGAACGCCAGTGGTTGCCGTGGGCGGCGGGACACATTAAACCGTGTCAATGGGGAGCCCAGCCATAGGAGCAAGAGGCAAAGGCAGAGTGCAGCCATAAGGACGCTAACGCCCAACCACATCATTACACCTCTATCTTCACGATTCTTCGCACCAAGCTGATACCGATGAATTCGAGCGTGAAAACCACTCCCAAAACCAGCCACCCGCCCGGGGTTGTCCATAGCGCCCGCATCGTAATGGGGTCTAGCATGTTTAACGCTACGATGAGCAGCGCGGGCAGGCTACCCATGATCCACGCCTGCATACGACCCTGAGATGTCAGGGCACGGATTTTCTCAATCAGTTGCAGTCGTCCGCGAAGGGTGCGAGAGATTTGTTCAAGGGTGTCCGCCAGGCTGCCACCCGTGTCTCCGGCTACTTTTATCGCCGCAACAACCAGCGCAATGGACTCATTCGGAATGCGCCTGTTCAGAGCATCCAGCGCTTCAGCCAAACTCACGCCCATGCGCTGTTGCTGAAGTAGTAGGCCCAACTCCTGGGACAGCGGCCTGCGAGTATGCAGACATACCTGTTGCAGACCTTTTTGCAGCCCGGCGCCGGAGCGCAAAGTACCCGCCAGCGCCAGTAGGAGATCTGGTAATTGTTCCTCGATCTGGCGATTGCGTCGGTGACGCGCCCATTGCAGCAAACAGCGAGGTAATAGCAGTGTGGCCAGCCCGGCCGCTGCTGCTATTACCAAGCTTTCTGAAACCAGCAATGTCAGTCCGGCAGCAGCGAAGGCTAGCGAGACATTAGCACCCCACAACTGGGCCGGATCCAAAAACACGAAGAAGTCTGCAAGGTTGCTGACAGCATCCTGCTGAAAGGTGACCCGGTACCTTCCGTATTCTCGTTGCAGCAATTGCATGCCTAGCCACGCGGCTGTTGTGGCCACCACGCCTGTGGCCAGCATAAGGATCACGACCGCCATAAGCTCTCCATACCCGTGTGAGCCAGCGCACTTACCTGACACATCCATTCAGAGGGGACCAGTCGAGGATTTTCTGAAAAGCATTCTGGCTGAACCCCGCAGCCTTCAAAACGAGGATCCGGCTCCCCCCGATAAACGAAAAGATCCTGCGTCTGTATACGCCCGGCCTCTATACCGGTCACTTCCACTATGGCGACGACCAAGCGCCGCCCGTCGGATAGCCGGGCTTGCTGAACGATGATGTCTACTGCCGCGGCAATATGTTCACGGATGGCGGAGAGTGGCAGATCCATGCCCGCCATGAGGACCATGGTTTCCAAGCGGGACAGCGCATCCCGCGGTGAATTGGCGTGCAAAGTAGTGAGAGACCCCTCATGGCCAGTGTTCATTGCCGCCAGCATGTCGAAAGCTTCAGCACCACGACATTCTCCGACGATGATGCGGTCGGGCCTCATGCGCAGCGCATTTCGTACAAGGTCACGAATTTCTATTCTGCCTTTACCTTCTGCATTGGGCGGCCTGGCTTCCAGCGCGACAAGATGTTCGTGACTCAGCTTCAGTTCCGCTGCATCCTCGATCGTGATCAGGCGCTCCCCTTCTGGAATGCAGTTCGAAAGAATATTGAGGAGGGTCGTTTTGCCGGACCCTGTCCCCCCCGACACGAGTATGCTCTTACGCGATTCCACACAGACGCTGAGAAATTGCGCCATGTAAGTATCAAGACTACCCGCCGCAAGAAGGTCGGCCATGGTAAGGCGGCGTTGCGGAAACTTGCGGATGGTCAGGCACGGACCGCGCAGGGCAATGGGCGGAATTACTGCATTTACTCGCGATCCATCCTTGAGCCGGGCGTCCACCATGGGAGACGACTCGTCCACGCGTCTTCCAAGCGGCGCAACGATACGATCAATGACAGCGCGAACGGCTTGATCGCTACTGAAACTGCGTGGGAGACGGTGCAGCTTGCCCGACTGCTCGACAAATACCTCATCATGGGCGTTCACCATGATTTCACTTATTGAAGGGTCTGACAGCAGCGGTTCGAGGAGGCCCAGCCCCACCGCCTCATCTACGATTTCTCTAAGTAATTGTTCCTTGTCGGCGTTGGAGGGCAGCTCCATGTCATCGGCCAAGATGCGAGTCAATGCCTCCGCCGCTTCTTGACGCAGGACATCATCGCTGAGTGTCAGGATATCTCGGCGCCGCAAATCCAATGTCTCGAGCAGAGCCTTATGCAGGCGCCGGCGGTGGTGAATCTCCTCGTTGTGCTCCGAGCCGCTGTGCGAGTGTTGTCGTAGACGCGTACCTTGCTGTTGCGAAGTAAATTTTTCGGAGGCGTCCGGCAAATCCTCGGATCCCAGTGTTTCGTAAACCTCTGAACCTGGCTTGGAATTGCTTGCGACTATGGCGCTGCAGGCGGCCATGTGTACTAATTCTGATACGTCGCCAGATCTTGCTTCACCATCACGTTGGGTCGGACTTCCTGGGACCGAAGACGATGGAGTCCCGGGTTCGGGTAAGTTCAGTACGCGCATCCGACATGGACCAATGACGATTTCATCGTCAACGAGCAGCGGCCCGTACTGAGCGACCCGTTGTCCATTTACATGGCTTCCTGACAGCCCGCCCAGATCTTCGAGAAACAAGGATGACCCTCTCAGTTGGATTCGAGCGTGATGCTTTGCCACACGCCATGATCGCAGAGTCAAGGTGCAATCCTCTGCTCGTCCGATAGTGATCGGAAGTGCAAACCGCCTGCACTCGGTTCGCCCATCCTCGTAAGCCAATTCCATTGTCAACATTCGTGTTCCCTCTGACGATGTCTCCTTGCGGTTTCGTGCTGAACTCCCATTCCAACCCCGTCTCATTCATTTGTTCTTGGGGCTCCATTGACCCCCCTCCCCCTTCCATGGCTGCCACATCGGCGTTGCGGCATTGGGCAAAGGTTTTTGCGGTGCTCCCATGTTCGATTTGATAAGCAGGGGTTTGTGTGGGAAGCCCTCTTCCAGCAGCGCCCTACCGTCAATGACTCTTTTCTGCAGATCCGGATGATCTGGAGCCGCTACGATCGGGGTGACGAAAACAGCGAGCTCCGTATCGTTTCTCTGCTTCCTCACTGAGCGAAACAGACTTCCGAGTAGTGGCAGTGCGCCCAGACCCGGAACGCTGTCAATGTTGCGGGCGTTTTCGCGAGACAAGAACCCAGCTAGTACGAGCGTCTGACCAGAGCGCGCGTTGAATTCTGTGGAGGCCCTACGCGTCTTCAAGGCCGGCCCGTTTTCTACTGAGAGCGCGTGGTCCACGGAACTTACCTCAACTTCAATCCGGGAACGGACGATGCCATTGCGCTCAACCTTGGGCGTGATGCGCAAGGACACGCCGTAGGGTTTGAACGCAGTATTGGTAGTACCGTTGGCGTCCGTCGTGGAATATGGCACTTCTCCCCCCGCCAGAAACTCCGCCGTTGAACCGCTGCGCGCTATGAGCTGGGGCTGCGCCAAGACAATGGCCTGCCCCGCCTGCTGCAGTGCATGCAATTGGGCTGGCCATAGGACGCTTGCACCCAAGTAGCCGGCGGCGACTCCAGTCGGAAAGTTGGCGGGTACGACGTTTTCTCCGGGACGCTCAACGATACGACGGCTTCCACTGTCCCACGCAAGGGCGGCATTGATGCCCCCGCTTGCCGGCGACTGCCACCTTATGCCCAGTTCTTGAATGAGGGACCGTGGTACCTCGAGAACTTGGACATCGAGCATGACCATGCTGTCCCATCCAACCCTCCCGGTGAAATTCAGTATTTGCGGATAGCGTTGCGCCAGTGCTTCGACACGTAGCAAGTCGTCATCTGACAGCCCGTCCCCCTCCACCAAAAGCTTGTCGCCTACAGCAGTGAGCGCGACACCAGGGATACGACCCAGTACTTCGCGCAGTTCCTGTTCTATACGCCGGGCGCCTTCGGGGGCCACTTCGACGTCAAACCGGCGCCTTTTCCCGTCTGCCGACCAAATCTGCAGCACACTGGAGCCCTCATTTCTGGCAAACACAATGACTTCTTTTTCTTCCGTGGTCACGGCATTTATGACATGTCCATCGCCGACCGCCACCCTGGCCACGTCAGTGGCGGAGAGCACGCGCACTTCCCCCACCTGCATGTGGAGCACTGTTTCACACCAGGCGGTGCCCGACTGCATGAAACAGACAAAGAGGACGAGGCGACAGTAGCGGCGGACGCTCATGGCTCACTCCATGCCGTCCACTGAAATCAGATCTGATGTGAGCATGTCGCGATCCGCAATGCGTTGCTGCAGCCAGGCACTGGCAAGCGTCTGAGTATCAGGCAGGTCGAACAGCCCCGAGGGGTTCCTTACGACGGTCGCTTCCGGTATAAGCCGGGGCACTTTGCGCGGCTGCTGATTTCCATACAGCACGGGAGCCCTTGAAGCAGATCGGACGGGAGGAGGATTCGCCACACCCAGCAGACTCGCCAA
This sequence comes from Alcaligenaceae bacterium, assembly GCA_029267315.1. GTDB lineage: Bacteria > Pseudomonadota > Gammaproteobacteria > Burkholderiales > Burkholderiaceae_B > Yanghanlia. Next base: position 30,809 of record JAJUJD010000013.1, read on the forward strand.
GTCGCCCCGCACGGCTTTCCTGGTGGGAAGACTGTCGGTCGGGTTGCGCAATACTGCTGTAAGCGTACCGGCTTGGCGAGCGGCGACCAGCTTGACTGCGTCTTCGGGAGAAGTATCGAGAGTCACGGTCGAGTACCCTCCTCCGGCGGTAACATTTTGCTCATTGATAGAGAGGGTCTGTGTCCCTGTGGCGAGCACCAGCACCCCTTGCAGTAAGGGGGCGGTTATTCTGCGCCGCTGATAATCGAAGGACACATAGAGATCGATCAGATCGCCCGGTTTCAGCAAGCCGGAAACCGAATTGATCGCATCAACCGGCATGGTAATGGCCCGTCGCCCTTCACCCAGTTGGGCAGAAAATGCCACATTCACCGTCTCTTGCGCGTGCGCTGGCACAATGAGATCTCCCGCCTTTAATCCGTGGCGCAGCACCAACCCTATTAGCGCCTCATGGCGACCGGGGGCCAGACTGTCACTGGGTACCAAGTGCACCGGAAATTCCCGGGTGGCGAGATGCTCGACAGTGAGCCGTATACCGGGCGGCAGATCGTGGGCCGCTACAACTCGCGACACCATCGGAATACGTGACTGTGCCTCCAAGCGTTCAACATGACCCTGTATGTGCTGGCGGGCGGCCCAGGCAGCCACGAATCCGGCAAGGATGGCCAGTCCCAGTACAAGCACTGAGCGAGACGCTCGACCCTGGTTTCTGAAACTTGGAATCAGTCGCTTCAGCCAGTTCATGTCAGTGCCCCGGGAGAGTTAGCACAACGCCCAAGCTGCCGGTTTCCGCAGGCGGAATGATGATGCGACCATCTGCCACTTCGCTTACTGACCCGTTCGGCGCTTCAAGTCCATTCGTCAATTCAAGTATCCCGGTCGGACCAAAATCGAAAATACGTTCTGGACCCTGGCCCAGCCTGGGAGCGGGGTTCGGGCTACCGGAGCTTCGGGTGGTATTGAGTGTCGAAACATAACCTTGGGCCCCGCCGGCACTGCCATGAATTTCGGCGAGCAGATGTTCCCCTTCACGCATGCCCGACATCAGCACGCGCCCGTCTCCTACAAGAAACCGCCTTAATTCTTTGTATTGGCGGGCCAACTCACGCACCGCGGCCTCTGGTGTCAGAGAAGTTGAGAAAGGTCGCACCGACAATTGTTGACCATTCAAACGCAGCTGCCAGGAATCACTCCATTCGATAATGTCTGCACGCGCTCCCATGCTTGCCGCCCCAAGGACAAGCCCTGCGAAGAGTGACCGCCAGACGGTGCGAACTGTCAGCAGCAAAACCAAACCGTGCATTCCCCCTCCTCATCCATATTTATTCAACGATCAGGTATTCGGGCAGCATTCCTGTCCAGCGCGTCAACCAGTCAAACTCGGGGGCTGCCCTGCTCCATCCCGCGTCAACAGCCGCTGCCCTGCTGACTACAACGGCTCCCGCCTTGGCAGACTGCGCTTGAGCCTCTGACCATGCGTACGAGGAAGCGGCAGTGATCGCTTGCGTCTGGGTGTCGGATTCGGCATTGCCAGCGCCCGTCAGAATGGACGTGCTGCGCTGAATGCTGGGATAACTACCGTCGAAGGCATCGAGGCCGAGCAGGCCGTCTTCCCCTGCGACTCCACGCTTACGGAGGTCGTTGCGGAATTGAACGCTCAGCCGGGCACGCAGCACGCCGGTATCCTCAAGGCCCCATCCCCGCCGGAGTTCCGAGACATTCGGCTGTAGCCCGCCGGGCTGCGCAAAAGCAGTCAGCGTGTCGGAGCGCTGAATGTTCAGGGTCAGATCTGCGCTTGGATCAACCGCGGCCTTGGCCCGCCGGTCCAACCAACCATGTGCAGCACCCCTGAAGTAGCTGCGCACCATGGCAGCAGGCTCTGCGGCCTGTTCCGCGCGTGCAGCGACAAATGCTGCATGACGACTGGCGTGTGTCGCCGACAAGGCAATGTCCTGCAGGTGTGCAAGCCAAGGTATGGCCACCCACATGCTCGCCAAGACCAACATCAGCACGAGCGTCTCGACAATGGCTTGGCCCTTCTGAATCACAACATGCATAACCCATGTTGCAGAGTATCTGGCCGCGAACATCACTTTTCCCCCTCGGCACTGGGTTTCCTTAGACGCGCGTGCCAATAGGGGTGGAAGGTGCTGGAGAGTTCTCTCAGCCCGTCCATACGATCATGAGGCCGGCGGAAATATGTTTCCGCGCCGCTGCGCGAATGCAATGTCAGGCCATCGCTCCCTTGCCGTTGCAGGGAGACGGTGAAATGCGCCGTGCTGGCTCGCCCTGAGGAAGACAGATCATGAAATACGGGAAGGCCCCCGCCTTCCCAGCGTTGTTTATCCCTGTATGCCCAGGAATTCGCCAGGGGGTTGCCGCCGCTATTGGCTATATCCCATCGCGTCGATTCGCGTACCCAGCGCCAGAAATCCTGCTCGGCAAAATTGTCAGGTGAGTCCTCTACGTACTCAAGATCCAGTAAATTCGATTCTCGAGGCGGAATCCAACCCCAGCCCATGGGATATTCCCGGTAATAGCAGCCGATCCAGCGATTGGAACGGAGGGCATGGTAGGACTGCGTGTCGGTCGACTGCCAGACCCCTTGCTCGCTCAACACTGTGCTTCCACGACGACGCAATTCATGACGCAATGTTGGACAGCGCGCACTGACCGGAAACAGACTGCGCCTCATGTAGTCGCGCGGCTCGAGGAATTCGTAAAGCTCAGCCAGCCCCCTGATGAAAGGCTGAAGCATTCGATTGCCGAAATAGGCCGACAGATAACTCGCCGCATTGTCATCGAAGACGTCCAGCCTGAACTCCGTATCACCGGAATAGTTGGACCGCACAACTTCCTGCATTGCCGCGTCACGTGATTCGGCGAAACGGTTCGCCACTTGAGACGCAGCCGAGGCCAGGACTGAGCGGTTCAACTCGTCGTGCCGGGCATACGCAGCGGCTAGAGGCCCTTGTTCCCTTGCCATATACTCCAGGCCACTAGCCTGGAGCGCAGCCAGATAAGCCGCTGCGTGTTCTGCCCCAAAGTGCATGGCAATCACATAGGCTGGTGGATTGGATAGCGATGCACGCTGTGCCTCCATGCCGGCGAAATGGGCCAGTGACCCGAGTGCTACCAGATGTGCCATGGCTATTTGATGCGCCACCTGAGCCCTATTGATATAAGCAAGCATGTTGAGTGCGCGCGCCTGCACCAGCGCTCCGCTGTAAGCTGCGGCGTCAAGCACGTGGTCTTGTCGGGTCTTTTGGGCCAGTACTTTGCCGGCCTCGAAGTAATGGACCAGGGCCGTGGCCACGGCCCCAGCCAAAAGCAGGCCAAAAACCATCACCTGACCGTGCTGGCGGTCGCGAGCTTGTAGGCGACGGGGCGATAGTGTGCTTTGCCTGTTCGCTTGTATGACCATAGACATCACTGGCCGGCAGCCGCATTGCCGGTAAACGACTTCAAGGTCCGTGCAGCCGTCTGCCCTGCGGCCGCTTCAGCCGCTGCTTGCGCCATGGCGGACTGCTCGGAACCGTCTTCACCGGCGAGCTCTCGCGCCATAGCGGCTGTCTGAGAACGCACCACCTGGCCAAACAACTGATAAACGGCAATGGCCGCCACAGCGACCAGCGCCACCACGATGATGTATTCGGTCATCCCCTGACCGGACTGCTTTCTGTCTTTGCGCACCATCTCTGCTCCTCCATTTGAGCAGCAGTGTGCCGTCCCAACAGGACCCCGCCAATTCGCGAATGCCGAGACGGACGAAATGGTCGCCCGAGCTTTAAACTGAAGATCACCCGATGCAAAAAGCGTGAAGTAACGCTAGGCCCGCGCACTTATGACTTCGCTCAATCTCTTCTCCGATGAAGAATCTCGTCAGCCCATACCCTTGGGCCCGCAGGCGGTACTCTTGCGTGGTTACGCCCTACCCCTTCTATCTGAGGCCCTTACCGCTCTGAACTTGGTGACTTCGGCCTCTCCCTTTCGCCACATGCTCACGCCCGGAGGGCGGAAAATGTCAGTCGCGGTGACCAATTGCGGCAGTCTGGGTTGGGTGTCCGACAGCCGTGGTTACCGCTATGCACGTATTGATCCGCTTACAAATGCGCCATGGCCCGCCATGCCATATAGTTTTCTGCGGCTGGCTCGCACTGCCGCTGAAACCGCCGGGTTCTCTGGATTCGCGCCGGATGCCTGCCTTATCAACCGCTATCTGCCCGGCGCACGGTTGAGCCTGCATCAGGATCAGGATGAACGCGATTTCAGCGCACCCATTGTGTCGGTGTCGTTGGGCATGAGCGCCACATTTCTCTTTGGTGGCTTGAAGCGCAACGAGCCGGCCCGCCGAGCTCTGTTGCAACATGGTGACGTCGTCGTGTGGGGAGGCGCTGATCGGCTCCGTTATCACGGAATCCTTCCGATTAAGGGGCCTGGTCACCCTGAGCTCGGGGAACAGCGTATAAACTTCACGTTTCGCAAGGCAGGCTGAACTTGAACTGCCGCTGCTCCACGCTACAGAGGGAAGTGGATCTTGTCTTACACAACGCTGTTCTTGATTGTTCTGGCCGCGTTCATACATGCCACCTGGAATCTGCTCGCTAAACGCGCCGCTCATGCCGGCCCGGCTTTTGTCTTCTACTACAGTGGCATTTCTTGCCTGACTTATCTTCCCTGGGCGCTGTGGCTCGTGCTGGAAGGCAATTTCACTTTCAGTGTGGCCATTGTGCTCTGTCTTGTAGCCAGCGGCCTTCTTCACCTGGTCTACAGTCTGTTTCTACAACGTGGATACCAGGTCGCAGATTTGTCGGTGGTCTACCCCATCGCTCGCGGCAC
>JAJUJD010000075.1 GCA_029267315.1 Alcaligenaceae bacterium
CGCGCCCCCGGCGTGCGCTGAAACTGCGGCCGCAGGCGGTTGACCACCTCCATGGCGCTTTCCTTGCGTTCAGCCAGAGGCTTGAGCTCTATCATCAGGAAACTAGAATTGCTGCCGCCCCGCCCGCCGGCGTGTACCGTGACACTCTGAATCGCCGGGTCGGCGAGCAGCTGTTTGCGAAAGGCCTCCAGCTTGGGCATCATGGCCTGGAAAGACGTGCCCTGGTCCACACGGAAAAAACCCATTAGCTGGCCGGTATCCTGCTGGGGGAAGAATCCTTTCGGCACGATGGTGTAAAGGTAGACATTCAGGCCTATGGTGGCCACCAGGGTGAACAACATGAAGCGGCTGTGCGCCAGGGCCCAATTCAGCGAGCGCTTGTAGCCCGCCCAAAACCACCCACCCAGCTTGCGGAAGGACCGGTTCAGAACACCACGACGCGGCGCCTCTCGGCCGCTGTCTTCGCCGTTGCCATTTTTTTCCTTGGATCCCACCTTCAGCACCCGCGCACACATCATGGGAGTCAGGGTGAGGGATATCAATAAGGACACCATGATCGCTACGGAGAGCGTAACGGCGAATTCGCGGAACAGCCGTCCGGGCAGCCCACCCATGAACAGCATGGGAATGAAGACGGCAACCAGCGATACGCTCATGGCCACAACGGTGAAGCCGACCTCGCGTGCCCCCCGTATCGCCGCCCGCAGCGGGGACATGCCCCGCTCCCGGTAGCGGATGATGTTCTCAAGCACCACAATGGCATCGTCCACTACGAAACCGGTGGCCACGATCAGTGCCATCAGCGATATCGTGTTCAGGGTATAGCCGAACAACAGCATCAGGCTAAAGGTGGTGATCAGCGAAGCCGGCACCGCTATCGCCGGAATGAGCGCAGCGCGCAGATTGCGCAGGAACATCAGTACCACCACAATCACCAGTGCCACGGCAATGATCAGTGTCATCTCGGCTTCGTGCATGGACGCCCGAATGCTGGGCGTGCGGTCCTGCGCCACCGATAACGTCACATTGGCCGGCAGCATGGCTTCGAATTGCGGCATTCGCTCGCGAATCTCGTCCACGGTCTGCAGAATATTGGCGTCCGCCTGGCGTCGCACAATCAGCAGCACGGCACGCCGGTCGTTGTAGAAACCGATGTTGTTGCGGTCCTCCACAGAATTCTCAACGGTGGCCACATCCTGAAGGCGTATGGGCGCGCCATTACGCCAGGCAACTACCAAGGAAGCGAACTGGTTGGCACGGCTCAGTTGGCCACCGGTGCTTACCAACCAGTGGTGGCGGTCGTTTTCAACAATGCCGTTGGGCCGCATGGTGTTGGCGTCACTGATGGCGCGGCGCACGTCGTCCAGGGCCACACCCGCGGCATAAAGCTGCTGAGGGTTTAGCGTCACCCGCACCGCCGGAAGCGAGCTGCCGCCTACTTCCACTTCCCCCACACCGGGAACCTGGGCCAGTTTCTGTGCCAGAAGGGTGGAGGCGAGGTCATAGAGTTCGCCTTGCGTAGCGACCGGCGAAGTCAGTGCCAGCACCATAATTGGCGCCGAAGACGGGTTCACCTTGCGGTAGGTCGGGTTGCTGCGCAGGCCTGAAGGCAGCATGCCCCGCGCTGCGTTGATGGCGGCCTGCACATCACGCGCAGCGCCATCAATATCCCGGTCCAGGTCGAACATCAGCATGATGCGTGTCGACCCTTCCGAACTGCGCGAGCTCATTTCCGCCAGCCCGGCAATGGAACCCAGCGACTGCTCCAGTGGCGTGGCGACAGTGGAGGCCATGGTCTCTGGACTGGCGCCCGGCATGCTGGCCGACACCGTGATCATGGGGAAATCCATCTCCGGCAAGGGCGCCACGGGCAGAAGCACATAGGCCAACGCCCCTGTCAGCACCATGGCCAGGCAGGCCAGCGTGGTCGCCACCGGTCGCATGATGAAGGTTCCAAACCACCTCATGCCATGCGCTCCCCCGGTTCGGGCGACTTGCGGCCTCGCTTGAATCGCTGTGCGTGGCGGTCAAAAAACAGGTAAATGACCGGCGTGGTGAACAGGGTCAGAATCTGGCTGCAGATCAAGCCACCCACCATGACCAGGCCCAGGGGCTGCCGAAGTTCTGCCCCCGACCCCGTGGCCAGCATCAAAGGCACTGCACTGAACAGTGCCGCCAGCGTGGTCATCAGAATCGGGCGGAAGCGCAGCAAGGCCGCTTCATGGATGGCCGCCTGCGGTTCCAGGCCGCGCTCCCGTTCCGCATCCAGGGCGAAATCAATCATCATGATGGCGTTCTTCTTCACGATGCCGATCAGCAGAATGATGCCGATTACGCCGATCATGTCCAGGTGGGTTCCCGTCAATAGCAGCGCAAGCAAGGCGCCCACCGCCGCTGAAGGGAGTGTGGACAGAATCGTCACTGGGTGGATGTAGCTTTCATACAGAATGCCCAGCACGATATACATGGTGATCACCGCCGCCAGAATCAGCCATAAGGTGCTCGATAGCGATGCCTGGAAGGCCCGTGCCGCCCCCTGGAAAGTAAGCTCGGAAGACAGCGGCATGTTCAGCTCAGCCTGCACCTGCCGAATCGCCTCCACCGCATCGGACAACGCCACACCCGGCGCCGGATTAAAGGAAATGGAGGTTGCCGGAAACTGACCCAGGCGCTCGATGGACAGCAGCGTACTGTTCTGTTCCACTCGTGCGAAGGCACTCAGTGGCACCGGAACATCGGCGCTGCCGCGCACATAAATATGCTCGAGATCTGACGGTTGCTGGCGATACTGCGGCCCAACCTCCAGCACCACGCGATACTGCGCAGATTGAGTGAAGATGGTCGAGACCAAGCGCTGGCCGAAGGCATCATAGAGTGCATCCGACACCGCGGAATGGCTCACCCCCAGGCGGGCGGCGCGATCGCGATCAATGCGCAAAATGGCTTCCCTGCCCATGGGTTGGAGGTCGCTGGCGACGCTCTCGATTTCTGGGAGCGCAGCCAGTGCGTCCACCAGTTTGGGAGTCCACTCCAGAAGCAGGGCATGGTCTGGGTCGGACAACATCATCTGGTATTGATTTCGGCTGACCCGGTCGTCCACAGTGAGGTCCTGCACTGGCTGCATGAAGACCTCAATATCGGGCAGGTCTGCCAGGCGCTCCTTCAAGCGCTGAATGATTTCGCTCGCCGTGCTGCTGCGTTCCGCCAACGGTTTGAGGGCGATTTGCATGCGGCCAGTGTTCAAAGTGGCATTGCTGCCATCAATCCCTGTGAAGGATGTGACAGAGGCCACATCGGCGTCCTCCAGGATGCGCTCCGCTGCCATCGCCTGGCGGGAAGCCATTGACGTGAAAGAGACGTCCTGCGGCCCCTGACTAATGGCCTGGATCAAGCCGGTATCCTGCTGTGGAAAAAAGCCCTTGGGCACCACGACATACAGCAAGCCGGTCACCGCCAGAGTTGCCACTGCCACCAGGAGCGTCAGCCCCTGACGGCCCAGCACCCAGCGCAGTCCACGGTCATACGCGGAGATCAGCCCGTCCATCCAGCGCGCCGTGGCCTGCTGGAAGCGGCCCTGCTTCATCTCCGCTTCGGGCTTGAGCAGCCGTGCGCACATCATGGGCGTCAGCGTAAGGGAAATCAGCAGGGAAAGCAGAATGGCCACTGCAAGCGTGATGGCAAATTCGCGGAACAGCCGGCCGATCACATCGGTCATGAACAACAGGGGAATCAGCACGGCAATCAATGACAACGTCAGCGACACCAGCGTGAACCCTATCTGCTTCGCCCCCTTGAGGGCCGCCTGCAGCGGGGAATCCCCGTCTTCAATGTGACGGGCGATGTTTTCGATCATGACGATGGCGTCGTCCACCACGAAGCCGGTGGCAATGGTCAGTGCCATTAGTGTCAGCGTATTCAGGCTGAAACCGCTCAAGTACATGATGCCAAAGGTGCCCACCAGCGAAAGGGGTACCACCACGCTGGGGATGAAGGTGGCCGTCCAGCTTCGCAGGAAGACGAAGGTCACCAACACGACCAGACCAATGGCCAGCATCATTTCCGTCTGCACGTGCTGGATCGCTTCGCGAATGGTTTCCGTGCGGTCCGCCGCAATGGCTACGTCCACACCTACCGGCAGCGAAGCCTGCAGGTTTGGCAGCATGGCCTTCACACTGTCAACCACCTGCACCACATTGGCACCCGGCTGGCGTTGAATATTTAGAAGAATGGCGGGCGTTGTGCCAACCCACGCAGCTTGCCGGATGTTCTCGGCATCGTAGACCGCCGTGGCCACATCGCCCAAACGCAGCACTGAGCCATTTTCATGGCGCAGAATCAGATCCTGGTAGTCCTCCACGGAACGCAGCTGGTCGTTGGCATCGATGGTTGTGGACCGCTCCGGGCCATCCAGATTGCCCTTGGGCTGGTTCACATTGGCCGTATTGATGGCCGAACGTACATCGGCCAAGGTCAGGCCACGCGCCGCCAGAGCGGCCGCATTAGTCTGAATGCGCACTGCGGGCCGCTGGCCACCTGCAATGCTGACCATGCCCACTCCGGTGATCTGAGACAGTTTCTGAGCCACGCGCACATCGATCAGATCGCGCACCTGATGCAGAGGCAAAGTGGGCGATGTCACCGCAAGCGTGATGACGGGTGTGTCCGCCGGGTTGACCTTGTTGTAAACCGGAGGGGCGGGTAAATCGTTGGGAAGCAGGCTGGAGGCCGCATTGATGGCGGCCTGTACTTCCTGTTCGGCCACATCGAGTGGAAGATCAAGGTCAAACTGCAGGGTAATCACAGACGAGCCGCCCGAACTCGAGGAGGTCATCTGGGTGAGGCCCGCCACCTGGCCGAACTGCCTCTCCAGTGGCGAGGTCACCAGCGCCGTCATGACATCGGGGCTGGCGCCAGGGTAAAGGGTGCTGACTTGTATGGTCGGGTAGTCCACCTGCGGCAAGGCTGACACGGGCAGCAGGCGGTAGGCCAGCAGCCCCGAAAGCAGCAGGGCGACCATGGCCAGCGTGGTGGCTACCGGGCGCAGGATGAAGATGCGTGACAGGTTCACGAGCAGTCCTCAACTGGCTGCAGGTGCACGGCTGGCGCCTTCACCGCCGCGCTGGCCACTGCGCTGTGCGCCCCCCTGTCGGGTCGGCGCGGCAGCTGCAACGTCCTGGCCGTCCACACTTACCACATCCACTGCGGCGCCTTCGCGCAGGCGGTCCGTTCCTTCCACCACCACCCGCTCACCCGCTTGCAGGCCTTCCACTACGCCGGTCCAGGCACCATCGACCCGACCCGTGGTGATGCGCCGGATCTGAACTTTGTTTTCCGCATCTGCTAGGTATACGAAGCTGCCGATGGAGCCGACCTGCACGGCGGCGGTGGGCACGGCCAGCATCTCTTGCGCGGAAACCAGCAGGCGCAAGTTCACGAACTGATTCGGAAAGAGGCGCTCGTCCTCGTTGGCAAAGCGAGCCTTCAGTCGCAGGGTTCCCGTGCTCACGTCTATCTGGTTGTCCACCGACATCAGCTCACCGCGAGCGAGCTCCTGCACATCGTTCTGGTCGTAAATTACGGCTTCGAGCCCTCGCCCTGCCCGCAATTGCGCCAACACTTCAGCCACCTCTACCTGTGGCAGGGTGAACTCTACGGAGATTGGCTGTGTCTGGGTGATGGTGACCAGCCCATCGGCATCCGAAGCCGTGACGTAGTTTCCCTGGTCAACCTTGCGCAAGCCCAGCCTTCCGGAGATGGGCGCTTTGATTTCGGTATAGCTAAGCTGAAGCTGCGCATTGTCGATGGCGGCCTGATTGCTGACACGCGAGCCTTCCAGCTGCTTGACCAAGGCTTCCTGTTGCTCGACCTGTTGGCGGGCAATTGAATTCTGCTTGAAGAGTAGCCGGTAGCGTTCCAGATCTTTGCGCGCGCTCTGCAGCTGAGCTTCATTCTGCTGATGCTGGCCCCTAGCCTGATCAAGCGCCACCTGGAATTCTCGTGGATCGATTCGAGCGAGTATCGTCCCGGCCTCTACCCGCTGGCCTTCTTGAAAGTTCAGCTCCAGAAGCTCTCCACTGACCCGGCTGCGGACCACCACCGTGTTGAAGGCGGTCACAGTGCCAATGGCCCTGAGGGTGTGGTTCAGCGTCTTTTCCTGTGCCGTGGCCAGGCGCACAGGGACGGCCATGGCGCGCATGCCCGGCCCGCCGGCGCCTCGCCCCATTGCTGGCGGCGCGGAGCCGGATGGACCGCCTGCCTCACGGCCCACAAAGTACCACCAGGCCGCTGCAGCACACACACACAGCACGACCAACCAGATCAGCGCGCGCCCACCGCGTCTGCCCGCTGACTCGGGTTCTTGAAACGACATGGAGATTCCTCGGCTTACGACAACAAGCCGCCATTGTCGCGCAGGATGGAGGAGGTTCGCACGGCACAACGCTCGCCAGAAACGAAACGCAACAGGAATTTAACGCTGCGGCGTTCCGGACGTTCAAAAATGGGGAGCGACGGGAAGAAGGATCAAAGCTGGCAACATGCCAGACGGAAGGGAGTATCCACGCCCACTGGCTGGGGTTTCAGATCATCACCCTGAGCAGCGAAGCGCACCCAGATCAGATACTTGTTGGCACTCATTTCCGGGAAGACTCGGCGGGACTCATCCACCCATACGCGCAGTAGCTGATAAGTTTTGCCGCTCAGCATTTCCTGATAGGCGCCATCGCGCGCCACCATATCGCGGGTATCGCCAGCATCGCGCAGCATGCGAAGAATCAGCGCAAGCCCCCGATACAGGGGCATGAAGGGAGCAATCCATTCCCGCAGATCGCGGCAACGTTCTTCGAAGCTCTTTAGTTGCCAGGCAAAGAACGAAGGCATGTCCACCGGTGACGAGCCTCCGGGTACGGCCAAGCGGCCCCGCAGGCTGGCCAGCCATTCGTTATCGCGAAGATTTTGTCCTACCCTGCCCTGCGCGCCCAGTTCGGCGTATACCGACTGGATTTCATCCAGCATGGCATTGAGGCGGTTTTCATCCACCCCCGGGTGCTGGCGCAACGCGGCCAGCGCCCCACGCTGACGTTCAAGATCCTGAATGATTGCACCGCGCAGATCACTGCGTTCGGAAATGTCCAGCAATTCAAAAAGGGTGCCAAGACTGACTTGGTGGTGACGGACATCCTCGCCTTCGGCGAAGAAGAAAAGCCGGTCGAACAGATGTTCGACTCTGAGAAGAGAACGGATGCGTTCGTTACATGGATATTCGTAAAGAATCACGCGACCTATAACCTTTACCGCAGCGTCTGTTCGGATAATGTCGGATTCTGCTGCGCCTGCGCGCACCAGCTGTCATGCAGCGCCCGGACACTTTGTTCGAGAGCTTCCAGAGAGGTTTCCCTGCCGTTGACGATGACATCGTCGGCGAGCGCCAGGCGCGCCTCGCGCGATGCCTGTGCCGACATGATACGCTCAATAGCTTCCCGCGTCAGCCCGCTGCGGGCCTGCACGCGGGCCACCTGCGTGTCGGGGTCGCAGTCCACCACACAGACCCGATCCAGCCTTTTATGCCACTTGCCCGACTCTACCAGCAGAGGCACGACAAACACGACATAACAGCCTTGCGCAACCCGCGCTCGGGCCTCGGTTTCAGCGCCGATCATGGGATGGAGAATGGACTCCAGCCGCTTGCGCGCCTCCGGGCTATGGAACGCCAGTTCCCGCATGGCGGGCCTGTCCAAAGCGCCGTTCTCTGCAATGACGTCTGGCCCAAAAGCCTGCCGTATCGGTTCGATGGCTGCCCCTCCGGGCGCGGTGAGGTCATGTGCAATGACATCGGTATCGACAATGGCAGCACCCCAGGTGCCGAGCATGTCGGCAACCTTGCTCTTGCCCGAACCGATTCCGCCTGTGAGGCCCACCTTGAACATGAGAGAGATCCTGCTCAAATAAAAAGGTACTGTACATCAGTGCCCAGCAAGATCACACCCGCCGAAGGTATGGAAATGAAAGGGCCAAAGGGCAGCGACGCCGACCCTGCGCCACGCATTTTGGCCGTCACTGCAAAGAAAACGCCGCCCAGGCATGCCGCCAGCATGATGCCCGGCAAGGGCCCCCAACCGGCCCACGCGCCGACTGCTGCCAGAAGCTTCATATCGCCTCCGCCCACGCCGGCATGGCCGCGCCAGAATTGGTATAGCGTATCGACCAGACGTAGGCCGCCATACCCCAGAGCCGCACCGGCCACGGCATTTTCAAGCGCCACCCCGTGCCCCGCCCAAGCCAGCAGTAATCCGACCCATAACAGCGGTAGCGTCAGCGCATCGGGCAGTAAGCCGCAGCGTGCGTCGATGAGAGACAGCGCAAGAAGCACTGCGCAGGCTGCAAGGCCAGCCGTCGCCATAAGAGACGGCTCCAGCACCAAGTGCAGAGCGGCGAGCACAAGCACACCTGATGAAAGCAACATAAGTGAACCTGGCTGGCGCATTTCGGCCAGCGCGCGCCAAGCCGAAAATGCCAGCGTGCGACCGTCAACTGACGCACCCCGGGAAACTTCAAGACAATAGCGCTGCGCCAGCGCACCGCAGTATGCCCCCAGCAGCGCCGCCATCGGCAGGATGAAAGCCGCCCTAAACAAAACAGCCTGCATGACTACTGCCCCAAGCGCAGGAGAAATGCGTAGAATGATTCACGGAATTTTCGACGGGATTTCACCATGCCTTCACTCGCTTCCCCTTCCTCCCTCAGGACATTGGGCGCGCTTGCCCTGCTGGGCCTGCTGGCCGCCTGTGCCACACCCGAGGAAAGCGCTTTGCGCTACGACACCACACGCGAGAACACGCAGACCGACGCACGCGACCACGTTATGGGTGAACGCCCGCGCGCGGCGTCTCAAATACAACTTGGCTTTGGAAGTACCGACACGCCACCCGCTGAACGAGCCCAAGCGGCCGGCGAGCAAGCCGTTGCCGCCCCAATTGCGCCACGCCCCCTGGCGGAGCCACGGTCATTTCTAGGCACCGTACCCTGCCCCTCCGGCATGACTTGCGAGGCCGCGCGCTTTGTCGTCACTTTGGCCCCCAGCGGGGAATGGCGTTCACGCACGCAGCTGCTGGTTGGCAACCAGGTGCGCCAGACACTCACCGACCAAGGGTGTTGGGATGTCATCGGCGACCGGCCCCTGCGCATCGCCCTGGTACAGCAGAACCGGGAATCTGCCATGGCTGACATGACCTTCGTCAATGACAACTCATTGCGGGTGAACATGCTGAATGGAGCGCAACCCATGCTGGAACACCGGCTCAGCCGACAGGCCGACCTGGACCCGATCGATGAGCTCAAGGACAGGCCGGCCATCGCCTGCGCCTAATGCGTATCGCGGTACCGGCGCCCTTCACAGCGCGCGCACGGTACCGGCGGCATGTCGTGGCTAAGGTAAGCTTCCGACCCCAGCAGCCGGTGGGCCAGTTCAACGGCATTGCGCACGCGCAGCTTCTGAAAGATACGGGCGCGGTGCGCTTCGATAGTGCGTTGTGACACGCCAAGTTCGGCGGCGATGATCTTGTTCGGCTTGCCCTTTGCCACGTAAGTCATTACATCGCGTTCACGGGGCGTGAGCATCGCGTAACGGGCCTCGTCAAACAGCCCGGCTCCTGGCTTGATCATGACTCCTCCTGTTCGAATGAACTCGGGGGGCATTCTGCCATTTTCTTCGCGGTTTGGCGCCTGTCAGAACTTACAGGGTCGGGCGTGTCACTGTAGGTGAAGGAAATGGCGCTCCGGATGTGTGGCGCGCCATTGCCTGGTTCAGCGCTCGATTTCCAGGTTGTCGATCAAACGTGTTGCCCCCAGCTTGGCGGCGGCCAGCACCACCAGGGGCTCGCCCGCTTCGACCTCTTCGCGGCTGGGTGCCAGCAGGTCGCGCTGCCGGCGAACGGTGAAATAGTCTACCTGCCAGCCGTGACGCGCCAGTTCGGCACAAGCTTGACCTTCCAGTTCGGCCACATCGGCATGGCCGTTGCGCACACGTTGGGACAAAGCATTGAGCTGCTGGTACAGGCGTGGCGCTTCGGCGCGTTCTTCGGAACTGAGGTAAACATTGCGAGACGAAAGCGCGAGGCCATCAGTGTCGCGCACCGTCTCGTGTGCCAGAATATTCACCGGCAGTTGGAACTGACGACACATGGCGCGCACCACCATCAGCTGCTGGTAGTCCTTCTTGCCGAACACCGCCACCCGCGGCTGCACGCAGGAAAACAGCTTCATCACTACGGTGCTTACCCCGTTGAAGAAGCCGGGACGGAATTCCCCTTCCAGAATATCGCCCAATACCGGGGGGGTCTGGATACGGTAGCTTTGAGGCTCCGGGTACATCTCGCGCTCATCAGGGGCGAACAGTACGTATACATCGCGCTCGCGTTCAAGCTTTTCTATGTCGCTGGCCAGGGTGCGGGGGTAGCGGTCGAAGTCTTCATTGGGCCCGAACTGCAGCCGGTTGACGAAGATGCTGGCCACCACCGGGTCGCCATGCTGGCGCGCCATCTTCATCAGTGCCAGATGGCCTGGGTGCAGGTTGCCCATGGTCGGCACAAAGGATACGTTCAACTGGCCGCGCAATTGGTCGCGCAGTTCTTCGATAGTGTGAACGACTTTCAATGACTTCTCCGTTGGTTTGGAAGCGCGCCGCCGGCTCAGGCCGCTGCACGCACGTAGGACAGGCGCACGTAAATCGGCGCGTAAGGTTCGGCCTGCGTGATGTCCAGCAGGGATTCTCTTGCCAGCTCGAGCATCGCCAGAAAGTGCACGACCACCACCGCTACCGGCTCGCCCTGATCAACGCGTTCCATGAAAAGTTCGGTGAACTCCATGAAGCGGACGCTGGAAAGACGGCGCAAGATTAGCGTCATGTGTTCGCGCACGGAAAGTTGCTCGCGCGTGATCTGGTGATGGGCATTGAGCCGCGCCCGGCGCAGGATTTCCCGCCAGGCCTCGCGCAGATCTTCCGGGCTTACTTCCGGCAGCAGCTGTTCAACCTTCAGGTTCAGTTCCGCGCGGCTGCGGTGGAAATCGCGTCCAAGCAGCGGCAGACGGTCGAGCTTCTGGGCGGCGAGCTTCATCTGCTCATATTCGAGCAGGCGCCGTACCAACTCCGCCCGCGGGTCTTCGACTTCTTCACCGGTATCCGACTTCTTCACCGGCAGCAGCATGCGCGACTTGATCTCGATGAGCAGGGCCGCCATGAGCAGGTACTCTCCCGCCAGTTCGAGATTCTGGCGGCGAATCTGCTCAACATAGGACAGATATTGGCGCGTGACATCCGCCATGGGAATGTCCAGCACATTGAAGTTCTGCTTGCGGATCAGATACAGAAGAAGATCCAGCGGGCCCTCGAAGGCTTCCAGAAAGACCTCAAGGGCATCCGGTGGAATGTAGAGATCCTGGGGCAGGTCAAACAAAGGCTCGCCGTACAGGCGAGCCAAAGCCACGGTATCGACTGTATCGACCGTGCTGTCCTCTGCCGGAGACACCAGGGCATCAAACTTGCCCTCGGCTCCTTTGCTGGCGACCATTTCGCCCGGTAATCAGTCTGTCTGGTACACGTAGGGCTTTTGCGGCACACGTGCCTGCTTATACCCTTCGTGCAGCTCGGGATCGATGCTTTTATCCCACAGACGTGCCCGACCCTCGCGCTGACGCTGCTCGGTATCGGGGTGTTCTTGCTTGTACCGTTTGATCAGTTGCGTGATATCGGACTCGAAATTCTTTGCCATAATACGAACGTATTCCCGGTTAACCTGAATACCGGAGTTTACTTCAACCCCAACTGCATGACAGAACCCGCTGACACGCCACCACAAGCTCCCGAATCTTCCGCGTTGTCCGAGAGGGAGCGGCGTGCAGTTCGCATGATCCCCTTCATCGTGGGTTGCGCGCTCTTCATGCAAATGCTGGATTCCACTGTGGTGGCCACAGCCCTGCCCGTCATGGCGGAATCGCTGGGCACCAGCGTGGTGGACACCAATGTCATTATCACCAGCTATTTGCTCGCCGTCGCCGTCTTCGTGCCCATCAGTGGCTGGGCGGCCGACCGCTATGGCGCCAAACGGGTGTTTACCGCCGCCATTGTGCTGTTCACGCTCAGCTCCATCGGCTGCGCCGTGGCTCAATCACTCTCGCAGCTGGTGATAGGGCGCTGGATGCAGGGGTTGGCAGGCGCCATGATGGTCCCAGTGGGGCGCATCATCCTGCTGCGCAAAGTGCCTAAGGATGAGCTCCTCAAAGCCATGTCCTTTCTTTCCATGCCTGCGCTGCTGGGGCCGATCATCGGCCCACCGGTGGGCGGATTCCTCGTGACATATGCGAGCTGGCACTGGATCTTCCTCATCAACGTTCCGGTCGGCATCCTGGGAATTGTGCTGGTGCGCACCTACATCCGCGAAGATTTTCCCCGCAGCGATGTGCGCCTGGATTGGCCGGGTTTCATCCTGAGCGGCATCAGCATCGCGTCGCTGGTCATGGGCTTCGAAGCGGTCGGCCACGGTAATTTGCCGCCCGCCCAATTGGGAGGGCTTATTGCGCTTGGTTTGGTCACCGGTCTTTTGTATATCTGGCATGCGGGCCGGGCCGCCAACCCCATCATCGACCTTTCCCTGCTGCGCGTGCGCAGCTTTGCCATCTCCACCTTGGGCGGAAACCTGTGTCGCTTCGCCATTGGTGCCACCCCGTTCCTGCTTGCCATCATGTTGCAAGTCGGCTTCGGCCTGACCGCCCTGGCCGCCGGCCTCATTACCTTCACTGGCGCGGCAGGCGCCCTGCTCATGAAATTGGTGGCCACGCCCATCATTCGCCGCTTCGGCTTCAAGCGGGTACTCATGGTGAATGCCGTCGTTACCGGCTTGTTCATTGCGCTGTGCGCGCTGTTTCGTGCC
>JAJUJD010000150.1 GCA_029267315.1 Alcaligenaceae bacterium
AGAAGTACGTAACGAGGTAAAAAGCAGCCCGTAGGGCGGAGTGGAGTAAGGAATGGCCTGGAGTAAGGAATTGGATGAGCTTGCGCTGCGGCAAGAACTGTCTAAGCGCATGGGGGGCGAAGAGAAGGTGGCCCGTCACCGGTCTCGCGGCAGGTTGCCTGTGCGGGAGCGGATCGAAAAGCTGGTGGATCCAGGTTCCTTCCGGGAAGTGGGTGATCTCGCAGGTTCGGCCGAGTATGACGAACACGGCCAATTGGTGGATTTCACTCCGTCCAATTTTCTTACGGGCCGGGCGCGCATTGATGCGCGGCCGGTGGTGTTGGCAGCCGATGACTTCACTGTGCGGGGCGGTGCCAACGACGGCGCGGTGGGCGACAAGCTCATGGCCTCGGAAATCATGGCGCGTGACTTGCAACTCCCCTTGATTCGGCTGGTGGATGGCACGGGTGGCGGCGGTTCAGTGAAGAGTATTGAACTGAAGGGCCATACCTTATTGCCCAAGCTTCGCATGTGGCCTGCCATGACCCAAAACCTCGCCACTGTGCCGGTCGTGTCCATGGCTCTGGGTTCCGTGGCTGGTTTGGGTGCGGCTCGTGTCACTACCAGCCACTACTCCGTGATGGTTAAGGACACCTCCCAGATGTTTATTGCCGGGCCGCCCGTGGTGGCTCGCATTGGTCAGAACCTTGATAAGAACGAACTGGGCGGGAGCGCGATTCACACCCGCAACGGCGTTTGCGACGACGAGGTGGCAACCGAGGAAGAAGCCTTCCTTCGCGTACGCCGCTTTCTTTCCTATTTGCCACGGTCAGTGCACGAATTGCCGCCGCGGGCGGAGCCTCGTCCCACGGTTTCTGATGATTTCGATTGGCTGCGCAACGCAGTGCCAAAGGACAATCGCTCCGTTTACAAGATGCGGCCCATCGTCAACGCCCTGGTGGACGCTGATTCCTTCATGGAAATCGGTACACGCTGGGGGCGTGCGTTGATCACCGGTCTGGCGCGCATCCAGGGGCATCCGGTCGTCGTGTTCGCAAGCGATCCCTATCATTACGGCGGTGCCTGGGATAAGCAGGCGGCTGAGAAATTCGTGCGCATGCTGGATCTGGCAGAGTTGTTCCATCTTCCAGTGGTCAATTTTGTCGATATACCGGGTTTCCAGATCGGTCTGGCTGCAGAAAAGGAAGGGGCCATGCGCTACGGCGTACGCGCACTGACCGCTGTGGCGCAGTCCACGGTCCCGTGGTGCACCTTCATTGTGCGCAAGGCCTTTGGCGTGGCAGCGGGCGGTCACCAGAGCGACGGCCGCTACAACTTCCGCTATGCCTGGCCCTCGGCGCAATGGGGTTCCTTGCCCGTCGAAGGCGGGCTTGAAGTTGCTTACAAAAGCGAGATCGAGGCAGCTGCTGACCCCGAAGCGAAACTGGCGGAGATTGAACAACGGGTGCGGTCGCTCACCTCCCCCTATCGCAGTGCGGAAGCCTTCGTTATCGAGAACGTGATCGATCCCGTGCAGACGCGAGCCTTGTTGGAGGACTTCATCGATGTCTCGGCGCCGTTGCTTAGGCCGGGTCCTCGCAGCTTCAGTTACCGCCCCTGACTGCGCTCAGAAGGAGCAACCATGTTTCGCAAAGTACTCGTTGCGGGCCGGCATACGAGTGGAGACCGGATCGTGCAGCGTGGTCAGGGTGTCCAGTTACGACGACCCCATGCTGGCCAAGGTGCAGCACGGTCGAGCACATTCAGGTTACCGCGTGCGCCGCTTGATGCGTACGGACATAAACATAAATAGAGGAGCACAACATGCAGGTAATTGAATCTACCGTAGCAGGACGTGTCATCAGCGTGCTGGTGCAACCCGGGCAGGTAATCACCGCGGGCGACGAAGTAGCCAAGATCGAATCCATGAAGATGGAGCTGCCGGTCGATGCTGAGCTGGGTGGCAAGGTGGTCGAGGTGCTGGTGGGCGAAGGAGATGAGGTGGAAGAAGGGCAGGCGCTCATCCGGATCGAGGGATGAGCATGGTGCACGTGGACCTTCGTAAGATCGGAGAAACCCGCATCGCCATACTCCGTATCGACAATCCTCCCGTCAACAGCATCGGCAGCCAGGTACGCGTGGCCGTCGGAGAAAGTTTGGCCGCAGCATTGGCGGACGACGCTGTCCAGGCCATCGTGCTGACCGGTACCGGGAAGTTCTTCTGCAGCGGCGCAGACATACGTGAGTTCAACACTCCGAAAACGTTGATTCGTCCCCTGCTGCGCGAACTTATCTCCATGGTGGAGACTGCGCACAAGCCGATAGTCGCTGCCATCAACGGTACGGCTTTGGGCGGAGGGTTGGAGCTAACCCTGGGCTGCCACGGCAGGGTGGCCAGCGAAGACGCCAAACTGGGCCTGCCAGAGGTGAAGCTCGGTGTCCTGCCCGGTGCTGGTGGCACACAGCGGCTGCCGCGCATCGTTGGCATTCAGGCGGCCTTGGACATTATTGTCGGAGGCGAGCCGCTCTCGGCATCTCAAGCGCTCGAGTGTGGTCTGGTGGACGATGTGGCCGCGGACCCAATAGATTCAGCCTGCCAGCTGGCAGTTGCCATTGTGCGGGGCGACCGCGCATCCCGGGTCATTGACCCCGCCCCCTTGGGCGATGCCGCATCTGAAGCAGTGTTTGACGACGCTCGCCGTGCTGCTCAACGGCGCTATCGCGGGTGCATCGCTCCACAGGAGTGCATCGCCTGCGTCGAGAAAACACTGCACGCCGATCTGGAAACGGGTCTGGCGTTCGAGGCTGAGCGCTTCAAACTTCTGGTGGAGGGCGATCAATCGAAAGCCCAACGCCACATCTTTTTTGCCGAGCGCAAAGCAGCCAAACTGCCGGCCGCAGCTCAAGCCTCTACGGTGCGCAGCGTGGGTGTCGTTGGGGCGGGGACCATGGGCGGCGGTATCGCCATGAGTTTTGCCAACGCCGGCATTCCCGTTGTTCTGCTCGAACAGTCCGAGGAAGCATTGCAGCGTGGCCTGAACAACATCCAGCGCAATTATGATGTCAGCCGGAAGCGGGGGCGTTTCAGCCAGGAAGAAGTCGAGATGCGTCTGGCCCTCATCCGGCGCACCATGGACTACGCTGATCTGTCAGACGTCGATTTGGTGATCGAAGCTGCCTTCGAGGACATGCAGGTCAAGAAAGACATCTTCACGAGGCTGGACCAGACCTGCAAAAAGGACGCCGTCCTGGCAACCAATACCTCGCGGCTGGATATTAATGAAATCGCTTCCGTCACGGGGCGTCCGGGGCAGATGCTGGGCACGCACTTCTTCAGCCCGGCCAACGTCATGCGTTTGCTGGAAGTGGTGAAAGGCGCAAGGACTGACGACGCGGTCATCGCTACGGTGTTCCGTCTCGCGCAGCGAATTGGCAAGATCCCAGTGCTGGTTGGCGTATGTGACGGCTTCGTCGGCAACCGTATGGTGAGCCACTATACGCGCGAGGCCTATTTCCTTCTGGAGGAAGGTTGCACCCCAGCTCAGGTCGATGGCGCACTGCGGCGTTTTGGCATGGCTATGGGCCCCTTGCAAATGCAGGACATGGCGGGGCTGGACATCAGCTGGGCGGCACGCAAGCGCCAAGCACCCACCCGGCCAGCACATCTGCGCTACTCCAAAGTGGCGGACCGAATCTGCGAAATGGGCCGTTATGGGCAGAAGACGGGCGCGGGGTTCTATCGCTACGAAGCTGGGAGTCGCGAGCCGATTCCAGATCCTGAGATTGACAAGCTCATCGCGCAGTGTGCCGCCGAGGCTGGCATCGTGCGACGCGAAATCTCCGATGATGAAATCGTAGCTCGCACCATCTACGCCTTGGTGAACGAGGCCGCGCGCATCGTCAAGGATGGCATAGCTCAGCGGCCCTCTGACATCGACGTCGTGTATGTCGCGGGATATGGCTTCCCGATGTTCCGGGGCGGGCCAATGTTCTATGCAGATACCGTGGGGCTGCCCAAGGTGCTGGAGACCATTCGGCGATTCCATGCTGAACACGGGGAATATTGGGAACCCGCGCCTCTGCTAGTGGAGCTTGCCGAAAGTGGTGGGCGCTTCTCTGAGCGCTGAGCTCTGAGCTTTAAGCGACGTAAAAAATAATAGGAAGGAAAATGGTGGACAACAAGGAGGCTTCGAGCCAGGGCCCGGAGGCATATTATTTCGCGCGGCTCTCGGAAAGCGTGTTCGAAATACAGCGCTGCGCTGCATGCGACCGACATCAGTTTTTTCCTCGCGTGCTGTGCATGCATTGCGGCAGCGAGGACCTGAGCTGGGTGGCGCCAAGCGGGCGTGGCACGGTGTATTCATACAGCGTAGTGCGTCGTAATCCCGAGGCGGGCGGTGACTACAACGTGGTGCTGGTCGACCTAGACGAGAATGTCCGGCTGATGAGCCGTGTGGAAGGCGTGGAACCGGGTGCCGTGCGCATCGGGCAACGCGTTCAGGCTCGCGTTGCACAGGAGGATGGCAAGGGCGTTTTGGTATTCGACGTTGTGGAGGAATCCCATGCTTGAATCCATACGCGACAAGGTGGCGATCGCCGGTGTGGGTACTGCCGGTCTGGGAGAGGCCCATGGCTATACCGAAATGGAGTTGCTGGCACAGGCTGCCACGCGAGCGGTGCGCGACGCCGGCTTGACCATGGCTGACATCGACGGCATTTGCACTAGTAGTTCTTCGGCCACGATGTGGGCGATGCCCGTCGTGGAGTACCTCGGTTTGCGTCCCAGGTTCATCGAAAGCACGATGTTGGGTGGGTCCAGCTTTGTGGCACATCTGCTGCCAGCCATGCTGGCCCTGGCTTCCGGCCAGTGCAACGCGGTTCTGGTGTGCTATGGCAGCACTCAACGCACTGCGAAGTTCGGCCGCAAGGAAGGAGTCAAGGCGCGGGCGCTGCTGGACCCCCAGCCCTTCGAACAGCCCTACCAGCCAATCTCGCCGATCACATCCTATGCCTTGGCAGCGCAGCGGCATATGTACCAGTACGGCACAACGCGGCGGCAGCTGGCGGAAGTCGCAGTTGCCGCGCGCAAATGGGCGCAGTTGAATCCAGAGGCATTCAAGCGTGATTCCTTGGAAATCGACGAGGTGCTGGCCTCGCGCATGGTTTCTGACCCCTTATCCGTCCTGGACTGCTGCCTGGTGACAGATGGCGCTGGCGCTTACGTTCTGGTGCGTGCCGATCGCGCCCGTGACCTGCCGCACAAGCCGGTACATGTGCTGGGCAGCGCCACGGCGGTGTGGAATCGCCAGATCTCTTCCATGCATGACCTAACTGTGACGGCCGCA
Organism: Alcaligenaceae bacterium; assembly: GCA_029267315.1. Classification (GTDB taxonomy): domain Bacteria; phylum Pseudomonadota; class Gammaproteobacteria; order Burkholderiales; family Burkholderiaceae_B; genus Yanghanlia. The sequence goes on from JAJUJD010000150.1 coordinate 5,325, forward strand.
GCCGAGTCGGGCCCACGCGCCATGCAGATGGCTGGAGTCACGCATAGTGATATTGACCTTATCGAACTCTACGACGCTTTCACGATTAACACGCTGCTGTTTCTTGAGGACCTCGGCTTCTGCGCGAAAGGAGAAGGCGGTGCCTTTGTGGAAAACGGCGGCATTGCGCCCGGAGGCCATACGCCGGTGAATACGAATGGAGGTGGGTTGTCCTGCGTACATCCAGGCATGTACGGCATCTTTATCCTCATCGAAGCGGTGCGGCAACTCCGAGGCGAATGTGGCGAGCGGCAAGTGCCGTCAGCCCGCATCGCCCTGGTGCACGGGAACGGCGGAACGCTTTCCAGCCAATCCACGGCCATCCTGGGGAATGTAATTCCATGATCCCGATAAGAGGAAGGGAGAGACATGCTGGATAAGACTGTAAGCACGCTTGAAGAGGCAGTTGCGGATGTGCAGGACGGCGCGACCATTCTCATCGGGGGATTTGGCGCTTCTGGCGTGCCAACCGAATTGATTTGTGCGCTGCTGGACCAAGGCGCGCGCGAACTGACGGTGGTCAACAACAACGCGGGCAATGGCCCGGTCGGTCTGAGCCAACTGGTGCAGGCGGGCAGAGTGCGACGGATGATTTGTTCGTTCGCCCGTTCGTCCAACAAATTGCAGCCTAACGCTGTGGCTTTTGCCGAGGCCTACCACGCAGCGCGCATCGAGCTGGAGTGCGTGCCACAGGGCACCATGGCGGAGCGCCTGCGTGCAGCTGGTGCGGGTATGGGGCCGTTCTACACGCCCACCGCTTATGGCACCGCCCTAGCCGAGGGAAAGGAATCACGGGTTTTTGATGGTGTGGGCTATGTGCTGGAACAGCCCCTTAAAGGAGATTTTGCCTTCGTCAAGGCGCAGTTGGGGGACCGGTGGGGTAATCTGACCTACCGCTACGCCGGCCGCAATTTTGGGCCCGTGATGGCCATGGCCGCCACGGTAACCGTCGCGCAGGTAGACCGTATTGTGGAATTGGGCGAGTTGCCGCCGGAACATGTCCACACCCCAGGTATCTTCGTCCAGCGGGTCGTCGAAGTGAAGGGAGAGAACAATGTTTAAGAAACTGTCTCGCCAGGAAATTGCCCGACGTGTAGCGACCGACATTCCCGATGGTTATTACGTGAATCTAGGTATCGGTATCCCGACGCTCATTGCACGTTACCTGCCGGATGATCGCGACGTGCTCCTTCACACCGAGAACGGTATTGTCGGCATGGGGCCCGGTGATCCTGATGCCGAGCTCGACCTCGATCTCATCAATGCGAGCAAAGAGCCCGTTACGCTGATACCGGGCTCGTCCATCACGGACCATGTCGTGTCCTTCGCCATGATGCGCGGCGGCCATATCGATCTTACCGTTCTGGGCGCGTTCCAGGTGTCCGCCACAGGAGACCTGGCAAACTGGGATACCGGCCAACCCCATGCCATCCCGGCAGTAGGTGGGGCCATGGATCTTGCAGTGGGCGCCAAGAAAGTCTTTGTCACCATGGAACACGTCACGCGCGACGGCACCCCAAAAATCGTAGAGCAGTGCAGCTATCCGCTCACGGGCTACGGAGTTGTGGACCGCATTTACACGGACCTCGCCGTCATTGATGTCACACCCGATGGTCTGGTGGTGACGGCAATGACCGAAGGACTGTCGTTCGATATCCTGCAAAGCATGACTGCCGCACCGCTCAAGCGCTGCGAACATATTGGGCTGCTTGCGTAGCATGTCTGGGATGCCCGCAGCACCCATACCAGGTGCGGCGGGCAGATGACTACTTCGGCAACAGGGCTGTGAACAGTTCGTCCAGACGCTTATCCGCTTCGGCGAGCTTCTGGCGCTTTTCCGTCAGCCATTGCTCGGCGTTTTGCTGCTGGTCACGAGCCTGCTCCAGCATGCGTTTGACTTCCTGTGGCTGCGGGCCGCCCGTGCCCTGACG
>JAJUJD010000012.1 GCA_029267315.1 Alcaligenaceae bacterium
AGTACACGGATTGATTGAAGGTCACCAACACACCCAGGCCATGCGCCTCATCGGAAGCCGCCAGCTCAATCGCATGACGCAGGTTTGCATATGCGTCGCTGCCCAGTGCATGTGGCACCCGCTGCGACCCCGTGATTACGATCGGCACCGAGGGCGAGTCCAATACGCACTCCAGGTAGTAGGCCGTATCCTCCAGCGTGTCTGTGCCGTGAGTGATGACAATTCCGGCTGTTTGTCCCTCGTCCACCAGGCGCTGGCATTCGCTTGCCAGGGCATGCCATTGCTCCGGACCAATTGCATTGCTTGGCTTCTGAAAAATGGAATGCACAATGACTTCGAACTGCCCATTCAGCCCGGTTCGCGCCAAAAGCTCCTCTCCTGAAAGTGCGCCGGATACCGAACGTCCGGCATCACCGGGTGCACTGGCAATGGTGCCGCCAGTCGACAGCAAAACGATACGTTTCATGTGTTTCTAGAAAGATTGCAGGACACACAAGTAGAGCGGACGCTTGGGTTCAACGAGCGTCCGTCAGCGGTTGAACGCTGAGCGCCGCATGCCGGTCTAGAGGCACGCGGCGAAACTCGCCTTAAAACAGCAGATTGGGTAGTGCCATGCTGAAGAACGGGACGTAGGTGATCAGCAAGAGCGCCACAATCATCAGCACAATGGGAATGAGCGCCGCGCGGAAAATTTCGTACAAGCTCATTTTGGCAATGCCCATTGCCACGAAAAGGTTCAGCCCAACCGGAGGCGTTAACATGCCTACGGAAAGGTTCACCAGTGTGATCACACCGAAATGAATGGCGTCCACCCCGACCTTGGCCGCGATGGGTTGCATAAGGGGGGCCAGAATGATGATGGCCGAAGCGCTGTCCAGAAAGCAGCCTGCAACCAACATGATCAGGTTGAACAGCAGCATGATCAGCACCGGCGATTCAGTGACGCCCAGCACTTGCGAAGCAAGTTGCGTCGGTGCGCCCGTGCTGGCCATTATCCAGGAAAAGGCCGAGGCGCCCGCTGTGATTAGCAATAAGGTGCCCGACAGCAGCCCTGTATCACGCAAGATGGTGAAAAACGCGCGGGTGTCGATGCTGCGATAAATAATTGCACCAACAAACCAACCATAGAAACACGCAACGGCAGCAGACTCGGTCGGCGTGAAGACACCGCTATAAATGCCCCCCAGCAAGATGACCGGCAATCCAAGGCCCCACGCCGAGCGCTTGAACGCAGCAAAAATGGAACGGAACGTGGGAAACGGGTCGCGCGGGTATTTTTTGTACGCGGAATAGACACAGCTGTAGGCGATGAGAATCGACCCAATCAACAAAGCTGGGAGCAGACCGGCCGCAAACAGCTTGCCGACGGAGGAACCCGTGACGGAACCGTAGATAATCAGCGCAATACTTGGCGGCACGATCGGCCCCAGCGTCCCCGCCGTCGCAATGAGCCCTATCGCAAAATACTTGTTGTACCCCGCTGCAACCATCGCCGGGTACATGATGGTGCCAATGGCCACCACTGTTGCGGGGCTCGAGCCGGAAATGGAGCCAAAGAACAGGCAGGCCAGCACGGCTGCAGCCGCCAAACCGCCCGGCACCCAGCCAATCAGGGCTTTGGCCAATTCAATGAGCCGATCGGAAAGGCCACCGATTCGCATCAGCTCGGCAGCCATGATGAAAAATGGAATGGACATCAGGGAGAAGTTGTTCATCCCTGAGAACATGCGCATGGGAACCACGAGTGGATCGATGGTGCCCATGAAATAAAGCGTGAGCGTCACCGCTAGCGCAAGGGCAGCAAAAATGGGCAGGCCAAAAATCAGAAGGCCGAAGAATATGGGTACGAGTGAAGTGACCATCTTTTTCTACCCCTTCAACCTGCACTGGCCGCTGTCTTGAGGGGCTCATACTTGCCGTAGAGCGCCAGCTGTTTGAAGACGAGCATGTAGCGAATCAGCATGAACGCCCCGGACATGGGAATGACGAAATATACGTAGGCCACGGGAATCTGCATGGCCGTCGATAACTGGCCCATATTCATCGTGTTCATGAACAGCCGGCTACCGTAGTAGATCAAGGAACCAGCGAATACCAAGCCAAGCACTGCTGAGAACAATCTCAGCAGCCTGGCCATGCGGGGGCTGACGAAGGCATAGATGGCCTCAACCGAAATATGTGCGCTAAAGCGAACACCCATGCTCGCCGCCAGGAAGCTCATCGATATCAGTGCATACAGGATGAACTCCTCGGACCAGTACAAGGAATTGTTGAACACATAGCGCGCCACGACCTGGACGATCGTCACGATGGTTGCTGCGAACATGAGAAGCATCATCATGTACTTCTCGATCGTGTCGAGGATTCGGTTGAGTAGTTCTATCATCGTCGTTCCCCGCGGTTCCTTTTAATTACCGCGTGCTGCCGCCGTTGCCTTGGCGATCAGGTCGGCGCCCACGCGCTTCTCGAACTCCTTGTACACAGGTTCAGAAGCCTTGATGAATGCCTCGCGGCCTTCCGGTGTCAGTTCGATGATCTCGATTTGATCCTTGATTTCCTCGATGATGCGGCTCTCGTCCTCGTCGGTCAGCTCCCGAGCATAATCGCGGGCGACATCGAAGGCATCCTTGACGACTTTCTTCAGATCGTCCGGCAGGGATTCCCATGCGGCCTTATTCATCACCGCAGCATAAGTGTGGTAGACGTGCGAGGTGCGAGTCATGTACTTCTGCACTTCGTAGAACTTCATGGAATAGATATTGGCCAGCGGGTTTTCCTGACCTTCAACCACGCCTTGCTGCAAGCCGTTGTAGACTTCCGTGAAAGCCATGGCGGTGGGGTTTGCACCGTAGGCGCGGTATGTCGCCAAGGTGGTCGGCGCCTGGAGAACACGCATCTTGATGTTCTTGAGGTCGTCGGGCTTGGTGATCGGACGAATATTGTTCGTCATGTTGCGAAAGCCCGCACCCCAGTAGTTGATACCTTTCAGATTGCTCTTTTCGAGCAACCCGAGCAGCTCTTCGCCGACCTCGCCGTCCAATACCGCCTTCATGGACGCGTTATCGGTCATCATGAAGGGCAGGTCCAGCAAATACATCTTCGGCTCAAAGTTCGCCAGGTTGCCGGTAGGCGGAATGGCGATGTGAACCAGGCCCATTTGGGTCTGCTCGATGATTTCCACGTCGCCACCCAACTGAGCTGCCGGGCGCACATTGATCTCGATACGGCCGTTCGAGTTGCGCTCGACCTCTTCCTTGAATTTCACTGCTGCACGAGCGTTGGGTGTGGATTCAACTAGCACGTGTGCAAAAGTGAAGTTGAAATCGGCTGCCTGCGCGCCAGCACCGAAAGCCATGGCGGCAAAAGTGCTCACCGCAAGCGTTTTCCATTTGAAGCTGATCATTTTTTTGTCCTCCGGACGATTGTTAACTGCGTATTAAACAAACCAGGCGATCATCCAGCCAAGCCTGGGACGGGCCCCAAGATATCGGGACCCTGACCAATAAACTGCTCGATTGCCAGCCCCATGGCCAGCAGCCTTTCTTCGGTGTTTGGAGGCCCCATCAGCTGCAAGCCCACCGGCAGCCCACGTTTGTCTCGACCAATAGGCAGAGTGATTGCGCACCAGCCAAACAGATTCGCTATGACGGTGTTTCGCAATGCGAGCATGTTGATACGGCCGTAGGCTTCCACATCTTGCAACTCGCTCATGAGTGGCGGCGGAATGGCCACCGTGGGTGTGACCAATACGTCGAATTCCCGGAAAACACCCAAGCCTTCCTCACCGGATTGCTGCAAGACTGCCTTGCGGCGCAAATACTCGACTGATGAAACTTGCTGTGCCCCCGCCACGCGCAGCTGGACGACAGGATCCAGACGGGCGATTTTCTCGGGGAAATGCGCCTGCATGTATTGACTGAGTTCGGGAGCCGCCAGGCCGCCGGCGCGGAAGACGTCAAAAGCCGTGTCGCAGCCCTGCAGGGTTGTCCGCCGAAAAGCCTTCGCCTTCGCCCCGAGTTTGCTCAACACAGCGTCCGTCACTTCTGCCACGGACGCATCAGCATCATCCCAGAAGAAGTTCTCTGGCACGCCTATGCGAAGATCCGCAAGTTCCAGTTCGGGTATCTGCGAGGCGGCTTGCCTGCCCATTGCCGCTTCCATTGCAGCAAAGGCAAAGGCCAGGTCCTGCACGTGACGGGCCAGAATACCCGGGGTGTCCAGCGATGATGACAAGGGGACGATATGCTTGCCTGACCAACGTCCAATGGTGGTTTTGAGACCGGCCTGACCCGTGAAGGAAGCAGGCACGCGCACGGACCCAGCCGTGTCGGTGCCCAGGGCAAGCAAGGCCGTTCCTTGCAGCAGGGAAAGGCCCGCACCTGCACTGGAACCACCGGGTACGCGATGACCATCAGCGGACCAAGGGTTTACTGGGGTACCCCAATGTGCGTTGACGCCCAAGCCACCGAAAGCGAATTCGACCGTATGCGATTTGCCTGTAATTACGCCCAGCTGGCTCAGTACACTTTGAACGACCGGACCTGCCGCTGAATACTGCTGCGGCAGCGCGCTATCGCTCCCTGCAAAGACGGGCAGGCCGGGCACACCGAACAGATCCTTGACGGATACAGGCAAGCCCATCAGCGGACCTAGGTCGATATTGCTATCCAGCAGCAGATCAACGGCTTGTGCCTGCTTGCGTGCCCCTTCCCCATTCCATGTTTTATATACGTTTAGGGCAGGTTCCCAACGGTCATAGTTGGCCTGTGCTTTTTCTATCAGCCCGGTAGAGCTCAGTTCACGGCTACGCAGCGCGCGTGACAGCTCTTCCAGGGACCGCTTCTCGAGTTGCATGTTCTCCCCCAATGGCATTGATTTTCGGGATGCGGGAAATCTTAGGTTTATGTAGTATCCCCTTTCAACGCCATTACAGTCACAACAGTGTTTCCTAAACGTGAATACTAAGCTTTCGATTGAAGACTTTCAGATCTTCTGCACTGCCGCACGTATACTTAACTTCAGCCGTGCCGCCCAGTACTTGGGCGTGACACCGGGCTACATCAGCAAGCGCGTATTGGCTCTGGAGAACCAGCTGGGATGCCGCTTGTTCCATCGTTCCACGCGGCAGGTCACCCTCACGGAACAAGGTGAACGTGCTTATGAACTGGGAATGCGGATACTCGATAATGCGGAAGAGCTGCACGACGAGATCATGGCAACTCAGAATGACCCGCGCGGAGTGCTGCGAGTTTCCACGAGCATCGGTTTCGGGAGGAAGATCGTCGCGGGGGCTCTGGCAGACTTTTCCTGTCGGTATCCTGGGATAAAGCTGCGCCTGAACGTGGTCGATGAGGTGCTGGATCTCGCCAAACATAAGATCGACCTCGACATTCGAATCGGGGACGAAATTTCACCGCACTATATTGCCCGGAAGTTGGCTAGCAATTATCGAGTGTTGTGCGCCGCCCCGACTTACCTGGATCGCATGCCTCCGCTATCGGAGCCTCAGCAACTTCTGGCGCACCACTGTCTGGTCATCAAAGAACGGGATCACCCCGTGGGCCTCTGGAAGCTGACGAGCATTGCGACGGGCCAGACATACAACGTGAAGGTGAGCGGGCCGCTGGTGACAAACAACGGCGAAATCGCGGTAGCGTGGGCGCTGGCGGGGCGAGGCGTGATACTGCGTTCCATCTGGGACGTCATGCCCCATTTGAAGACTGGCGCTTTGAAAGTGGTCTTACCGGACCTGCAGCAAGACGCCAACATTTGGGCCGTGTATCCCGAAAGGCTCAGTTCATCCGCAAAAATCAAACTGTGCGTTGAGCATCTGGAGAGCTTCTTCGAGACATGGAAGCCAGATCCGGTTACGGGCGAGGCACCCACTCCAGGCTTCGTGGCTGATAGTCTTCAGGGCGATCGTGTTTACCAGGAAAATCCGCCGGCCATCTTAGCGCGTCCATAATCGTCCTCCGATTTTTTTTCACAACCTTACGTAGGACGCCACAACCGAACCATCAGGACGATGGCGGATTGCGCAATTACGCTTAGCGCCGCCTTCGCCATAGATGAATGGCCCATGCCAGAGCGAGCACCGCGGCACAAGGAACAAGCAGGTCCAGTTGTGCATCGGTAGACCAGCGCCATATATCGAACCCTTCCCAGGGTTGCAAGTGACTGGGATCGCCCAGTTTGTATTCCCGCTGCGCATGCTCGCGCCCGACGAAAAAACCAATGGCCGCAGCCGCCCCGATCCAATAGTTTTTAGTAAGCCAGGCAATGAATAGCTGTATCAAGAGCGCGTATACGGCATGCTCGAAATGCGTAATGTTCATTGGTGTTTCCTTCCGGCACCTTCCCAACGCGATACTTCAGCGGCAGACAGCAAGCTCGATACCGGAGACGCGCAAACAAAAACGCCACCCGTTAAGGTGGCGCTGTTGTCTTGCTTCTGTAAGAAGTTATGGTGGGTCGTGCGCGACTCGAACGCGCGACCAACGGATTAAAAGTCCGCTGCTCTACCAACTGAGCTAACGACCCAAACTCTTACAGAGTCAAGATTTCAATTATGACTCAAAACCACCCCCCCTGTCAAGCAAGCTCTTTGCAATGAGGCCATCATGAATTAAAAAAGCCTGCTTGCCGCGGGCTGATCGGCGACCCTGTCCCGACCAGTTTGACATCACCGGCCAGCTTAACGCGCGCGCGAAATACGAACCTCCGCCCCGCGGCGCTTCACTTCAAGGCCTTCGGAAGGAAGAATTTTCAAACCTTCCAGACCCTTGATATAGCTGGAGCCCTGCATTTGCATAACGCGGATCTTATTGCGCATGACCACTGGGCTGTGCTCGGGCATGCCGAACATCCAGACTTCGTCCAGCAGGCGCGCCGAGTTGAAGTCGGAAGTATGCAGGCCGCCCGGGCCCAGGCAGAGCATCTGCCCTTCACGCCCGAACACGGGAAGCGTATCCAGGCCGCATTCCACTTCCAATACCTCGCCACCTTCATAGCGCCAGCCAGTGTTCATATCCCACCATGCGGCACCTTCGGGCAAATAGACTCGCGCCTTGGTGCCAGGCTCCAGAATGGGCGCGACCAGCAAGGCGGGGCCGAACATGTACTGTGTATCCCATGCCTGGGCTACTGGGTCGGCCGGGAAGCACATCGCCATGGAACGCTGCACTGGCAGGCCGGTACGCACGGCATCTTCGATGATGCCCAACACATAGGGAATGAGGCGGTAACGCCACTGCAGCCAATGACGCACCAATTCCTGGGTTTCCTTGTCGAATGACGCAGGCAACAGACCGGGCACACCTTGGAAAGAAAAATTCGCGGACAGCACACACGTTGCCAGCCAACGCACGTAAAGCTCCGGCGTCATTTCCTCGACCGACGCCTGGGCATTGCCAAGACGATGAGTCATGACAGGAACGCCGCTATCGCCAAGACTGAGTGCAGCCCGAAGACTCTTTTCCATGCCGGCCCAGTTGTTCTCGCAGCGGGGGCCGGCCTGCCAGGCACTACGCTGGACTGCCGGATGAAGGTCGCGGCTCACGACCACGCCTTCCTGCGGCGTGCGGTGGCCCGCCACAGCATCGAATAGCGCCCGCCGCGCAAGCATGGGGTAAATGGTGCGTAGCACTGCGCCACACTCGCCACCCCGGGCAGTGACATCGTCGGGAATATCGACCTGCACGCTGCAGACGGGCGAGGCAAGCCCTTCATCCACCGCCTGGCGCTGGCGTTCAACCCACAACTTGTAGACATCCTTGTTCGTCAGGTCGAGCAGACCATACGGCGTGCCCCCTGTGAACTCGTTGCCCGGGAATACACAGGCTGAGCCGTCTTCGTCGCGAATCAGAAGCCAGCCGCGGTCTTCCCATTCTTCAAAAAGGGCGCTTCCCTGCAGAACGGCGGGAATGGTCGGGGCGGCAAGCTGCACATTGGCGGCCTGCAGGCGCGCGTGAAACTCACGCTGGTCAGTGCCGCAACGTGATGGATTCCACTCAAAAACAGGTTTGTCGCTCTGGAAGCCGTAAGGTGCCGGTGATGCCAGCTCCAGCGTGTCGACGCTCCACTCGTTGGCGCGGAAGGTCTCGACAATGGCCAGTGTTTCATCAAGCGTGGTGCCAGGGGCCTGCTCCAGCCAGGCCCCCATGGGGGCCAGGCCGGGCTGCCCTGCCCGCCCGGTGAGGGCCGAGAACTGGTTCAGGATTTCGGTCGGCTCACCTGTGAACAGGAAGATGTCCAGCAGGCCATCGTGAATGACCAAGCTGCAGACATCACGCTGACTTGCACCCAGATCGTACTCGACGCGGCTGAGCGTATTGACGTAAAGCCCCCAGCCGCGCGTGCTCCACAGCAACGAGCCCACGAGGGCAACCGGATCATCGGATACCAGAACTGAACCACGGCGATCGGGGTCGCCCATGGTTTCACCCAGGCCGTGCAGGTGATCATCGTCCTGCAACTGGGTTGCAAAACGCCAAAGCTTAGCGTCGTCGCGCTCGCCCTTCTGCAAAACACCGTCTGCGACGCTGGAAAGTACGCAGTCGTCGCCACGGTAAAGCGAAAGCCGCAGGGGATCGGTTTGGACTTCTAGTGTGATGTCGCCCTGCTCGAGACGCCAGCCGCCGGCGCCGACCAGAGAGCTGGTCACGAGCTCGCCGACGGGCTCGTCGCGTGCGAGCAGCATCTCGGCGTGAGCCTTTTGCCGCGCGGTTGGCTTTTCCTCTCGCGCGCTCAACACGGCAGGCGGCGCGCACCGCAGGCGGTAGACGCCTGGAGCGTGGGCTTCAACATGCAAAGCGAGTTCTATGTCTGACAAGGCAAATTCTGCCCGGACAGAGCTCGCGTTTTGAAAATCTAGATGGGTCAGGGGAGTAACTTGAACTTGATCGGAGTCGTGCGGCACAGCGCAATCCTCGGGCCATGGCCCAATAAGCATTCAAAAGCCATTATTCTGACGGATTTGGGCCATAAAATAAAATCCGGTCTCTTTCTTGCTTGAGTTGTCGTACAAATTATAAGTTCCGGCTGCATTTCTGTGGCAGTCTCGGGCGTATGTCATAGGCGTGTGTGGCTCCCGCTGTGACGCCCGTGAGACACCCTAGCGCAATCGCACCCCTTTGACCAGCTCACGCTCCACCGGCATCGGTTCTGCATTCAGCCGTGCTGCGATCATCTCGCCCGCCAACGTCATCCAGCTCAGGCCACGCGAGCCATAGGCACAGGCCATCCAAAGGCTTTCGTCACTGGTCGCCGCGCCGATAACCGGCAGATGATCGCTCACTGCCACCCGCAAGCCCGCCCAGCCTGAAGGCTGCGCCTGCGCGTTGAGCAGCGGACCCGGATCCGTACCGAGCAAGGCCGCCACCTTGTGCGCAACCGCTACACCGCCCTGTGGGGTCACTTCCACCTGTTCGACACCGAGTTCGTAGGTACTACCGCCTACATGAATCCCCCGGTCGTCCGGTAACCAGTAGCCCGCCCCGGCGACCACGCCTTTGGCGGCCGCAACGTCGCCCGCATGAAAATAAGCCACCTGCCCCCCCATCCTTTGCAGCTGGGCCAGCTTGGGGCAACGCAGTTGGGGAAGCGTCCTGGCCAGCAGACCAGGGGTAGCCGCCGCACCCGCCAGCACCACAAGCTCGGCCTCAGCTAGGTGTCTACCGTCTTCCGCCACGGCACGCCAGCCGCTTCCGGTTCGCTCCAGCCTCGCCACTTTGGCTGCCCGCATGCTGACCCGCTCATGGGCGAACAGTGCTTCCAGCAGCTGGGGCACGCGGACCAGGTGGCCATGTTCCATCCAGACGCCGCCTGCCGGCAATGACAAGCCACAGCGCTGCTTGGTGGATGCAGCATCGCACCACTGCATCCACTCCGGCGGGATATTCCATTGAGAAAGAAAGTTCTGCCAGAGCCCTGCCTCTTCCTCTTCAATTCGAAAAAGCGAACCACAGCGGCGCGTCACATCCTCAAAGCCCTTCCACCGTAGGCCAGCCAGAAGAATGCCGGCGCGACTGAGTCGCGACATCGGATTGTCGTCCCGGCTGAGTGCCGGCGACATGGCAGCGCATCGGTGGCCGGCATGCAAGCCGGCGGGTCCGTGATGAAACGCGGGGTCGAGCACCGTAACATCATGACCGCGCACGGCGAGTGCGTGCGCGACCCCAGCGCCCGCAGGACCGCCGCCTACCACCACAACACTCGCAGAGTTTGCCGGCCCCCTGCCGCGCCCCAGCCCCGGCCTCAGAACTGCCCGCGACATCTGCCGCTTGCCGCTGAATCCTGGAATGCGTTCCACCAGAAAACCGGCGGCGGAAAGGTCGCGTCTGACTTGCCCGGCACTGCACCAGGTGGCGGCCGTTGCTCCCGGCCTGGCGATACGAACCAGCTGGCCGAAAAGCTCACGCGTCCACATGGCGGGGTTGCGGGCGGGCGAGAATCCGTCCAGAAAGAAGGCGTCGACACTGGCTTCTACCTGGCGGGACATATATTCGACTCGACCAAACGCCAGCGTCAGACTCACCCGTCCGCCTTCGAATTCCAGCCTATGCATGCCTGGCAAGAGCGGTGGCCAAGCGGACAGTAGCGCATTTGCCATGTCACGTAGTTCGCCGTTGTGAAAGGCCAGGGCCTGAGCCAGATCTTCTCTGGAAAACGGATGGGCCTCGAAAGACAGCACGTGCAAACGGTGGGGCCTGTTCTGCGTGCGTCGCCAGGCCAGCCAGAGCGCGAGGAAATTATTCCCCAGCCCAAAGCCTGTTTCGCAAACCGTGAACGACGCCTTCCCTTCCCAGCGTTCGGGCAGGCCATTGCCGCGCAGGAAGACGTGTTCGGCTTGTGCGAGGGCTCCGGCCCTGGCGTGATAAACATCCCCGTAGAGCAGGCTGGCCGGCGTACCAAGGGAGTCGAAATGCAGTGTCCCTGCTCGAAGTGGCGCGTGGCCGGCTCTCATATCTGTGTCTGGAAGCGGTGGTTCAAAGGTCTCACGTACAATGACATTCATCTTCCATTAAGGGTCCGATGAACCAGGAACATGTTATGCAGTCCTTACGCCTTCCCTTGAGTGAATGTCTTGATGCCGCAGTGACCGCAGCCCATGCGGCTGCCGCCATTCTACAGTCGTACGCCCATAACCGCGGCGACCTCGTGATCGACACGAAAGTGCGCAACGATCTGGTCTCCCAGGCGGATCGCGAAGCCGAGCAGGCGATCATCGATATTCTTCTGGAGCGCACGCCCCAACTGGGTATTGTTGCCGAGGAAAGCGGTGGCAAGGCCTCGGAAATTGCCACCTGGTACATTGACCCTCTCGATGGCACAACCAATTTCCTTCATGGCATTCCGCAATATGCGGTCTCCATCGCGCTCATCGCTCATGCTGGCGCCAAGGTCAGTGGCGACAAGCCCCTGGAAGTTGACACCCCGGTCATCGGGGTGGTTTACGATCCCAATCGCGAAGAACTGTTTACCGGCCTGCATGAAATCGGCGCCTGGCTGAACGGGCGTCGCATTCAATGCTCGCGAGCCGCCAACCTGGCTGAATCGGTGGTGGGAACAGGCTTCCCATTCCGCGATTTTTCCTTCGCCGACGAATACATGCCCACCCTGCACCATGCGATCACGCACACCCGCGGCGTACGGCGTCACGGCGCAGCGGCACTTGATCTTGCATGGGTGGCCTGCGGTCGCTACGATGCTTACTGGGAGATGGGGCTGGCCCCCTGGGACGTTGCAGCAGGCACCGTGCTCGTTCGCGAAGCCGGCGGCATCTGCGAAGACATCTTCCATAAAGACTCATGGCCCATCGGCGGCTACGTATACGCTGGCAACGAGCACACTGCACCGGAACTCGACGCCATGATCCAGCCTCACATGAAACCTCGTTGATCGACTCACAGGAGCGGACCCCTTTATGAAATTGGCTGAATCCATTGTCGGCTGGCAGGACGAAATCATTCGCATTCGTCGCGACATCCACCAGAACCCCGAACTCGCCTATGAAGAAGTCCGCACCGCCGAGCTGGTTGCCAAGCAGCTCGAATCCTGGGGAATTCCGGTGGTGCGCGGCATAGGCGTCACCGGAGTGGTTGGAACCATTAAGGGCAACAAGGACAACGGTCGCGCCATCGGTCTGCGCGCCGATATGGACGCGCTGCCCATGCAGGAAGTCAATACCTTCGAACACGCGAGCCAGAACGCCGGGAAAATGCACGCCTGCGGGCACGATGGCCACACGGCCATGCTGCTTGCAGCCGCCCGTCACCTGGCTCAACATCGGGATTTCGAAGGCACGGTTCACGTCATATTTCAGCCGGCCGAAGAAGGGCACGGCGGAGCTAAGGCGATGATCGACGACGGCCTCTTTGAGCGCTTCCAGATCGATGCCATCTTCGGCATGCACAACTGGCCAGGCATGGAAGTTGGCAGCTTCGGGCTGACTGCTGGCCCAATGATGGCCTCCAGCAATACCTTCGGCATCCACATTACGGGCAAGGGCGCGCACGCAGCCATGCCCAACCTGGGCGCCGACCCCATCATTGCGGCGGTGCAAGTCGTGCAAAGCCTGCAATCCATTGTTGCGCGCAATCGCAACCCCCTGGACCCTGCCGTCCTGAGTGTTACCCAGATCCACGCTGGCTCCGCCGATAACGTCATCCCGGGCGATGCGCTCATTCGCGGAACGGTGCGGACATTTACCGATTCCACTCTAGACCTCATCGAGAATCGCATGCAAGCGATTTGCGAGCAGACTGCTGCCGCCCTCGACTGCACCGCCAATCTGGATTTCGTGCGCAAATATCCGCCCACCGTGAATACGCCTGCAGAGACTGAGTTCTGCGCCAGCGTCATGGAAGGCATCGTCGGGACGGAACGCGTGGTGCGCAACATTACGCCATCCATGGGAGCGGAAGATTTCGCCTTCATGTTGCAACACAAGCCGGGTTGCTATGTCTGGATAGGCAACGGAACCGGCGACCACCGCTCACCGGGTCATGGATTGGGGCCGTGCACCTTGCATAACGGTTCCTATGACTTCAATGATGATCTCATCCCCCTGGGCGGTACCTACTGGGTCGAACTGGCGCGCCAGTGGCTGGCCAACCCCACAGTCTGACGCCTCACTGACATCCAGGCCCGCGCCTTATCCGCGCGGGCCTTTTCGTTTGCGGCACCCTTCGTCCTCCGGCACGATTCCCACAAACCGGTAAAATGCGGGGGCCGCCGCTTGTATGCCCGCAGCATCACGCCGAGACATGCGGCAGAACCCGTGGCAGCTCCTGCCAGAAACCGAGAGACACGCATGGCGGACAATCATCCTGATTCTGCTCAAAAGGTGATCATTCCTCGTCGCCTCGACCCGGAAGACGCCCAGCTGGCACTGCAGCAGCTGCAGAGCATCCTCAAGCGTCAGGAAGTCGTGGAAGCTCTCGCACGCCGGGAATACGAGGAAGAAGACCGCTCCAACCTGCTTGAAGGCCTGCTGCATCGCCAGCATGAGAACGAAATCCGGGCGATCATCAACGATCTTCACCCCTCGGATATCGCCTTCATTCTGGAATCACTGCCAGTCCAAGAACGACAGGCGGTCTGGCAATTGGTGGGCGCGGAACACGACGCCGACGTGCTGCTCGAGATTGAGGACTGGGCGCGGGAATCCCTCATCCAGTCCATGGACCACGAAGATCTCGTGGCCGCCGCCGAGCACATGGACGCGGACGAGATCGCCGACCTCGCGCCGGACCTTCCTCCTGATGTTATTGCCGAGGTTCAGAAAGGTCTGACGGAGCAGGAGCGGGCACAGCTGCTGGAAGCCATGGGCTATCCTGAGGGCACCGTGGGCGCGATCATGGACTTCGAGATGGTGCGCGTTCGCGAGGACGTCTCGCTGGAAGTCGTGCTGCGCTACCTGCGCCGCCTGCACGAGCTGCCCGACCACACCGACCAGATTTTCGTGGTTGACCGCGAGGACCGACTGCGCGGTACCCTGCCAGTCAGCGTATTGCTGGTCAGCGAACCCGAGTCACTGGTGTCAGACGTCATGCAGACTGAATACCTCAGCCTGAATCCTCTTGATTCCGACACCGATGCGGCCGGTGCGTTCGAGCGCTATGACCTGGTCTCTGCGCCTGTTACCGACGATCTCGGGCGTCTTATTGGCCGCGTGACCATTGACGAAGTCGTCGACGTCATTCAGGAAGATTCGCAAGAGCAGGAACTGTCGCGTGCCGGTTTGCAGGAAGAGGACATCTTTGCACCGGTTAAAGCCGCGCTCCGTAACCGGGCTCCCTGGCTGCTCGTCAACCTCATTACCGCTGCCACGGCTTCTTTGGTGGCATCGCGCTTTGAAGACACGGTCAGTCAGATCGTTATTCTGGCCTTCCTGATGTCCATCGTGGCAGGTATTGGCGGCAATTCCGGCAATCAGACCATGACGATGGTGATTCGGGCCATGGCCATGGGGCGTATCACTGTGTCGAACATCTGGCAGTTGGTCAAGCGGGAAATACTCGTCACCTTCCTGGTGGGCTTCTGTGGCAGCCTCGTTGCGGCCGTATTTGCGTGGGCCTTCTCCGGCTCTGTTTCCGTGGCGCTAGTCATGATGGCGGCCATCATCGGCAACATGCTCATAGGTGCCGTACTTGGGGTATTGATACCCATGCTGCGCGCCCGTTTCGGCAAAGATCCCGCGGTTGGCTCCTCCGTACTGCTGACCTTTGCAACCGATTCACTGGGCTTCTTTTTATTCCTCAGCCTCGCCACCCTATTCCTGCTTTAAGGGTGCACTCAGGGCCCCGTGATTCGTGCGCGGCGTCCTGTATGCCTGGGCGGGGAACAAAAGAATCAGGTCAAAAAAATCGGCGCCACTAGGGCGCCGATTCTGTCTCAGGCAGTTGCTCAGGAAAGCCTGCCGTGGCAATGCTTGTACTTCTTCCCGCTGCCACAAGGACAAGGTTCGTTCCGACCCACCTTGGGCAGCTCGCCAGCCGCTGCAGTCGCTGCAGCCGGATCCAGGCCAGGGTCTTCGCCGCTAAGGGCCGCGTCGTAGTCGGAGTGGTGATATCGCACGTTGACGGGCGATTCCTGCTCCTGGGGCTCCTCGACCTCCTCCGGAGTTTGCACCCGTACGGTGAGCAGCACGCGAACCACGTCGTTGCGCACACGGTCCAGCATATCGGAGAACAGTACAAAGGCCTCGCGCTTGTATTCCTGCTTGGGATCGCGCTGAGCGTACCCGCGCAGATGAATACCCTGACGCAGGTGATCCAGTGCTTGCAAGTGCGAGCGCCAGTGTGTATCGATGGCCTGCAGCAGGACCGAACGCTCAAACGGCGCCCAGGCCTCACGACCGACCAGATCCACCTTGGCTTCGTAGAGACGCTTAGCTTCGACCATGATTCGTTCGAGCAGGTCATCGTCGGTCAGCTCGGGTTCCTTCTCGAGCATTTCGGTCAGTGCCATGGGGATCGCCCAGTCGGCCTCGAGAGAGGCCTGCAGACCCGGGACATCCCATTGTTCTTCCACTGAGCCTTCCGGGATATAGGCGCGGAAGCGCTCAACAATGCTGGCACGGATCAGCCCCACCACCATTTCGTTGACGTCCGCTGCCTCAAGCACTTCATTGCGCTGGGCATAGAGCACCTTGCGCTGGTCATTGGCAACATCATCGTATTCAAGCAGCTGCTTGCGGATATCGAAGTTGCGTGCTTCAACCTTGCGCTGAGCGGACTCAATGGAGCGAGACACCATACGCGCCTCAATGGGCTCGCCCTCAGGCAGCTTCAGGCGCTCCATGATGGCACGCACCCGGTCGCCTGCGAAGATGCGCATGAGCGGATCTTCCAGGGAGAGGTAGAAGCGTGACGACCCCGGGTCACCCTGACGACCGGCCCGGCCGCGAAGCTGATTATCGATGCGACGAGATTCGTGGCGTTCCGTACCGATAATACGCAGGCCGCCGGCTTCACGAACCGCCTTGTTGGCGGGTTCCCACTCGGTTTTGATTTGCTCGATACGGGCTTCTTTCTCGGCTTCGGAAAGTGTCTCGTCGCGGCGCACGAGGTCGATCATTTTTTCGACGCTGCCACCGAGCACAATGTCGGTACCCCGACCCGCCATATTCGTGGCGATCGTGATGTGCCCCGGCTTGCCGGCTTCCGCCACAATCTCAGCTTCCCGCGCATGCTGCTTGGCGTTCAGTACTTCATGCGGCAGGTTGTGTTTCTTGAGCAGTTCGGACAACAACTCCGAGTTCTCAATGCTCGTCGTACCCACCAGTACCGGCTGGCCGCGCTCATGACAGTCGCGGATATCTTCGAGAATGGCGTTGTATTTTTCCGCGTCTGTCTTGTAGACATGGTCGTTCTGATCGATGCGGACCATGGGGCGGTTGGTCGGAATCAGAACAGTTTCCAGGCCGTAGATTTGCTGGAACTCGTAGGCCTCGGTATCGGCTGTACCGGTCATCCCGGCCAGCTTCTCGTACATGCGAAAGTAATTCTGGAAGGTGATGGACGCCAGCGTCTGGTTCTCGTGCTGGATCTGTACGCCTTCCTTGGCTTCGACCGCCTGATGCAGGCCATCAGACCAGCGACGGCCTACCATTAAACGGCCGGTGAACTCGTCGACGATGATCACCTCGCCGTTCTGCACCACATAGTGCTGGTCGCGGAAGAAAAGATGATGGGCGCGCAGCGCCACCATCAGGTGGTGAACCAGGGAAATATTGCGCGGTTCATAGAGGGAGTCGCCTTCAGCCAGAAGGCCGTGCTGGACCAGCAACTGTTCCGCTTTGACGTGACCGGCTTCTGATATATGAACCTGCTGGGCTTTTTCGTCGACCCAGAAGTCGCCTTCGGGTTCCGGCTCCTGGGGGCGCGGCTCGCTGGCCATACGCTGCAACAGCGGCGCGATGGCATCCATGCGGCGGTAAAGTTCGGTATTGTCTTCAGCCTGCCCGGAAATGATCAGCGGTGTGCGCGCTTCGTCAATAAGGATGGAATCGACTTCGTCAACGATGGCGTAATGCAGGCCGCGCTGACGGCGGTCCTCCACACGATATTCCATGTTGTCGCGCAGGTAGTCGAAGCCGAACTCGTTATTCGTACCGTAGGTAATGTCTGAACGATAGGCGGCGATTTTCTCGGCATTTTCCTGCTGTGGAACGACGATACCCACCGACATGCCAAGAAAATTGTAGAGGCGCCCCATCCATTCTGCGTCACGCCGGGCCAGGTAATCGTTCACCGTGACCACGTGCACGCCTTTGCCGACCAGGGCATTCAGGTACACGGGCAGCGTTGCGGTAAGCGTCTTGCCCTCACCGGTGCGCATTTCGGCAATCTTGCCGTTATGCAATGCAATGCCACCAATCATCTGCACATCGAAGTGGCGCATCCCGAACACACGCTTGCTGGCTTCGCGCACAACGGCGAACGCCTCCGGCAACAAGTTGTCCAGCGATTCACCCTTCTCAAGGCGCTGCCGGAACTCTGCCGTCTTGCCTTTGAGCTCATCATCGCTCAACTGTTCGAATTGAGGCTCCAGTGCATTGATCTGTGAGACCTGACGACGATACTGCTTCAGTATGCGATCGTTACGACTACCGAAAAGCGCTTTTAAGAGGGATACCATTCTTGTGCCGTCGTTTTGCCGCGGGGTGTCACCCAACGGACCTGTTGTGATTTAGTGGGCGGAAAATATCCGCAGAAAACGCTACAGTTTAACGCAGCGCTCTGGATACAGCCTAACCTGTTGCGCTAGGGGCCCGCACCTTCATTTCGGTGTCGCTACAGCGGCAAGTTCAGCGGCCACTTCGGAATCTGATCGCGCGTTTGCCATGAACAGGGTTGGGTCCAGTGCGTGGTCTGCGATGCGCACTTCATAATGGAGATGCGGACCGGTGCTGCGGCCAGTGGAACCTACACGGGCAATTTGCTGGCCTTTGGTCACGACCTCACCCAGCTTCACCGATAGGGACGAAGCGTGCGCGTAGCGAGTCACCAAACCATTGCCATGATTGACTTCCACCATCTTTCCGTACCCGGGCACATAACGCGCTTCGGTAACCACACCGCCAGAAGCCGCGAAGATGGGTGTGCCTCGCGGCGCAGCGAAATCCAGGCCCTCGTGCATGGAGTGCCGGCCCGTAACGGGGTGACGCCGCCAACCGAAGGAAGAAGATAGATACGGCGCATCGATCGGTGCCAATGAAGGCAAGGTCTCCTTCATGCCGTTGCGCTCGGTCAGCACGGCATCCAGCATTTGCAGTCGCTCGCGACCGGCTGATAGCTCACGGGCCATCATGTCGAGCTCCCTGCCCAAGGTTTCGGCCGTCCATTGGTGACTTGCGGACAATGCCACCACGGACTCAGACCCCAGTAAAGTATCTTCGATGCCTGCCTGGATTTCGGGGTCGGTGTACGACACACCCGCTGCGTCGGCAACGCGTCGGCCAAGCCCATCTACGGCGATAAGTTGTGCCTGAACCTCGCCCAACTTTTCCGCAAGCATGCCAACTGACTCACGAATGTATTCGGCCTGACGTTCCGCCTGGGCGACCGACAGGCCATTGCTCGACGTACCAGGGGTGCGCCCTGAGTCGAACTGCGATTGCATCCACGCCCCAGCGACGGCAGAGACAGCCATACCCAGGCCGCACGCCACGGATATAAAGGCCAGCCTCAGGGCTTTGGCAGTAGAATGAGAGGAGTTATTACCCATATCTCGGTGTTTCCGGTTTGAATTCTCACAAGACGCGTGCCACTGGGTCACGCCCATCACGATCGGGAATAAAGAACCAGCCAGGCGCTTCTGCGTTGAACTGGCTGGCGCTGGACACGACCGGTGCCAGCCTCATAGCCACGGCGCAGACGCTCATGGAGGCAGAACAGGTGGTGCGCAAAGCTTTACCGCCCGTACTGGCACATACCTGTCGTGTCGCCAATATGGACAGACAAAGCCTGACGCTCGCAGTTCCCGCAGCGGCACATGCCACACGTCTCAGGCAACTGCAGCCGACCATTTTGAACGCGCTCGCCAAGCATGGCTGGAACCTTAATCGGATAGAAATCCGGGTTCAAGCGGGTCTGATGTCCAATGCATCAAGACATCTACCCCGGGAAGTACAGCCCTTGGGGCGCAAGGCCCTGGACTGCTTCGAGGAGCTGCAAAAGAAAGTTGAGCCCGGGCCTTTGGCGGACGCCATCAACCGGCTCCTGGCGCACCACGGGCGCTGAATTCTCAGCGCCCCGCCTTCATCGAGCCAATTGCCTTCAGGCGAACTTCCATTCGTAATCGAAGGCCTTCGGTGCGGACTCCGGAGATTCGTATGTAACGATTTCCCAGGCGTCCTGTTCAGCCAGCAGCGCGCGCGCCAGCTGATTATTGAGCCCGTGCCCTGACTTGCAGGCAACGTAATGGGCCAGCAGCGGACGACCTATAAGATAAAGGTCGCCAATGGCGTCAAGAATTTTATGTTTGACGAATTCGTCTTCAAAGCGAAGACCGTCAGAATTCAGGACGCGGTATTCATCCATGACAATGGCGTTATCAAGGCTGCCGCCCCTTGCCAAGCCGATGGAGCGCAATGCCTCGACTTCGCTGGCAAACCCGAAGGTACGTGCGCGGGCGATTGTCTTGACGTAGGAATCTTTCTCGAAATCGATCTTGGCAAAGTTGGCCGTGGAATCGATAGCCGGATGCTTGAAGTCAATCGAGAAAGACAGCGCGAAGCCGTTGTACGGTTCGAGACGCGCCCACTTGGCGTCCTTGCCCTCACCTTCTCGTACTTCAACAGGCTTAAGCACACGCAGGAATTTTTTCGGTGCAGCCTGTTCCTGCAGACCAGCACTGCGCAGCAAATAAACGAAAGTGCCCGCGCTGCCATCCATGATGGGCACTTCTTCGGCAGTCAGGTCAATGTGCAGATTGTCGATACCCAAGCCAGCCAGAGCAGACATCAGATGCTCGACCGTGGATACCCGGACATCGCCCTTTTGCAGGACAGAAGCCAGACGCGTATTGCCAACCTGGTGGGCGCTGGCCGGTAGGTCGACAACCTCAGGCAGGTCCACACGGTGGAAAACGATTCCCGTATTCGGCGCGGCCGGGCGCAGGGTGAGTTCGACACGGCGGCCAGAATGCAGGCCGACACCCTTTGTAGAGATCGCTTTCTGAATGGTGCGTTGACGTAGCATGAGGGATGTTAAGTGGTTGCTTAGAACGTATTGTAACCGGAGTGCGGGTATACCATTAATCTATATATGTTTCAATGCGCTGCGGTGGCAGAACCACCTTGCAGTTGGACCACGGCATTCCCCGAGAATTCGACACCATTTCAAACGAAAACGTTACAAATTATGTCTGAACAGCCATCGCCATGGCGTGCTTCCCGGGGAAAGGAAGCACGCCTTGGGGAGTCCGGCAGCAGCTCAGCCGCCGCCGTTCATGTGAATGGGAGCTGAGATTCCGTTAAACGCCCGGTTTCGTCAGTCCGCTTGCTTGCGCAGGAAGGCCGGAATGTCGTAATGCTCCATGCCAGCGCTTTCGAGCGCCCGCACCTGTGCCGAAGCCTGGCTACGCGGGTTGCGGAATACCGATGGAACATCCAGGTCGTGGGTGTCAACCGGCTGGTTGTCTGTGCCAGTTCGCAGAACTTCCTCCTTGTTATGCACCAGCTGGGGGCGCGCATTCTGGCGACCCAGCCCCGTAGCGACAACGGTGACGCGCAGGTTTTCGCCCATGGATTCATCGTATGCCGTACCAAAGATGACGGTTGCGTCTTCAGCGGCGTAGCTGCGGATGGTTTCCATGATTTCGCGGGTTTCACGCATTTTCAGTGAACGGCTTGCCGTGATGTTCACCAGCATGCCACGCGCGCCATGCAGGTCCACACCTTCGAGCAGCGGGCAGGCAATCGCCTGTTCTGCAGCAACTCGAGCACGGTCCTGGCCGGATGCAACGGCCGTGCCCATCATGGCTTGGCCCTGCTCGCCCATGATGGTCTTCACGTCTTCGAAGTCGACGTTAACGTTACCCTCGACATTGATGATCTCCGCAATGCCGGCGCAGGCATTGTGCAGAACGTCGTCTGCAGATTTGAAGCAATCTTCCTGGGTAGCGTCTTCATCCATGAGGTCGTACAGATTTTCGTTCAGCACGACGATCAGGGAATGGACATGCTTGGTCAGTTCAGCAATGCCCTCTTCCGCCATTTTCATACGCTTTGTCCCTTCGAAAGAGAAAGGCTTGGTCACCACGCCGACCGTCAGGATCCCCAGTTCCTTGGCGACTTCGGCCACCACGGGACTTGCACCCGTGCCTGTGCCGCCACCCATGCCGGCGGTGATGAAGACCATATGGGCACCGTTAAGTGCCGCACGGATCTCTTCGCGCGCTGTTTCCGCTGCTGCACGGCCTTGCTCGGGCTTGGCCCCAGCACCCAAACCCGTGCGGCCCAGGCGGATCTGGACGTGAGCTTCGGAAGCGGCCAAGGCCTGAGCATCAGTGTTGCAGCAGATGAACTCCACCCCTTGCACGCCGGATTTGATCATGTGGCCCACCGCATTGCCGCCAGCGCCGCCTACGCCGACCACCTTGATCACGGTGCCGTTTGCGCTGGTGTCGAGCATTTCAAAATTCATCATGATTGGACTCCTTCACATCTATCCATGTTCGTATAAAAGTTCATTCCCCATTTACTGCTGACTACTGCTTTGCGGATGAGCTTCAAAATAAATGCCAGCGCGAGACTCGCATTTGATTTGAAACCCTTCCACGAACGAGCCCTGAGGCTCGCCCATAGGGCCAAAGCCCTAATTCCTAATTCATGAACCACTCCTTCATGCGCGCCAGCAGGGTGGCAAAACTGCCCTTCTGCTGCGCTACCTTGCGGCCGCGTGCACGCTGGATCCGGGCTTCTTGGAGCAAGCCCATGACAGTGGAAAACCTTGGGTTGTGCATGACGTCCGCCAGACTTCCTTCGTAGGCGGGAACGCCGATGCGGACCGGTTTCAGGAACACATCCTCGGCGAGCTCCACGATGCCGGGCAGCAAGGCGGTTCCACCTGTGAGCACCACGCCGGAAGCAAGGAGATCTTCGTAACCGGATTCGCGAATCACCTGTTGAACGAAGCCGAACAGTTCTTCTACGCGAGGTTCAATGACGGCACCCAACGCCTGACGCTTGACGAGTCGGTTGGGGCGGTCGCCCAGTCCGGGAACTTCAATCTGCTCATCCGGGCTCACCAAGACCTGCTTGGCAATGCCGTAGCGCAGTTTGATTTCCTCAGCATCGGGAGTCGGCGTACGGAGCATGGCGGCAATATCGCTGGTGATTTGGTCGCCGGCGATCGGCACCACGGCGGTATGACGAATCGCACCATTGGTATAGATCGCGACATCGGTCGTACCGCCTCCGATGTCCACCAGCACCACGCCCAGTTCCTTCTCATCGGAAGTCAGGCAGGCCATGCTGGAAGCGAGAGGCTGCAGCGTCAAATCCTGGACTTCCAGCCCGCAGCGACGGACGCACTTCACAATGTTCTGGGCAGCACTGACTGCCCCAGTCACGATATGTACTCGCACTTCGAGGCGCAGGCCGCTCATGCCGATGGGCTCGCGAATGTCCTCTTGAGAATCGACAATGAATTCCTGCGTAAGCACATGCAGCACTTGCTGATCGGTAGGGATATTCACCGCTTTGGCCGTTTCAATCACGCGTGCAACATCTGCAGCAGTCACCTCTTTGTCTTTGACTGCCACCATGCCGCTGGAATTGAAGCTGCTGATGTGGCTGCCGGCGATGCCGGTATAGACTTCGCGGATCTTGCAATCGGCCATCAGCTCGGCTTCTTCAAGCGCCCGCTGAATGGAATTGACAGTTGACTCGATGTTGACGACCACGCCCTTGCGCATGCCGCGGGACTCGTGCTGGCCAAGTCCCAAGACCTCGAACCGTCCTTCCGGCAATATCTCGGCAACGACAGCCACCACCTTGCTGGTGCCTATGTCGAGTGCAACGATCAAGTCCTTGATGTCACGGGTCATAATCTTCTATTTGCTCGCTGTAGGGGTAACAGGCGCCAGAGTGATGGCGAAACCATTCGGATAACGCAGGTCGGCATGGGCGATACCGCGCCCATTCAGGTTCTGAGCCAGACGCGGCCATGCGTCGACAAAACGTTCAATTCGTGCAGCAAAGGGCAAGGCGCCCGATCGACCATGCGGGTCGGCAATATCTGCAGCCGGGTCTCGTCCCAGGGTGAGCCGCATGCCGTCGGACAGGGTCGCCTCCCAGGCGTAACGTGGGCTTAGCGTGAGCTCGCTCACACGCAGCTGGAGCGGAGCAAACCAGCGCGCCACTTCGGCGTACCGCTGCACAACTAGTCTTTCGGAATCCTCGGGCCCATTGAGCTGAGGCAGAACAGTGCCTTCAGGAAGGTCGCCCGCAAACGCCGTGAATGCCTCCCCCCAGGTATTGATCATTTGACCTTCGTTCCACAAGGCCAGTGGCTGATGTTCCTCGACATAAATGGTCAGGGCATTCGGCCAGACGCGTTGTACTCGCGCACGCCGCACCCAAGGCGCCGTTTCAACGAGGCGCCGCGTTTGGTCCAGGTCAATGAAGAAGAAATTGCCACGCAACTTGTTGCGTATGGCTTCGTTCAGACTGGACGCTGTCACGAAACGCAGATCACTGTCCTCTTCGGCCGGCAACAGACGTAGTGCAGTGATGGAAAAATAGGGGCGCTGCGCGACCCAGACGGCCAAGCCTAGCAACAACGCGCCCACCGCCAGCAATGCCAGCGAGTTCGCGATGAAGTTGATGAGGCGGGCGTCCTGGAACACGTCAGATCTCCCCGGTATTCCGGTTGCCGCGCACTTTGCGCGACGCCGTCTTGAGTATGGCCACGCACAGCTCGCCGTAGCTCATACCGGCTGCGCGCGCGCTCATGGGAACCAGGGAGTGGGTAGTCATCCCGGGAGACGTGTTCATTTCCAGCAGCCAGGCTTTGCCGTCCTTGTCCAGCATGAAGTCTGCGCGACCCCATCCCTCGCATCCAAGTGCGCGGTACGCTTTCTCCGCCAAACGCTGAATGTGATCGGTAAGCGGGGCATCGAGATCAGCCGGGCAAAAATACTGTGTGGCATCCGAAATGTATTTGTGCTCGTAGTCGTAGTTGCCCCCAGGCGCAACAATCTCGACCACCGGAAGCGCATGGGCTTCTGCTCCCCTGCCCAGTACGGGCACAGTGATTTCGCGGCCCTTGATGAACTGTTCGGCCAGCACTTCTTCGTCGAAGCCGGCTGCCAACTCATAAGCAGCTTTCAGCTCAGACGCCTCGTTGACTCGGGTGATGCCAAGCGTCGAGCCTTCGTGCGGTGGTTTGATCATCAACGGCCAGCCCAGTGCACCCGCCTTGGGCAAATCTGCCACGCCGTTCAACACCACAAAACCAGGGGTGGGCAGCCCATGCTGCAGCCAGATCCGCTTGGTCATGATCTTGTCCATGGACAAGCTGGAGGCCATGGGGCCACTGCCCGTATAGGGGATGCCCAGCAGCTCAAGTGCGCCCTGAATGGTGCCGTCCTCGCCATAGCGACCGTGCAGCGCGATGAAGACGCGATCAAATCCGGCCTGTGCAAGCTCGGTCAATGACTGGCTGCCCGTGTCGAACAGATGCGCATCCACGCCCTGTTCACGCAGGGCCTGGCACACACCTTGGCCCGACATCAGTGAAACTTCCCGTTCGGCCGAGTGCCCACCATAGAGCACCCCTACCCGGCCAAAATTCCCGTTCATTGCATTTCTCCCAACTGGCCAGGCACTCTGCTGATGGAACCTGCACCCATGACGAGCACCACATCACCGTCTCGCACGAAGTCCTGAACGGCCTGCGGTACCTCTGCCACATCTTCCACGAATACGGGCTCCACTTTGCCTGCCACCCGCAGCGCACGCGCGAGCGCCCGTCCGTCGGCAGCCACCAGGGGCTGTTCGCCGGCCGCGTAGACCTCCGTCAGCAACACCGCATCGGCCCCGCCGATCACCTTCACAAAATCCTCGAAGCAGTCACGCGTGCGGGTATAGCGATGTGGCTGGAACACCAGCACGATGCGTCGCTGCGGCCACGCCCCGCGAGCCGCCTCAAGCGTGGCGGCCATCTCATTCGGATGATGACCGTAGTCGTCCACGACGGTGTAGCGACCGCCGCCGTTCCGCCCCGGCACTTCGAAATCACCAACGATGCTGAAACGCCGGCCAACGCCCTTGAAGGTTTCAAGAGCAGCGGCAATTTTTTCGTCCGGCACGCCCAGCTCGGTGGCCACGGCGATTGCCGCCAACGCATTCAAGACGTTGTGGCGGCCCGGCAAATTCAGCCGAATGAAAAGCGGAGGCAGTTCCCCGGTCGCACCGTGTCGCACCACATCGAACAACATGTGGGTGTCTTCTGCCCTCAAGTTACGCGCTATGACCTGCGCCTCGGTATCGATGGCGTAGGTGGTCACCGGACGCGACACGAATGGGATGATTTCCCGCACATTAGGGTCGTCATTGCACAAGATGGCGGAACCGTAGAACGGCAAGCGCTGGGTAAACTCCACGAACGCGCTCTTCAAACGGGCTACATCATGGCCGTAGGTGTCCATGTGGTCCACGTCGATGTTGGTGATGATGGCCATTACCGGTAGCAGATTCAGGAAGGACGCATCCGATTCATCTGCTTCCACGACGATGAACTCACCCTGACCCAGACGAGCATTGGCCCCAGCCGAATTGAGGCGGCCACCAATAACGAAGGTAGGGTCCAGGTCACCAGCGGCCAGCACGCTTGCCACCAGGCTGGTGGTGGTGGTCTTGCCGTGGGTACCCGCAACCGCAATACCACGCTTCAGTCGCATCAACTCGGCCAGCATGAGGGCTCGAGGCACAACGGGAATGCGGGAAGCGCGGGCAGCCAACACTTCCGGGTTATCTGCGCGAACGGCGGTAGATACGACGATCGCGCCAACACCCTTCACGTTCTCTGCGTTGTGTCCGATATGGACTTTTGCGCCCAATGATTCCAGACGCCGAGTCACGGCTGACGCCTGCAGATCCGAGCCGCTGATGGCATAGCCCAGGTTCAGCAGGACTTCCGCAATCCCGCTCATGCCCGAGCCGCCAATACCGACAAAGTGAATACTCTGTATGCGGTGCTTCATACCGCCCTCCTGGCCGCTTGTTCACATACGTCGGCAATCATTTGTGTCGCCGACAAGCAGGCGTGTTCGTGGGCGTGATGGGCGACTTCGGCCAATGCCGCGCGGTTCTGACCGCGTAACCAACCCGCCAGCCAATCAGCGGAAAATTCGTTCTGAGCTTGCAGCCAGGCACCGTGGCAGTCGGAGAGATAGCGGGCATTTGCGGTCTGGTGGTCGTCAATGGCGTGAGGAAGCGGCACAAATAGTGCAGCGACGCCTGCAGCAGCCACTTCGGCCACTGTCATCGCCCCCGCCCGACAAACCACCAGGTCTGCGTCTCCCATGGCCTGAGCCATGTCATCAATAAATGGCAGGCATTGCGCGTCCACGCCATTCTCTTCATAACGTGCTCGCAGAGTTTCGATATGCTGGACACCTGCCTGATGGGTCACCATGGGTCGCGCTTCAGGTTCCAATTGGGCCAGTGCTTGGGGCACGACTTCATTCAGCACGGCCGCCCCCAGGCTACCGCCCACCACCAGCAGACGCAGAGGCCCTTGGCGCCGCCCATAGCGTTCGCTCGCAGGTGCCAAGGCCCGGAAGCTGTCGCGTACGGGGTTGCCCACCATCAGGGCGCCGTGCAGCGCACCGGGAAACCCTGTGAGCACCTTTCGGGCCATGCGTGCCAGCCAACGGTTGGCAGTACCTGCGACGGCATTTTGCTCATGCACAACCAGGGGAATACCTGCCAGCTTGGCCATCAATCCACCGGGGAAGGCAACGTAGCCGCCCATGCCCAACACCACATCCGGGCGGGCTTTGCCCAAGGCTCGACGCGCCTGCGCGCATGCGGCAAGCAGGGTGAACGGTAGTTTCGCCAGAGCCGCCACGCCCTTGCCACGCACACCGGAAAAGCTCAAGGGCAGCATTTCGAATCCATGCTCGGGCACCAGACGCCCTTCCATGCGCTCGGGATTGCCTATCCACAGGACTTGCCAGCCTCGAGTCTTCATTTCATGTGCGACGGCCAGCCCGGGCATGATGTGCCCGCCTGTACCACCGGCCATGACGACGAGGGTACGCGTGCTCATGTCCGCTTCCCCCTCATTAGGTTACGTGTCTCGTGATCCACACGAAGCATCAGGGCGATAGCCACAATGTTCATGACTATCCCGGTGCCACCATAGCTCACCATGGGGAGTGTCAGGCCCTTGGTTGGCAGCAGACCAATGCACACCCCAATGTTGATGAAAGCCTGCACGCCAAACCACAATGCGACGCCCTGGGCCACCAGGCCGCTGAACGTGCGGTCCATGGCAATGGCCTGCCTGCCAATCTCGAAGCCGCGCCAAACCACGAAGGCAAAGGCAAAGATCAATGTCGCGACCCCAACAAAACCCAGCTCTTCGCCGATAACCGCAACGATGAAGTCAGTATGCGCTTCGGGAAGGTAATGCAGTTTTTCAACACTGGAACCCAGCCCGACGCCGAACCATTCGCCCCGTCCCAAGGCAATGAGCGAATGCGAAAGCTGGTAGGCGCTGCCATAGGCATTTTCCGGGTTCCAAGGATCCAGATAAACGAACAGGCGCTCGCGCCGCCAGGGCGAAAGCCAGATAAGCGCCAGAAAGCTGCTCACCAGGCTTCCCAGCAGCAGTGTGAACAGTTTGCCGTTGATGCCGCCAATAAAGAGCAGACCGATGGCGATGGCCACGATGACCATGAAGGCGCCCAGGTCCGGCTCCAACAGCAGCAGGATGCCGACCACCGCCAGCGCGCAGCACATTGGCACAAAACCACGGAAGAAACTATGCATGTGCTGTTGCTTGCGTACGGTGTAGTCGGCGGCAAAGAGCACCACGGCGACCTTCATGAGTTCGGACGGCTGGAAATTGACAATACCCAGGGGCAGCCAGCGGCGCGCACCATTGACCTCCCGGCCGATGCCGGGAATCAGTACGATGACCAGTAACAGCACGCAGCTAAGAAAAAGCGGCATGGCCAACTGGTCCCACACCTTCATCGGCACGGTGAGGGCAATGAGTGCTGAGACGAGCCCGATGGCGATGAAGACGCCATGACGAATCACGAAGTAAAAGCGCCCATAGGCCTCATAACGCGGCCCATCTGCCAGGGCAATGGATGCCGAATACACCATGAGCAAGCCAAACAGCACCAGCGAAAGGCATACGATGATCAGCGTACCGTCGAACAGCGGCATGCTGGTACGCCCAGCCCTCACGCCGCCCGAACCTCCCAGAGTGGAGAACAGGCTCATGCGACCTCTCCTCTATCCAGGGCAAGCTCATCGACGGCCTCGGCGAAGCGATGCCCGCGCTGCCCATAATTCTGGAACATGTCCATGCTGGCGCAAGCCGGCGACAGCAATACCACGTCACCGGCCACGGCTAGATCCATGGCGGCCTGCACCGCTTCGTCCATGGAAGCGGCATCACGCAAGGTCAAGCGGGTGTTTTTCAGTGCGTCGCGGATCAAGGGCGCATCGGTGCCGATGAGTACCACTGCCTTGGCATGGAATTCGATGGCTTGCGCCAGGGGTGCAAAATCCTGCCCTTTGCCGAGCCCCCCAGCAATCAGCACGACTGGACGCCCCATGCCTTCCAGGGCGGCAACCGTTGCGCCTACATTGGTGCCCTTGCTGTCGTTGACGAAGTCCACACCGGCCACACTGCGCAGGAATTGGCAGCGGTGTGGCTCACCTTCGTACTCGCGCAGCGCGTGCAGCATGGGTGCCAAGCCGCCGCCTATGGAGTGCACAAGTGTGAGCGCGGCCAGCGCATTCAAGGCATTGTGCCGCCCCCTCAGGCGCAGAGCTTCAACCGGCATGAGGCGTTGTGCCGCGCCTGACTGGCGCGCGGGCTGGTCCTTGGACTTGCGCCTTGCGGATGCGGGCGCATCCACCGTCTGCATGGGCACCGATGCCAACCACTCGATACCCTGGCTTTCTTCCAGGCCCACGTCGCCCTCAAGCTCAGGCACGCCGCGCCCGAAACTGCGCACATTGATGGAATCCAGGCCGTCCACCATGGCAAGCACCATGGGGTCATCCCGGTTCACGATGGCCAGTGACGCGACTTGTAACAGACGCGCCTTGGCCGCCGCATAGGCTTGCATTGAACCATGCCAGTCGAGATGGTCCTGCGTAAGGTTGAGTACCACGGCGGCGTCCGGCTTCAGGCTGAACGTGCTTTCCAATTGGAAGCTAGAAAGTTCCAGCACCCATACCTCGGGCAAGCTGTTTTGGTCGAGCGCATGCATCAGTGCGGCGATTGCGGGTGGGCTGATATTGCCTGCTGCTGCGGCCGTCCAACCGGCAGCTTCCGCCAGCCGGCGCGCCATGGCAGTCACCGTTGTCTTGCCATTGGTTCCCGTGACGGCTATCAGTCTGGGGGCATACCCCTGCGTGGCTAAGTCGGCCAGGGCCAGGGCAAATAACTCGATTTCGCCGATCACTTCAGCGCCTTGCGCACGCGCCTGCTTAAGGAATCCCGCCAGCGGCTCTTCAAACGGACACAGGCCGGGGCTCAACACCACGCGCGTAACGTCTTTCAACGTAGCGAGTTCCAGTGCCTCGCCGCCCAGATGCAGATCCAGTGGCGCATCGGCTTCTTCGCGCAGCGATTGCACACCCGCAGCCGCTTCGCGCGTATCCGCTATCCGCACAGGTACGCCATGGCGCAAGCACCACCGTGCGGCAGCCAGGCCTGTTTCGCCCAGACCGAGAATGAGGGTCAGGCCAGTCTGCTGCAGAGAGGGGAACGAAATTGTGTTCATCGCAGCTTCAATGTCGCCAGACCGACCAGCACCAGCATCATGGTGATGATCCAGAAACGCACCACGACCTGGGTTTCCTTCCAGCCCGTGACCTCAAAATGGTGATGCAGCGGCGCCATCCTGAAGATTCGCCGCCCCTCTCCGTATCTCTTCTTCGTGTATTTGAACCAGGTGACCTGCAACATGACCGACAGCGTTTCCACAACGAACACACCGCCCATGATGAACAGGACAATCTCCTGTCGCACGATCACGGCAATGGTTCCCAAGGCGCCGCCCAAGGCGAGCGCACCGACGTCTCCCATGAAAACCTGCGCCGGATAGGCGTTGAACCACAGGAACGCGAGGCCGGCGCCGGCGATGGCCGCGCACAGCACCATCAGTTCCGCCGCACCGGGAATGTATGGAAAGAGCAGATACTTGGAATAGTCCACCCGCCCCACGACATAAGCGAAGATGCCCAACGCGCTACCCACCATCACAGTTGGCATAATGGCCAGCCCGTCTAGACCATCGGTCAGGTTCACGGCGTTGCTTGAACCGACGATCACCAGCCAGGTCAGCGCAGCAAAGCCGAAAACGCCCAGCGGGTAGCTAACCGACTTGAAGAATGGAACGATCAGGTCCGTGCGGTTGGGCAAGGGCATAGTGAAACCGCTCAGTACCCAGTCGCGAAACAGAGGCCACAGTTCGGCGTTGTCGGGCGCCGCCACAGCGAATGACAGATAAATGGACGCCACCAGCCCGATTACTGCCTGATAGCAGAATTTGCGACGCGACGACATGCCTTCCGGGTCGCGGTTCACCACTTTCTTGTAATCGTCGGCCCAGCCAATCCAGCCGAAGCCGAAAGTGACCAACAACACTACCCAGACGAAACGGTTGGTCCAATCGGACCACAGCAGTGTGGCCACCCCAATGGAAATGAGAATGAGCGCCCCGCCCATGGTGGGCGTACCGGTTTTCTGCAAATGGCTTTGCGGGCCATAGGAGCGCACTGCCTGACCGATTTTCAGCTCAGTCAGGCGGCGGATCACCCAGGGACCGGCGAACAGGCCAATTAACAATGCCGTGCCGCAAGCCAGTACGGCGCGGAACGTGATGTACTCAAAGACACCAAATGCCCTGACATGTTCGTCCGATAGCCAGCGGGCCAGCTCAAGCAGCATGATGCCCCCCCGTTTTACCGTTGCTGGCCGGGACAATTGCTTCTATTACTCTTTCCATTCGGGTACTGCGCGATCCTTTGACCAGGACATGACCGGGCGGTTGTTCTGCCAGAGCAGCTACCAGACTCGGAATGTCCTCGAACGACAAAGCGCCGTCCCCGAACGCATGCGCGGCGTGGGCGGCCTCATTGCCAAACGTGAAAAGCATGTCGATGCCGCGCTCCAGGGCGTATGCGCCAACTTCAGCATGCATGGCGGGACTGTCGTCGCCGATTTCACCCATGGTGCCCAGCACCAGCGTGCGGCGACCAGGCAGGCCGGCAAGAACATCTATGGCGGCCCGCACAGAGTCAGGGTTCGCATTGTAACTGTCATCAATCACCTGATGACCGTCCGGCATTGTGTGGAATTGCATCCGGCCGGCAACCGGATTGAAGGCTTCTAGACCGGCCACCAATGCCTGCACCGGCGCGCCGGCCGCCACGCAACACGCTGCTGCAGCGAGCGCATTTCGCAGGTTATGCACGCCCGGCATGGGAAGGTCGACCACGGCGGTTCCGACCGGAGTATGCAAACGGAAACGAGTATGAGTCGGTTCGGCACGAATCTCGTCAGCATGAACGGGATAGCGGGCATCGAAGCCAAAGCACATGCTGCGCGCTTGGCCTGCCATATCACGCCACAGATCGGCGTAGTGATCATCGCCGGGATAGACGGCCACGCCCGAAGCACCCAGACCGAGCAGGACGGTCCCGTTCTCGCGCGCGACCGCATCAACCGAATGCATGAACTCCTGATGCTCGCGCTGTGCATTGTTCACCAAGGCTATCGTGGGGCGCGCGATGTCTGCCAGCAGCGCGATCTCGCCCGGATGATTCATCCCCAGCTCGAAGACGGAGGCTTGGTGTGCGCTGGTCAGGCGCAGCAGGCTCAAAGGCAGCCCAATATCATTATTCAGGTTGCCACGGGTGGCCACCACGGCCTGATTCCCCTGCCAGGCTCGCAGAATGGATGCAATCATCTCCTTGGTGGTCGTCTTGCCATTGCTGCCGGTGACGGCGATGAGCGGCAGCTTGAACTGGCGTCGCCATGCTTTCGCAATACGCCTCAATGCCAGACGGGTATCGCCCAGCACGAACAAGGGAAGGCCTGCATCTGGAACAGGGCGTGCCACAATGGCTGCCGTTGCCCCGCGCTCCCCGGCCTGACGGACGTATTCATGGCCATCAAAGCGTTCCCCGCTGAGCGCCAGGAAGACCTGGCCGGCCTCCAATGTGCGGGTGTCGGAATTGATCTCATGGTGACCACGCCACGCCAGGGCGAAGCGGCCCCATTCACGGTCATCGAACAGGCTGCGGTGTCCTTGGGTTTCCTGATAGGTTTCGTGTCCCTTGCCCGCCATAAGGACGACGTCATTCGGACTTGCCCGCCAGACGGTTTCGAGGATGGCGACAGCGCGGTCCAGTTCCACCACCGGCTGCTTCTTCATGCCAAGTAGAATCTCAGCCGCGATATCCTCAGGGGCTTCATCACGCGGATTATCACTGGTAACCACGACGGTGTCGGCCAGCCGTTCCGCGACCTCGCCCATAAGACGTCGCTTGGCGCGATCGCGATTCCCGCCGCAGCCGAACACGCAGACAACGCTGCCGCCGCGCACCTGTGCGACGCCCCTGAGCGCCACCAAGGCACGCTCAAGCGCATCGGGCGTATGTGCATAATCGACAACCACCATGGCGCCGAGCCCGCTGACCGACTCGGGTTCAATAATTTGCAAACGGCCATCCACAGGCCGGAGCTCCGCCAGGATCCGTGCAGTACGCGACAGCGACCAGCCCAGTTCCTGCAGAACGCCTGTTACCAGCAAAAGATTGGAGACATTGTGCTGCCCGATCAGGTGGGTCAGTACTTGGGCACTGGCTCCTGCCCGGACCATGTTGAAGATGAGCCCGTGCGTGCCAGCGTGGATGTCCTGCGCCACGATGTCGGCGCCTGCTCCAGGCTGCAGCGAATACGACAGGCACTTGCGGCCACTGAGGCGCGCGCGCAAATCGCGCCCGGCCGCGTCATCGGCATTGACGACAGAGGCACGAAGGCCGGGCCAGTCGAACAGCGCGAACTTTGCTTCGCGGTAGTCGTCGAACGTTCCGTGATAGTCGAGGTGGTCGTGCGTCAGATTAGTGAAGCCTGCGATGTCGAGCCTGAGGCCATCGAGACGGCCCTGCGCAACACCAATGGACGACGCCTCGATGGCAACCACCTGTGCACCGGCCTCACGCATCTCCGCCATCAGACCATGTATGGACAGCACGTCGGGCGTAGTCAGGTCACCACCCAGATTGGTGCCGTCCGGCAAGGTCGCCCCCAGAGTACCGATGGTGCCACAAGGCACCCCGCCTGCATTGAGGGCAGCTGCCACCCACTGCACCACGCTGGTCTTTCCATTCGTTCCCGTGATCGCCACCACAGATAAGGACTCCGACGGACGCCCATACCAGAGGTTCGCAGTTTCGCCCAGACGAGCGCTGAGGTCCGGCACTTCGAGCACGGGCACATTCAGCCCGCCCTTCTTCAACGCTTCAGGAATGGGCTGATGAACCACGATGGCGGCAGCGCCCGCAGCGATGGCATTCTCGATGTATTGGCGGCCGTCACCGGCGAAACCGGGGCACGCGAAGAAGACATCGCCTTCCTCTACGTGACGGGAATCCAGACGCAGCTGCGCCTTCGCTTGAACTTGGCCATGCAGCCACTCGACGATATCTTCAGCCCTCATCGCGCCTTTTCTCCCTTGGGACCGATGGCCACCATGGACTCGATCGGCGCATCGGGCTGCACGCCGAGCCGTCTGAGACTACTGGCCACCACATCGGCAAACACCGGCGCCGCCACCCGTCCACCGTAGTAGGCCCCCCCGCGCGGTTCATCGATGGTCACGGCCACGACGATACGGGGGTTCGATACCGGAGCGAAGCCCACAAAGGAGCTGCGGTAATCGGACTTGCTGTACTTGCCATTCACAATCTTGCGCGCCGTGCCGCTCTTGCCGGCTACGCGATAACCCTTCACCTGCGCAAGCTTGGCTCCGTCCGGCCCGGCCGC
Source organism: Alcaligenaceae bacterium (assembly GCA_029267315.1). Classification (GTDB taxonomy): domain Bacteria; phylum Pseudomonadota; class Gammaproteobacteria; order Burkholderiales; family Burkholderiaceae_B; genus Yanghanlia. Next base: position 34,263 of record JAJUJD010000012.1, read on the forward strand.
GGCTTCGAGAATATCTCGCACCTGGCGCGCAACCTCCGGACTGAATACCTGCTTGCTGGTGGCTGCTCCTTCCCTCTTGACCAGGGAAAGAGACACCATGTCTCCGTCACGGGCGAATACCGTATAGGCTTGCGCGAGCTGCAGCAGCGAAACCGATAGCCCGTAGCCATAGGCCATGGTGGCCTGTTCGATGGGACGCCAGCGTTCCCACGGCCGCAGACGCCCGGAAGCCACGCCAGGGAAGTTCGCCTCTGGTGCGCGGCCAAAGCCCAGCTCGCTGAAGGTTGACCACATATCCTGCGCGTTCAGCCTTTCGGAAATCATCGCCATGCCGATATTGCTGGAACGCCGCACGATGTCCGAGACGCTCACCACCCCATTGCGACTCACATCCGAGATGGTGTGCCCCTGGAAGCGATATTGACCGTTCCCGGTATTGAAGGTGGTGTTCAGGGAGATTTTTTTGTTATCTAGCGCCAGTGCCACCGTAAATGGCTTCATGGTTGACCCGGGCTCAAAGGTATCGACCATGGCGCGGTTTCTCAGCGCAGAGCCCTTGCGGTCCAGGCGATCATTCGGGTCGTAGGACGGCAAGTTCACGAGGGCCAGAACCTCACCGGTTTGTACATCCAGGACAATTCCCGCAGCTGCCGCAGCCTTGTGTTCTTCCATGGCTTTCTTCAGCGCGGTGTAGGTATCGTATTGAAGGCCTGCATCTATCGACACATGCAGGTCCCTGCCATCGACAGGCGGCACAACGGCTTGGACGTCCTCGATCACCCGGCCCAAACGGTCTTTAATGACGCGACGTGAGCCCGGCTGCCCGGACAAGGCTTCATTGAAAGCCAGCTCCACGCCTTCAATTCCCTCGTCCTCGATATTGGTGAACCCCAGCACATGCGCCATGAGGCTGCCTTCGGGGTAGAAACGGCGCATTTCGCCCAGCTGATGGAAGCCGGGCACATTCAGTTTGCGGATCTTGTCGGCGATGTCCAGTGAAACCTGGCGCTTGATGTAGACGAAAGTGCGCTTTGTATCGGCGACGCGGGCAGTAATGTCAGAGACATTCATATCCAGCAGGCGCGCAAGCTCTGCCAGCTGCTCGGGCGAAGCTGCACGCGTATCTTCGGGGATCGCCCAAATGGCGCGAGCGGGGACACTGGAAGCCAGCACCACCGACCCGCTGCGGTCAAAGATCTTGCCGCGAGTAGCCGGCAGCACCAATGTCCGTTCGTAGCGTCGCTCGCCCTGCGCCTGCAGAAATTCATCGTCCATGCCCTGCACATAGAGCGCTTTGGCGAACAAGGCGCCAAAACCAAGCATCAGAAGCAGAAAGACCAGCTTTGCCCGCCACATGGGCATTTGCCGGTCGAGCACGGGGCTGTTGAAGAAGGGAATGCGTTTCACCGCTGCCCTCCCACACCAGCTGCTTTGTCCAGCCTGTCGAGATAGATGCTGCGCTCTGGCGTCACGGTTACCATGCCGAGATCACGTCGCGCAATGTGATCGATACGAGCGTTGCGAGCCAGCTCTGCACGTTCCAACTGCAGCCGACGCCACTCTATATCGAGTTCGCGGCTGCGGTCTTCAAGGCGCTCCGCTGCCACGAACAACTGGCGCGAATGATGGCGTGCCGTCACCAGGGAGATGGCAGAAACCATGAGCGCGACGGCCAGAAGGACGCAGAGTCGACCCATTAGCGCTGACCTCCACGCTTGTGGCCGCCCATCGGCACAAGGCGCATGGCCTTCACGAAGGAAGCGCCCTGATCAGCAGGTAGTGGTGCTTCGGTACGTTCCGCCACTCGCATGACGGCCGAGCGCGCGCGAACATTCACGGCCGTTTCTTGCGCAGTGGGAACGACTTTGCCCAGAGACACCAGAACCGGAGGCGGCATCTGGTTTTCGGGAATCGGCATGCGCGCCATCGCCATGCCTGGCCGCGCGGCAGCAGCAATGCATTGTTTCACCATGCGATCTTCCAGGGAATGGAAGCTGATGATGGCCAGGCGCCCGCCCGGAGCCAGAACGGTCAGAATTGCCGCGAGGGCGCGAGCGAGTTCCTGGAGCTCCTGGTTGATGTGAATCCGTATAGCTTGAAAGCTGCGTGTGGCCGGATGTTGGCCTTTTTCGCGAGTGCGGACGGTGTTGGCGACGAGCTCGGCGAGTTCGAGCGTGGTGCGCAACGGCCGGGATTCGCGGCTAGCAACA
>JAJUJD010000158.1 GCA_029267315.1 Alcaligenaceae bacterium
GGTTGAAGTCACCATCGACGGCATCAAGACGGAAGCGCCCGAAGGCAGCATGGTCATCCAGGCTGCACACAAGCTCGGGGTCTACATTCCGCACTTTTGCTATCACAAGAAACTCTCCGTGGCGGCCAACTGTCGCATGTGTCTGGTCGACGTGGAAAAGGCACCCAAGGCCCTGCCGGCCTGTGCCACGCCCGTCACCAACGGCATGGTTGTGCACACCCGTTCAGAGAAGGCCATTGCCGCCCAGAACGCGGTCATGGAGTTCCTGCTAATCAATCACCCGCTGGATTGTCCGGTATGTGACCAGGGCGGTGAGTGCCAATTGCAGGATCTCGCCGTGGGTTACGGTAAGTCTGCTTCGCGCTATCAAGAAACGAAGCGCGTGGTTACCCCCAAGAGCATGGGTCCGCTCATTTCCACCGAAGGCATGCAGCGTTGCATCCATTGCACCCGCTGCGTCCGTTTCGGCGAAGAGATCGGCGGCATCATGGAAATCGGCATGGTGAACCGTGGCGAGTTCTCGGAAATCACCACCTTCCTGGGTAAGTCGGTTGAATCCGAACTTTCCGGCAACGTCATCGACCTCTGTCCTGTCGGTGCCTTGCTGTCCAAGCCCTACAAGATGTCTGCTCGTCCATGGGAACTGGCGCGCCGTCGCACCGTTAGCCCGCATGACAGCTTGGGCGCGAACCTGATCGCCCAGGTCAAGCTCGATCGCATCAAGCGTGTGGTGCCCTTCGAAAATGAAGAAGTCAACGAATGCTGGATCAGCGACCGTGATCGCTTCTCCTACGACGGCCTCTACACTGAAGATCGCCTACTGCATCCGATGATCCGTGGTGAAGACGGCGAATGGCGTGAAGCCTCCTGGAGCGACGCACTTCAGGTGGTGGTTCAGACCATCAACATGATCCGCGAGGAATTCGGCGCTGAACAGCTCGGTTCGCTGGCCAGCCCGATCGCGACCGTGGAAGAGCTTTCTCTGCTGGCCCGCCTCACGCGTGCGCTGGGCAGCGAGAACGTCGACTTCCGTCTGCGCCAGACTGACACCGCATTTGACCAAGCACTTAGTGGCGCGCCCTGGCTGGGCATGCCCGTCGCCGACCTGAACGAGGTTGACCGTGTTGTGGTGGTGGGTTCCTTCCTGCGCAAGGACCACCCGCTCATGGCGCAGCGCCTGCGTCAGGCCACCAAGCGTGGTGCACAGGTTTACTTCATTGATTCCGCCGCCGACGATCCTCTCTTCCCGGTTGCCGGCCGTATCACGGTTGCGCCGAGTGCTATTGCCGGTGCCTTGGCCGAGGTCGCTACGGCCGTGGCCCAAGCCCGTGAACAACAAGTGCCTGCTGGCTTCAACGGCGTGCAGGTATCTGACGCCGCACGTGCCATTGCTGAAGGCCTTGCCTCCGGTCAGCGCACGGCTGTCCTGGTCGGCAATCTGGCTGTGGCATCCAGTCAAGCATCGGTGTTGGCTGCCAACGCGGCAGAACTTTCCCGTCTGGCAGGTGCGCGTTTCGGCTTCCTGACTGAAGGCGGCAACACAGTGGGCGGTTACCTGGCAGATGCCATCCCGCACAATGGTGGTCGCACAGCTGCGCAAATGCTGTCTGAGCCGCTCAAGGCTTATTTCGTCCTCCACGCGGAACCCGCCATGGACGCCGCTAACGGCGCCCAGGCTCTGGAAGTCCTGAAGGCAAGCGGCTTTGCCGTTGCACTCACTTCCTACAAATCGGCCGCACAAGATTGGGCAGACGTCATGTTGCCCGTTGCTCCTTTCACCGAAACCTCCGGCACGTTCGTCAATGCCGAGGGCAGGGTGCAGAGCTTCAAGGCAGTAACAGCACCGCTGGGTGACACCCGTCCGGCCTGGAAGGTGTTGCGCGTTCTTGGCAACTTCTTCGAGCTGCAAGGCTTTGACGAAGAAAGCTCCGAAACCGTTCGTGATGCAGTCATCGCCGGTGGTATCGAAGGCCGCCTGTCGAATGAGATCAAGGCCGCGCCGGCCGTTCCTAACCGTGCTTCCGCACCAGGTCTGGAACGTGTCAGCGACGTTCCCATTTATCGCACCGACCCCATCGTGCGTCGTTCCCAACCCTTGCAGGAAACCAGCGCGTCCCAGTCGCCGCGAGCCCGCATGTCTGCGGTCACGTTACAGGGCCTGGGTGTTGCGTCCGGCGATCTGGTGCGCATCACCTCATCGCAAGGGCAAGTTTCGTTGCCGGCAGAGCTCGACGACACCGTTGCTGCCGGTTGCGTGCGCATCGCCGCGGCGTTTCCCGAAACGCTGGCGCTGGGCGCCGCCGAAGGGCAATTGAACGTGGAGCGTGCGTGAAATGGAATGGCTGAACCCTATTCATTCGTTTGGTAACGGGCTGCTGGGCGAAACTGCCTGGTATGTTGTGTGGACGGTCATCAAGATCGCCCTCATTGCACTGCCCATCATTCTTTGCGTTGCCTATCTCACGTATTGGGAACGCAAGATGATTGGTTTCATGCACATTCGGAAAGGTCCGAACCGTGTGGGTTACCGTGGTCTGCTGCAACCCTTTGCCGACGTGTTCAAGCTTCTGACCAAGGAAGTGATCACCCCGAGTGAAGCCAACAAGGTGCTGTATCGCCTCGGCCCGGTGGTCACCCTGATGCCGGCTCTGGCTGCTTGGGCAGTGGTTCCCTTCGGTCCAGAAGTCGTGCTGGCTGATGTCAACGCCGGCCTGCTCTTCATCATGGCCATCACGTCGGTGGGTGTGTACGGCATCATCATCGCCGGCTGGGCATCCAACTCGCGTTACGCCTTCCTGGGTGCACTGCGTGCGGCTGCTCAGATGCTGTCTTACGAGCTTGCCATTGGCTTCGTGCTGGTTGCCGTTCTGCTGGTTTCGGGCACGCTGAATCTGTCCGGCATCGTTGAAGGGCAGGGCCGGGGCTGGTTTGCCGAACACGGCGTCAACTTCATGTCCTGGAACTGGCTGCCTCTGTTGCCGCTGTTCGTCATCTACGTGATCTGTATCGTGGCAGAAACCGCGCGTCACCCCTTTGACGTGGTGGAAGGCGAATCGGAAATCGTGGCCGGCCACATGGTGGAATATTCCGGGATGGGCTTTGCGCTCTTCTTCCTGGGCGAGTACGCCAACATGATTCTGCTGTCGGCGATGGCATCCATCATGTTCCTCGGTGGGTGGGCACCTCCCATCGAAGTGGCCCCGCTGACCTGGATCCCAGGCTGGCTGTGGCTGGGCATCAAGACTTTCTGTGTCGTTTCGATGTTCATCTGGTTCCGCGCTACGTTCCCGCGCTACCGCTATGACCAAATCATGCGCCTGGGCTGGAAGATCTTCATTCCGTTGACGGGTATCTGGCTGGTGGTTCTTGCGGTCTGGATGCAGACGCCCTGGAACATCTGGCAATAAGGAATCGGGAGCCAATTATGGAAGCTATCAAAGATTTCTTCGGCAGTCTCTTACTGACCGAAATGCTCAAGGGCATGCGCCTGACCGGCAAGTACTTCTTCAAGCGGAAGGTCACACTGCGCTATCCGTACGAGAAGACACCGGCATCGCCCCGGTTCCGTGGTCTGCATGCGCTGCGTCGCTATCCCAACGGGGAAGAGCGTTGCATTGCCTGCAAGCTGTGCGAAGCGGTGTGTCCCGCACTGGCAATCTCCATCGAGTCGACTGAACGTGAGGACGGTACTCGTCGCACCACGCGCTATGACATCGATCTCACCAAGTGCATTTTCTGTGGGTTCTGTGAGGAAAGCTGTCCGGTGGACAGCATCGTGGAAACCCATATCCATGAATATCACGGGGAGAAGCGGGGCGACCTGTACTTCACCAAGGACATGCTGCTGGCCGTTGGCGACCGCTACGAGTCCGAAATCGCCGCGCGCCGTGCCGCGGACGCCCCTTATCGTTGAAGCCGGGACCTGAAGCTCATGAATTTCGTCACTGTCCTGTTCTACATACTTGCCGTCGTGCTCATTGTCGCGGCGGCGCGAGTAGTCACAGCGCGCAGCCCCGTCACCGCGGTGCTGCACCTGATCCTCACTTTCTTCACTGCCTCCATGCTGTGGATGCTGCTGGGAGCCGAGTTCCTCTCTCTGCTGCTGGTCATCGTCTACGTGGGTGCCGTGCTGGTCATGTTCCTGTTCGTAGTGATGATGCTCGACGTTCGCATGGATGATCTGCGCGCCGGCTTCAAGGCCTACCTGCCCCTGGGCATCGGCATCGCCGTCGTGATGGTGTTGGAAATGGCTTTCGTGCTGGGTACGACCTGGCATGCCGCTGGGCCGCAGGCTCCGCGCAGCGAGGACTACAACAATACGCTCAGCCTCGGTGAGGCCATGTACACCGACTACGTCTTCGCAGTACAAGTCGGCGGCATCATCCTGCTGGTCGGAATGGTTGCCGCCATCGCCTTGACCCTGCGCAAGCGCAGCGACGTCAAGCGCACCGATCCGGGCCGTCAGGTTCGGGTACGGGCACGCGATCGCGTCCGCATGGCTAACATCCAGGTACCCAAGGATTCCGGTGCAGCCGGCAGCGGCGCCCAAGGGGAAGCAAAATGACACTCACTCTCGCTCATTTCCTGATTCTGGCGGCGATCCTCTTCACCATAGGAATCTTCGGGTTCTTCCTGAACCGCCGCAACCTGATCATTCTGTTGATGTCCATTGAGCTCATGCTCTTGGCCGCCAACATCAATTTCGTGGCGTTTTCCACGTGGTTCGGCGACGCCGCCGGCCAGGTCTTTGTGTTCTTCGTGCTGACCGTTGCAGCTGCTGAGGCCGCCATCGGTCTGGCGATTCTCGTGCTCCTGTTCCGCAACATGAACACGATCAACGTCGAAGAACTGGACCAGCTCAAGGGTTGATGGGATTGCGCAAACTATGAATTCTCCAAGCTTTTATCTGTTGATCGCGCTGGCTCCCTTGCTGGGTGCCCTGCTCACCGGTCTATTCGGAACAGGCTTCCTCGGACGCGGCGTGTCGCGTCGTGGGGCCCATGTCATCACCATCGCCCTGGTGGCCTTGTCCTTTGTTGGGTCGGTCATCACCCTGTTCCAGACAGTAGGGGGTCACACCTATGACGGTGTCCTCTACACCTGGACGGTCATTGGCACCACGCCGATGCAACTGGGCTTCCTGATCGACAACCTGTCGGCCATGATGATGGTTGTGGTCACTGGCGTGTCGCTGATGGTCCACATCTACACCATCGGCTACATGGCGGACGACCCCGGCTACCAGCGTTTCTTCTCTTACATCTCGCTGTTTACTTTCTCCATGTTGATGCTCGTCATGGCCAACAACATGGTGCAGCTGTTCTTCGGCTGGGAAGCAGTGGGCCTGGTGTCTTATCTGCTGATCGGTTTCTGGTATACCCGCCCGACTGCCATCTTTGCCAATATGAAGGCCTTTTTGATCAACCGCGTGGGTGACTTCGGTTTCCTGCTTGGTATCGGTCTTCTGTTCGCCTGGACCGGCAGCGTTCACTACGGTGAAGTATTCGCCCGCAGCCAGGAACTGGCCGATATGCCGTTCCCGGGTACGGACTGGAAACTGCTGACCGTCGCTTGTATCTGTCTGTTCGTGGGCGCCATGGGCAAGTCCGCCCAGGTTCCATTGCATTCCTGGCTGCCCGATTCCATGGAAGGCCCCACCCCGATTTCCGCACTGATTCACGCGGCGACCATGGTGACGGCTGGCATCTTCATGGTGGCGCGCTTTTCCCCGGTGTTTGAGCTGTCCTCCACTGCGCTGTCGCTCATTATCGTTGTGGGTGCAACTGGCGCGCTGTTCCTCGGCCTGCTGGGCGTCATTCAAAATGACGTCAAGCGCGTGGTGGCGTATTCCACGCTGTCGCAGCTCGGGTACATGACTGTTGCTCTGGGTGCCTCGGCCTACGCTGGCGCCATCTTCCACCTGATGACACACGCTTTCTTCAAGGCACTGCTATTCCTGGGTGCGGGCTCGGTCATTATTGGCATGCATCACGATCAGGACATCCGCAACATGGGTGGGCTGCGCAAGTACATGCCCATCACCTGGATTACCTTCCTGATCGGCACACTGGCACTTGTCGGCACACCGTTCTTCTCGGGTTTCTATTCCAAGGAACAGATCATCGAAGCAGCCGGTGCAGCCAACGTCTGGGGTGCGCAATATGCCTACTACGCCACGCTTATCGGTGTGTTTGTAACTTCGCTGTACTCCTTCCGTGTGTACTTCTTGGTCTTCCATGGCCCGGAGCGCTTCCGCAATCCGCCACATCCGCAGGCCCATGGGCACGACGATCATGGCCACGGTCATGCAGGCGACCCTCACGAGTCTCCGTGGGTGGTCACGCTGCCGCTGGTGGTTCTGGCCGTGCCGTCGGTTATTGCCGGTATTTTCTTCGCAGAGCCCATGTTGTTTGGCCGCTTCTTCGACGGCGTGATCAGCGTGCTCCCCGAGCATCCAGCCATGGCAACGCTGGCAGGTCACTGGCATGGTTGGATGGCCTATGCGCTGCATGGCTTCGTGACAGTGCCGTTCTGGCTCATGATTGCCGGCCTGGTGGTCGCCTGGTACCTGTACGTGCTTAACCCCGCTCTGCCTGGCAAGATCTACTCGGCGTTCTCGGGTGTCAACCGTATTCTCGAGAACAAGTACTACGCGGACTGGTTCAACGAGCAAGTCATTGCGCGTGGTGCCCGCTGCCTGGGCCACGGTTTCTGGAAGGGTGGTGATCGCAGCCTGATCGACGGCCTGGTCGTCAACGGCAGCGCCCGCGTTGTGGGCTGGGTGGCCGCATTGAGCCGCCACCTGCAGTCCGGCTACATCTATCACTACGCCTTTGCAATGATCATCGGGATCATGGCTTTATTAACCTTTTTCGTGCTGACGGTTCACTGATGGCTAGCGATATGGCGTCTTCTACATTTCCATGGTTAAC